>JAXFPC010000030.1:0-25736 GCA_034180005.1 Acidaminococcaceae bacterium | reverse complement strand
GAAACTGTTTTTATCATCCGCAGAATAATCCGCCGCTAAAACGGCATTCCATTTCGGTGCACCGTTAGTCGCTGTACCCTCGAGATGTTTATAAACGGAAGCCAATCTTTCCTTTCTTCCGTGCAAATACATAAGGCCTCCCATAGCATGCCACTTTTCAGAAATTTTTCCCGCCAAAGAATATTCCACACCTTTATACCTGTTCTGACCTTGCTGCGTATATTTTTTCCCTAACGGGCCGTCGGAATCTTCGACAATATAGCTGGCCTGATTAAGATCAAACAGTGCCAGGCTGTGTAAAATTCCTTTGTTTTCATACTTCATTCCCATTTCATTCTGCTTATTTTTAATCGGCTTAAAGATTTCTCCGGCATTGTCATAGCTCTTGCCGACTTCAACCGGTTTTGTATAAGACTGTGCGTGACTTACGTAAAACGAAAGATTCTCGACAGGTTTATAGGCGAAAGCAAAAGAAGGATTCAGACTGGTCTTGCTTACCTTATGTCCCACAGAACTTTTGGTTTCAGTATTTCTGTACTGCAGCGCGGTCACAACAGCTGCCTTCCCCAGCTCTGCTCTATCGGCCAAAGTCAAAGCTGCGCCGCCCTCTCTGCTGTAATTAACACCGGCCAAATCACCGGCCAGAATCGGAACGCCGTTTATATGCGTTCCTTGCCAAAGATCTCCTTCCAACAGCGCCTGTCCTTTTTTACTGCCTGAATTTACAGATTTACTTTTATACTTGTATCCGTCGACTGTAAAAGACAAAGTATTTTTGAGTTCGTTCATCTTGCTCTCATTAGTCACACCGAGCTGCCAATACAATCCTTTGCTTTTTGATTTATAGTTTCTGAATTTGCCTGTAAGGCTGCCGTCATCAGCCAACATCAGCGAACCTGTATTGGGATCGTATTTTTCTTCGTTATAGCAGCTTGTACCTGCGTTGATAAAACCTTTCCAACGATCGCTGAAATATCTGGTATGATTTAATGTCATCAAATAACCGTGATTTTCTTTCTTTTGTTCCGCAAAACTAAGATTATTGGAGTTCTCCGGAGCTTTTATCAATTCGGTCACTCCGGTAGTATACAGCCACCTTTGTCCGCCTTTCACCGACCAGTCGAAATATCCGCCGAAAAGATTTGTGCTGCTTTTGCTGTTATTGTGATCTATGTTCAAATAAATATTTTTATCGCGCACGTCGGTCTTATTAATAGAAAGCCCGCCATTTTCATTATGAAGATTTAATCTCACACCCCATTGATCATTTTTACCGAAACGTCGTCCCAAATCGATTGTTTCTGCGAAATTACTTCTTCCGGAGAAGCGCTGCGTATAGCGAGTCAGACTTTCTCGTGAAGCTCTTTTGGTTATACCGTTCAGCATTCCCACCGGCGCATCTGTACCGTTAGTTCCGTTGTTGGAAAAAGTGGTACCGTTTAAAACTGTCGAGGGTCCGGAAACAATCTCCACGCTCTGTAAAATGTGTGCGGGAATACTGCGCGTCTGATTGAATAAATTCGGAATGCCGTTTATATAGTAGTGCGAAGCATTCATATTTATGCCGCGCAAATTAAAATCCGTATACATCGGCGTAGGACTGCCAATCCTTATAGAAGGATTATTGGCAAGAGTTCCGTTCAACGGCTGATTGGGATCGTAAAAATCAGCGATGGTCTTTTCCGTATAATTTCTTTGCGTAAAAGGCACATCAATTGCGTCTATGCTTCCGAGGATACCCATTCTGTCCTTCGAAGATACGAAGCCGCTCTCCAACGCCTCCTCTTCAATAATCATTTCGTCCAGATGGTAACACAATTTGTTTTCGGCCGCATTGACGGTCACAGCCAATCCCATGCAGGCAGCAATTCCGCAAACAGACGCCAAAATCCTCTTCCTTTTCATCACAAAACCTCCTGAAAAAATTTTTTATTGTACAAGTTACCCTGCACTTAAACCGCTATTTTCAACCGTCACACATAGTCGAAAGCAGCTGTTATTCTTTGCGTATATTCATGCCGCGGACAGTTAAATATCTCGGCGGTTCCCGCCAACTCCACCAATTGTCCTTCGCAAAGTATGCCTATCCTGTCGCAGCAAACTTTGAGTAAAGCCAAATCGTGTGATATGAATAAAACAGTAATGCCGCGTGAATGTTGAATATCTTTAATAATGCTCACTATCTGAGCCTGCACGGATGCGTCGAGCATGGAGGTGGGTTCGTCCAATATCAGCACTGACGGCTGCAGCAACAGTAGCCTGCACAAACAAATTCTCTGCAGCTCTCCACCAGAAAGCTGATATGGATATCTGTCCGACAAACTTTTTCGCAGCTGCAAAAGATCGAATAAAACATCAACATCACATTTCTGCAGGCCCAATGATTTATGAACGGCAAAAATTTCTTCGACAGATTCGCGCACAGTCATCCTTGGATCTAAGGACAACTCGGGGTTTTGAAAAAGGAGCTGCATCTTCCTCCTAGTTTCCAAAGTATTCCTACCCTGCAAATCCGAAATGTCTTTGCCTTCCAGAAAAATCTCGCCTTTATCCGGGCGCAGCAATCCGGTCATGCATCTTACCAACGTGGATTTACCGGCTCCGCTTCCTCCCGTAATCCCCAGTGTCTCTCCCTGAACCACGTTGAAAGAAATATTGTCCAGGGCTTTGTACTCTTTTCTCCGGAGAAAACCGCTGTAAAAACTTTTACTCAGATTTTTCACTGTCAAAATCGTCACTTCGCGTTTCCCTCCAACACTTCACAAAATGCTCCCTCTTTATACACATGACCTGCTGTTCTGCACAATGCAGGCCGTCATAACAATCACACCTTTTTCCGAATGCACAGCCGCTGCCGGCTATATGATATTCTCCACCCTTAATCGGTTTCATACCGCGATCCGGCTGCGCTTTCAACAACGCCTCCGTATACGGATGCCTGGGTGCGGCAAATACTTCCCGCGTCAGACCGCTTTCCATAATCTCTCCGGCATACATCACTACCGTATGGTCACTTATTTTCTCCGCCAGACGCAAATCGTGAGTTATGAGAATGATACCCGTACTTTGTTCCGATTTCATTTGCAGGAACATTTCCGCTACCTCTTTCCGTACCAACGGATCAAGTCCCTTGGTAGGCTCGTCTGCAATAATCCATTCCGGTTTCTCCACGGTCATCATTGAAGCAAGAACTCTTTGCGCCATACCACCTGACAATTCGCAAGGATATTTTTCATATACTCTTTCAGGATCCTCAAAGCCGAATTTTCTCAAATGAGACATGCACGCCGCTTTAACAGCATTCGGCGTCTTACATCCTCTGTAAAAAAATATTTCCGAAAGCAATTCCCCGGTCCTTAGTAACGGTGAAAGCGCGGCTGGAGGATTTTGCGCTATCCAACTAATAACTCTTCCTCGCGCAAAATTCTTTTCTTTTTCATCCGCTTTCAGCAAATCACGCTCTCCATGAAAGACTTCGCCGCAAAACTCCGCATTTTTCTCCAACAAACCTACGACAGAAGTCCCCAACACTGATTTACCGCTTCCCGACTCACCGATAACGGCGGTTATCATTCCTTGCGGAAACCGAACGTCTATGTGCTTCAAAACCTTTACTTTTTTCCCCGGTAAAGAAAAGGAAACAGAAAGATCCTTCACAATTATATCCACAGCTTAACTCAGCCTCCGATCACGCTCTTTTCAGTACTATTCCGCTTCAAACTCAACATTTCGCTAAGTCCGTCCCCCACCAAATTAATCGCCATACAAAATGATGTGATACAAATTCCCGGAGCTAGAATCATTAAAGGATAGCTGCGAAAATATACGCGCGCATCACTTATCATTACTCCCCAGTCGGCAACTGGAGGAGAAACGCCAAGTCCCAAATATGATAAGGCGGAAGCGGAAAGCAAAGATGTTCCTATTTTCAAATTCAGCAACACGATCAATACAGGAACCGCATTTGGGAAAACATGACGGCGCAAAATATAAAAACTTCCGGCGCCGATGCTTCTTGCCGATTCTATGTATTGCTGATGACTTATACGTATGACTTCGCTGCGAACAATTCTTGAAAATCCCGCCCACGATGTTACCGTCACGGCAATCACCAGGCGCAAATCGTTTTCCGGCATGACGGCGGCAATAACTATCATAAGGCTCATTCCGGGAAGTCCTTGACACAAATTGACAAGAACCTGAATAAATTTATCCGTATTCCCGCCATAATATCCGCCAAGCATGCCCATCGCAACTCCGACAAACATCGTGCAACACGCCGCGGCCACTGCGAAAGCGACAGAAGTTCCGGCGCCGAAGATCAAACGACTTAAAATATCTCTACCTAACGCATCTGTTCCCAGCCAATGCTCAACAGAAGGCGGCTGCAATATTTCTTCCGTAGATACCGCAACAGGATCGTATGGAGCCAACCACGGCGCGAAAATTGCCGCAGCAATAATGCAGACTATAAAAGCAGCAGCCAATTTGTAGCGCATCGATAGTTGCGTAAAATTTTTCATCATCTTTTCTCCTCGATACGAATCAACGGATTAAGTAAATAATAGCTCATATCCACCAAATAATTAAAAACGACAAATACAGTACCGCTGACAACAACATACCCCTGAATAACAGGATAATCCCTGCTCCACACCGCGCTTAAAACATAGCTCCCTATTCCGGGAAGTGAGAATAAATCTTCAACTATGACTGAACCTCCCAATACAGCTCCAAAAAAAGTTCCCAACATAGTTATTACCGGCATCAATGCGTTGGGGAAAACATGTTTCTTTATGACAAAATCCCAAGGAAGACCTTTAGCGCGCTCAGTCAGAACGAAATCTTTTTCCATAACCTCCAGTGCCGCAACTTTTTGAACTCTCACCACAGCAGCAGCGCTCCCCGCCGCCAATACAAATGACGGCATCAACCAGTGCCTGAAAGTTCCATAACCGCTGGAAGGCAAAAGAGTAAGCTCTTCCGACAATATCATAATTAAAATGATAGCCAGCCAAAATCCGGGTACGGAAAGAAAAAATATGACTACGAACCTGACAAAAATTTCTGCCGGCTTGTTAAGTTTCATCGCCGACCACAAACCTAAAGGTATCCCTAAAGAAACAACCCATCCCAAGGCACACACCGACAATTTAAAAGTGACGGGAAATCGAGTGACAAGCTCCTGCAAAACAGGTCTGCCTGTTATATATGATGTTCCAAAATCTCCTAGCGCTGCTCCTAAAAGCCAACGGATATACTGTTCGTACAAGGGCAAATCAAGCCCCATCTCATGCCTTAAAACGGCAAGTTGTCCCACCGTAGGCTCCGTTATACCGTCCATCGTCATAACTGCGAGCGCAGGATCTCCTGGAGCCGCAACACCTAAAAGAAATGCCACCAATGTTATACCTGCAAGAAAGAAAAGCAATACAACAAATTTTCTAAGTGCAAAACAGAGAAACTTCCTCATTTATGAATTCACCTCTTGCTTTGACCAACATACCTCATCCAAAGTAATGCCATAAACGCAGGCTTTATAACCCGTTAACCTTTTACTGTACACAGCTAAATTCCTGTCCTCCATAAGCGGTACAAGTGCCGGATGTTCAATCAATTCATTATTTATCCGGCGATAGAGCTTCGCTCTTTCGTCAATAAGATTTTCATGAGCAAGTTTTTTGAAACATTCATCCACAACAGGATTACAATATTTTATACCGTTCATATTATTCACGGAACCGCCGGAAGCAAAAAAATCGTACAATAAAGATGTCGGATCAAGATTACCCAAACCTCGCGTGCCTATGGAAATATCAAAATCGCCTTCTGCAAGAACCTTTTTTTGCGACATACCGTCCACAATAACAATTTCAGCATCCAATCCCAGCACACGCATCTCAGACTGCAAATATTCCGCAATGACCTTGTAAGGATAGCGGGCTACACCGTATTGATGAATAATAAATTTAATCTTGGCGCGTTTGCCGTGCAAAACATTTTTTGCAAGCGCAACGGCTTTTTTACGGTCTGTATATGCAGGCACTATTTCAGCAAACGGATTCGTACTGTTAAGAAAACTCATTGTCGGCGTGCCGATATTTCTGAAATAATGCTGGACTATTTTTTCTCTGTCAACAAGAAGATTGAGCGCTAAACGCATTTCTTCCCTGGAAAAAGGATACCTTCCTCCGTTCAAAGTCAAATAATGCGAAATAGTAGACTTGGCAGAATCCGCGGCAAATTTTTCATCTTTCAACAATTCTTCAGCCAGTATCGGAGGCAAACCTCCCAAATCTATCACACCTTGTATTTCTCCGGACTTGAGCGCCGAATATCTCGTTTCCGGTGCAGGAATAACTTTAATTTTTATTCGCTGAGCCTTGGACTTGGAACCGTAATAATCTGCAAAACGTTCCAAAATAACGTACTCATTAATCTTCCTTTCAACTATCTTGAATTGTCCTGTTCCTATAGCTGTTCCCGTCCACTCACCTGTAGCCTCATTAAAGCAGTGAGGACTGTACATAGCGCTCCCCCATCCGGCCATACGATAGATCAGCATGGGAACCGATTTTGCAAAATAAAGTTTCACAGTGTATGCATCCAGCTTTTCAACACGTTGCAAATACGGATATATACGTTCAATCATAAACCCGTAAAAGGTCGATGGACGATATCCCATATTTTTATATCGTATAAAATTGGCTAAAACGGCATCTGCGTCAAAGGGAGTACCGTCCTGAAAAATAACTCCTTTGCGCAAATCGAAAGTCCACTCCCTGCACGTTGCATCGGTTTGCCAGCTGACTGCCAATTTTGGCTGCACCTCTCCGGCATCCGAAATGCCGATCAACGGCTCCCAAGTCTTCAAAATAATCGATGAAAAATATGGATCTTTGTTACCCGGAGCGAGATCTCTTGCCGCGGCCAAAACAATCTCCGGTTCACCGCTTCGACCTGTTCGTCCCCAACAATTGCCAAAATATATCGCTGTCAGCAGAATGACCAATATGCATACTGTATATTTCCGCCATGTTTTCATGAACATACCTCAATTATTAAAACTTAAACAACAGAAATCCCTATCCTGCTTTAAATGAATAGGGATTTTCTGTCGTGGCAACCGTCACCTGAACTGCCGTACCATAAATCATGAACAAAAGAAGAGCGTACAGACATCGCATACCTATCATTGTGTTCATACTGAAAATATCATAAATTCTCCAAATATCGAGTTTTTCAGATCAAATCTTGAATTCTGCTGCTAAAGAGAAGGTACGCGGCGTGGAAAGATAAACTTGATCTCCGCGAGCTACGATCCAATAATCCTTATTCAGCAGGTTATAGCACATGGCGGATAGTTTTACAGGCGTATTATTTATTTTTGTATTGTAGATAACACCCAAATCAATTACAGTATATGCAGGAGCTTGCAACTGTTTACTTTTGTCGGTTACAGTACTGGTATTGTAATTCACCGTATAGAAAGGAGTCCTTCCCGTGTATGTCGCTCTGCCTATAACGCTGAACTTATCGTCAGCTTTATACTCCAAAGCAGCCGACGCATTCCAGAATCCCTGCCCGGAAACACGTTTCCCGTTCTTGTACGACGCCGTTCCCATATTTTTATAGCGTGCATCCATATACGCCGCGCCTACCATACCGTACCATTTTCCTGCAATCTTGCCGTTGTAGCTGAATTCGACTCCCTTATGGTTTACCCTGCCATCCTGCACAAAATAATTTTTCCCGTCTTTGTTCACGCTAACATTTCCGGCCTGATCGATATCAAAGTATGCCAAGGTATAAATACCGTTTTTAACGGCGTATTTAATGCCCACTTCATCCTGCTTTGTTTTTGAAGGCGGCAAAACCTCTCCGGCATTTGCATAACTCGAACCGGCAGCAGTTCCGATATCAAAATTTTCTGCATGATTACCGTAAATCAGTACGCTCTCTTCCGGTCTGTAACTCAACGAATAAGTCGGACACGACGCCGATGATTTTACAGATTTATAAACTTTATTTTTGACATCCCACGAACGGGCATCAGCTCCGTGCTTATGCCAGCCCAACATCAAATTCCATTTCCCGTATTCCATATTGTCAAGAACAGAAATGCCCCAAAGTGCAGTCTTATTATTCGGTCTTGTAGTGTAACCAATAATACCTGCATTATGCTCCTGATTTAAAATTCCGCTGTAAATATTTGCCTGCCCCAGATATCTGCTTCCCGGAACTGTATTTGACCCGTTTCTGTTTCTCCACGCTTTATCGGCGGAGAAAATAATTTCATGTTTAACATCTCCGGTATTGAATTTATTTTTTGAACCGACCTGAGCGTAGTACGAACGCTGCGGCGTAGCACTGTTTGTCTGAATAAGATCATAATTTCCCAAATCGTCCGTCAACCAATAAGAGCTCATGTTAGGTGATATATTCTGATTCAACTTTTGCCTGCTGTAACCAAAATTGGCGAACAACGACCATCTGTCGCTAAGATACTGCTCATGATTGAGAGTGGCAAACCATCCGTACCCGGCTTTCCACGTCCCCTCAGCCGCATAATTTCTGCCACCGTCGGGTGCATCCGGAAGCCCCGTCACTCCCGGAATATTTCGTATTATCGTCCCACTCATTCCGGAAACTTTATATGTGCCGCCATTGGCAAGTTTAAACCAACGAATGCCATTATAAATATCTAAATCTCTGTAGTTGGCGAATAAGTTTGTATTGCTTTTCTTGCTGTTGTGATCAATATTCACAGCTACACCCTTAGCCTTCATATTCGCATCGTTAACAGCTGTTTCTCCGTTGAGCAGCTCCGTATTCAAACGAACTCCCCACGCGTTATCTTTACCAAGCCTTTGACTCACATCAAGATATTCTCCGTAAGAACCCTTGCCCGAAAATGTCTGTTTGTATTTAATGAAATTTTCTTTGCCGGCTCTTTTGCTTCTCGCATTTATTATGCCTCCGGCAGTGTTTGATTCATACTGCACTCCACTGCTTCCCAACATCGAATTGGGTCCGGACACAATATCAATCCCCTCCATAGCAAACATCGGCAAATTGAATTGCGTCATTACGCCATGCACACCATTGACATACATCGAAGTGCCGTTTGAACGAAAACCTCGCACGGAAAAATCTCCGTGCAAAATGCTTCCGGATGCTCGAACTGACGGTACTCCAACTAAAGCTTTATCCAAAGGTTCATTAGGACCTAAAAAAATGTCTAAATTTTTTTGAGCGATATTCGTCATACTAAAAGAAGTCCGCATAACACTCTTTTTTCCCATAATTCCAACCGCACCTGCATTATTAACATATTCTCCCGGCACGTAAGCATCTGCTTCAACTATTAACTTATCAAGAAAAAATGTTTGATACTTGTTTTCTGCGGCCATCGTCGACATACAGACACTGCTGAGCAGTGCAGCTAATATAACTGATACAATATTTTTTCTTTTCAACGTATTCACACCTCTTCTTAATATTTTCCTGTACATTTTGCCATATTATTTACTTAATGTCAATAATTACTAATATCATAATATATATGAATTAATTATATATATTATGATAAATCTTATAATTATATCCGCTTATTTTCAGTAAATTATCTTAACTTTTTTAAATTTTTATGTTGATAAATTTAGAAAAATATTCAATCATTTTAAAACATACTTATAAAATTATATAATTTTATAAGTCATAAATATTTACAATTTTACTCTTTTACCCTATGTGAAAATTTATGATTAATTTAAATGACAGGCAAAATTTTATCTCACGCATTTACAAAATTAAGAGCAGAAAATTATTTTCTGCTCTTAATTTTTACTCGGCAATGCACCACAATTTATTGCGATACAACTTCATCTTGCGCACTTTGGTAAACCATTTTGTTTTTAAAGTTGACAACAAGCTATAAATGGCGTATGCTAAGAGCGTACTATATTTTTAGGAGGAGTCATCTTTGAAAAAGAGAATAGAAATTCGCGAACTTATAATGTGCGCACTCTTTGTAGCGCTTATCACAGCCGGAACATTTATACGTATCCCTATCGGCAACGATGTCTACACCCTGCAATTTTTATTTACGCTGCTTGCGGGTCTTGTTTTAGGAGCTCGTCTGGGAATGTTGGCTGTTTTAGCCTATGTTGTCATGGGCCTTGTCGGTATTCCGGTATTCGCCTCCGGAGGCGGCCCCGGATATATTGCACAACCTACTTTCGGATACCTGCTCGGATTTATTGTTCAAGCCTACGTCTGCGGAAAGTTTTCCCGATCGTTAAATAAACGTAATTTAATGCATTTGTTGGGAGTTAATCTTATAGGCATGGCCGTAGTTTATATGTTCGGACTTATCTGGTTTTACGTAGTATCCAACTATGTCATCTCAGCTCCTGTTTCACTGTGGTGGGTAATTTTTTACTGCGGTATTTTGCAAATCGGTCCTGATTTCCTCCTCTGCCTGGCCGCCGCGGAACTCGGACTGCGTTTCGCTCATGCCGGTTTTTGGTTGGATTGCGACGAACAAACTCCCAAATTTTCACCTAAGGATGCGTAACAGTGAATAAAAAACAGCACCCCTTTTGGGGTGCTGTTTTTTATTTACGCAAAAGTTGTTCTAAAGTGTGCCATCCGAGTACGGCGCATTTCACTCTCGCCGGCATATGAGAAATATCTTGCAGTGCGGAAGCCTCTTCCAGCTCTTCAATCTCTTCCGCTGAAGCTTGATTCTTAATCATTCGTAAAAAAATATCGGACAGATGCAGAGCCTCTTCCTGCGGACGTCCCACTACCAAATCAAGCATCATATCCACCGAAGCTTGAGAAATTGCACAGCCGTTGCCCTGAAAAGCGCCTCCGGTAATCACACCGTTCTCGACTTTCAGTTTCAGTGTAATATCATCACCGCAGGTCGGATTATATCCGCGCATCTCCAAATCTGCGTCATCCAACTCGTGCTTATGATTGGGATGCATGTTGTGATCTATCAAAATCTCATTATAAAAACTTCTGTTATCTGCCATATCCCATTTTCTCCCTTATTCCCCCCAAAGATGTCAAAAACCTGTCAACATCTTCAAGCGTATTGTAGAAGGCGAAGCTGACTCTTGCCGTTGCTCCGGTTCCTAAATGATCCAGCAGCGGCTGTGCGCAATGATTGCCGGCTCTGATGTTAATATCATCAGCATCCAGAATAGCGGCGATATCGTGAGGATGCACCCCTTCCAGCAAAAAGGTCAATATTCCTTTATGTCCCTCAGCTGCATCTGCTCCTATAATTTTTACTCCGGGTACATTTTTCATGCCTTCAAAAGCATAAGTTGTCAGAGCTTCTTCTCTTGCACAAATTACATCAAAGCCGATTTTGGAAATATAATCTATAGCAGCCTTCAGACCTGCAGCTCCTGCCGCATTGACCGTTCCTGCTTCAAACTTATGAGGCAACGGAGCATACTCCTGTCCGTCACGGCTGACAATGCTTATCATTTCTCCGCCGCGAAGAAAAGGAGGCATCTCCTCCAGAAGAGTCTTCTTGCCGTAAAGCACACCTATCCCCATCGGACCGAACATTTTGTGACCGCTGAAAGCTAAAAAATCCGCATCCAAAGACTGAACATCTATTTTCATATGCGGTGCGCTTTGAGCTGCGTCGATAACGACAACGGCACCGACAGCATGCGCCGCGGCGATGATTTTATCAACAGGATTTAAACATCCCAAAACATTTGATATTTGCGCAACGGCCACCAGTTTCGTCTTCGAACCGATTGCGGCATCGACAGCTTCATCGCTAATACTTCCATCTTCAGTGCATTCAATATATTTTACAACTGCGCCTGTCTTTTCAGCTACCATGCGCCAAGGCAACATATTGCTGTGATGCTCAACGATAGTCGTTACTATCTCATCACCCTCACGCAGATTGGCAAGTCCGTAACTGTAAGCCACCAGATTAAGACTTTCCGAAGCGTTTCTTGTGAAAATTATCTCTTCCGCATGAGCCGCGTTGATAAAATTTTTGACGGCTTGCCGAGAATCTTCATAGATGTCCGTAGCTTCCATAGCCAATCTGTATAATCCGCGCAAAGGATTGGCATTATGCATTTTATAAAAATCCATCTCCGCATCCATAACGCACTGAGGCTTCTGAGTTGTTGCCGCATTATCAAGATAAGCCACAGCGTTATTAGCCAATAACGGAAAGTCTTTCTTGTAATCTGTTTTTAAAATTTCATTACCGTGCATCTACAGTAACTCCCTCCAAATAACGCTCCACCACCTGAACTATTTTTTCATCCTGCACCTTATGGAGTAACGCCTCTATACTGGCTTTTGCCATCATATCGGTGGCCTGCCTTTCATCAAAGCCGCGACTGCACAGATAAAACAACAAACTCTCATCTAAACGGCCAATGCTGGCTCCGTGATTTCCCTGAACCTGCTCTTCGGCGCAAAGTATCAAGGGGATACTTTGGTTGACAACATCATCGCTCAGGAGAAGAACTTTTTCCTGCTCCTCTCCCTCGGCATCCACGCATCCACGTTTAAAATTTATAGTGCCGCGATAAATTTTAAAAGCGCCTTGCTGTAATACTCCGTCGCCGGTCATAAAGCTGGTGCTTTTTTTGCCGTAATGGTCTGCAACGAAATTCATATCCAAATGCTGTCCTTCACGACCGTAGTACCCTACGGAACAGGAAAAATTGCTGCTGTCTCCGGCAAGCTTGGCCTTTGCTCCGTTATATATCTTGGATGCTCCCAGTTGCAGCTGCACCACATCCAATGAGGAATCTTTTTTTAGCTCCGCGCCCACATCATTGAGATGCAGAAAATTTTTCCCCAAAAGCTGAATCTGTACCAGCCGTACTTTAGCACCCTCGCCGGCGATTATTTTCGTCTGCACAGACGCCGTACCGCCCGCATTTGCTGATGCTATATATGTCATATATACGGTAATATCACTTTTCGGTTTCGCTTCTATTTCTATCAAATTATATTTCGACGAACCGTCCGCATAATCAAAATTCAGAGAGGCTACACCTTTTTCATCACACTCGGCAATGACCTGCAACACGCTCGGTGTACCCAATCCAGATACCGCCGCTCCCATACCGGTCTCAATATCGGAAAAACCGTCTCCGTGAACGGGACACGCGCCTGCAATCCTGCAGCAACCTGCCGAATCGCTGCAATCACTTTGGCGCAAGCAGATATTCCCCTGCAAAGAAATAACCGGTTTGCAACCGCCATCAGCAAGAGAAACAGTGACTTTGCTTTCATTCATCTTCAGCCTGTTCCAGGTCGGCACAGGCAATCTATTTACTGTCAAATCTACAGAATCCATCGCATACCTTTCCTGCATCAGCCAATGCTGCCCTGCATTTCCATCCTGATCAAATTATTCATTTCCACGGCATATTCCAGAGGAAGCTCCTTGGAAACATTGTCGGCGAAACCACTGACAATCATCGCCTTGGCTTCTTCTTCACTTACTCCTCTGCTCATAAGATAAAAAACCGCTTCATCACTTATACGTCCAATCTTAGCCTCGTGGCCGATATCCGCATCTTTGGTTCTCACATCCATCGCCGGGATAGTATCGGAACGCGAAATATCGTCCAGCATCAAACTCTGGCAGGAGAAAGAAGATTTTGCCTGCTTAGCCGTGCTTGCTACAACTACAGAACTGCGGAATGTACTTATGCCGCCGCTCTTGGAAATGGAACGCGTATTTACAACCGAAGAAGTTCTCTGACCGCTGTGAACAATTTTACAACCCGTATCAAGATTTTGTCCTTCGCCGGCAAAAGTCACTCCGGTAAATTCTGCCCGCGAATCATCACCCTTAAGAATGCTCATGGGATATAAATAGGAGATGTGCGAACCGAAGGATCCCGATACCCATTCAATAGTGCCGCCTGCTTCAACAACAGCTCTTTTTGTATTGAGGTTATACATATTCTTAGACCAATTTTCTATGGTAGAATAGCGCAGCTTGGCGTTCTTTCTCACAAAGAGTTCCACGCAGCCGGCATGAAGATTGGCCACGTTATATTTAGGTGCTGAACATCCTTCGATAAAATGCAAATCGGCCCCCTCGTCAACAATGATCAGCGTATGTTCAAATTGTCCGGCACCCTTAGCATTCAAACGAAAATAGGACTGAAGCGGAATTGCTACGGATACGCCTTTCGGTACATAGACGAACGATCCGCCGGACCATACAGCCCCGTGCAAAGCGGCAAATTTATGATCTCTTACGGTTACCAACTTCATAAAATGCTCCCGCACCATTTCCGCATAAGGACCTTTAAGAGCGCTTTCCATATCGGTATAAACCACACCCTGCTCTTCAACCTCTTTACGGACATTATGGTACACGAGCTCGGAATCGTACTGCGCACCGACACCGGCCAAAGAAGCCCGCTCCGCCTGCGGAATTCCGAGGCGGTCAAAAGTCGCCTTTATATCGTCCGGCACTTCTTCCCAATTGTCCTGCATCTTTGTCTTAGGTTTTACGTAAGTAGCAATATCGTCAATATTCAATCCGCTTATGTCCGGTCCCCACTGAGGCACCTGCAGTTCGTTGTAAACATCTAACGCCTGCAGTCTGAACTCTCGCATCCATTGCGGATCGTTTTTTTCTTCAGACAGTTTGCTAACAATTTCCTTGCTGAGTCCTTTTTCGATACGATAAGCATCTTTATCCTCATTGCGGAAATCATAAATACTCCTGTCTATATCCTCTACATATGTCTTCTCTTCCATACATTCTTCTCCAATATGGGGTTATCTTTGCAGATATTCCTCAAATCCCTTCTCATTGATAACATCTATCAGCTCGGCGCCTCCACTCTTAACGATGGTGTTATGTGCCAGTATGTGCGTCTTGTCAACTCGCAACGCTTCAAGAATTTTAGCGTTATGAGTAATTATCAAAAGAGCTCCCTGCCGTTGCTCCTGAAAAATTCTGATTCCTTGAGATACAATTTTTACCGCATCAACATCAAGACCGCTGTCTGTTTCATCCAAAATGGCAAGTTTGGGATTCAGCATAAGCAACTGGAGAATCTCAGCTTTTTTCTTTTCGCCTCCGCTGAAGCCGACATTGAGATCGCGTTCCGCATACTGCGGATCCATTTGCAAAAGTTCCATCACTTGTTTCAATTCTTTGCGAAAATCCCACGGTTTAATTTTATGTCCCCGCTGTTGCTCTAAAGCCGTACGTAAAAATGAGCCCAAGGAAATACCTGCGACTTCCAAAGGATTCTGAAAAGATAGAAACATTCCGGCCTTAGCTCTTTTATCAGTTGTAATATTAGTGATATTCTCCCCGTCAAAAATAATATTGCCGCTCTTGATGGTATAACGCGGATTACCCATCAACGAGTAGCCTAAAGTTGATTTACCGGCACCGTTAGGTCCCATCAGCACATGAGTTTCTCCTACTTTGATCGTCATATTTATATTCTTCAAAATATTTTTGTCCTCAATATCAACTTGCAGGTTATTCACCTTCAATAACTCTTCAGCCATTTTCATCCTCCATTTTTAATTCCCTAATTTAAGGTAGGAATTTGTCTTTTCTTTATTATATCCATAAACAAAAACAAATACAATAGCATACTACATTAGTAGGGAGATTTTTTGTGATATATCTGTGTCTTCTGCAAAGACGTCCTATCTATTTTATCATTTTTACATGTTTTTGAAAATAATATAAAAGGATGAACAAAACTTATTTGCTCATCCTTTAGTTATACCAATACCTTTTAAATTTTAACGTCAATCTGAGCGCTCACGCCGACTCCCTGAACGCGCTTGACATTTTGCACGTCAAGCCTGTCGACAGGTATGAGTACAACCGCTCTTATGCCGAAAACGGTTTGCTCAATTTGTAGCGCAGCTTTGCACAAATCAACCTTACTTTTCGGCCCTGAAACTTGCGCCGCTCCGGCGCGACTTCCGTCGCCGACTGCAATGATGGGAACCACCTTAGTTGCGTCTTCACTGCTGACACCGTACTTTGCCGTAATTGAATTGATAGCATCATTGATATTTTCAGATGTTGCGTTAACAACGGCACCGATTGCTCCTCCTTTGAGGATTTTTCCGAGAAAACTTGCCTGCGCCACACTTGTACCGCTTCCAAAAATAAATCCGCATACTAAAGCTACCGCTATCCATTTCTTATTCTGCATAATTAACCTCCTGCTTTACACTAAACTAAAATATTTTACCTAGAGCAGCACCGCCCATTGCCGCCAACATTCCGGCAATCACATAACCTCCTGCCAGCAAACCGGCAGCGACCGGTCTTCCTTCCGATACCATAGTCAAAGGGCCGTACGAAATTGCACCCCAAAGCAAATATCCCCCCAATACGCCCAAACAGAAAAACAAATACCACCCGTTGCAAAAAAACCAACGTTCCGTAAAAATGCTGAAACATACGAAACCTAACGCACCGCAACCCAGCATGGTAAGCACGAAATTCAACCAACCGAATCTGCTGGACAGCCACGTAATTTTTTTACCTAAGCGGCAGCGTAACCACGCTCCGAAAAAAATTCCCGAAGCGAAGCATATCGCTGTGGCAAGCAATCCGTAATTAAACATGTTCAGCACCTTCTCCGTCATTTACATCAGATTTTATTTAATACGCTTGGAAAAAATTTTGAATAAATCTGTTTTTTCCTCCGACATAAATTTGTAGTCAGGAACTTGCTCCGCTGCTTTATTGCGCGCAGCTTCCAAATCATGGAAAACGTTCCATTTCGCGTCAACCAACTGCTTTCCGTATAACCGCAGCAGATAAGCCGGATGAAAAGTCGCAATGCAGTCAAACCCATGTTTCGTTTTGAACCAGCGCCCCCTGTCCCTTGTGATACGCATATCTGCGTCACCGAGATAATGCATGGCCACTCCTCCCAGAGCCACAATCACTTTGGGTTTAAGTAACTCCAGCTCTCGATCCAACCATATCTTGGCACAAGCTGAGGCTTCAGCCAGATCCGGAGTACGATTTCCCTTAGGTCTGCATTTGATAACATTTGTTGTAAGCACTCTGTCCCTGGTCATTTTTGCGGCCCACAAGGCCTTGTCCAACAACTGCCCCGACGGGCCTATAAGAGGACAGCCGTACTCATCCTCCACACCTCCCGGTCCTTCGCCGACAAACACTATGGGACTTTCAACCGCACCGTACCAGCCTACCGGCGCCAACGCATCCTTTCTCAGATGACATTGGCTGCATTGCTGCAACTCCCGTTCCAACCCTGTTAAAAAATTTTCACTCATATCCATTCACATCCTGCTCGCTCCGGCCGCAGTTCCCAATGCTACGAACGGCATCTCCTTACGCAGCTCTTTGCTTATTTCCGAAAGGATAACACCTGCAACATGTATATTGCCGATAGACGGAGTCACTTTTTTAGCCCAGCTGTTTATAAACACAAGCCTGCCGTCACTTTTATAAAGACTGCAGTTCACAAGCATAAAATGATAATCATCTGTCCTGGCTCTGCTGCCTCCCAATTCGCAAACAAATATGTACTCGGCACCGCTCGCTCTGCTCACGCCCACATAATCCTGAGCAGCCAGCTCATCGGTTCTCAAATTTCTGCTCATAACGATGCGCGATGGCAGCATTGCCTGCAACTCTCCAGTAAAAAAGCGGCTGCTGTCCACCACTGATTTTATCACGTCGCTGCCATCGCCACTCACCATCCACACAGCAACTGTCGGAATTCCTTCAGTAACGTAAGTGTCCGGAATCGGCGCAATCCTTCCGGCAGCTATTTCCTCGTCATACGCTTTATAATATTCGCTGACGCTGTAATCAAAATACATGGCGGAATCGTGCTGTACGCTGCTCACTTTGGAAGAAACTCCGTACACATAGTGTTCGCCGAACTGCTTGTACCCGCCAAAAAATGTCTGCAAACTTCCCGGTACAGGATCCTTACTGTTGGTGATTCGCAGCAAATTTATCTTATTTCCGTACTGCTCTGCAAAAGCATTGTTGCCGACTGCAGGCGCTCCGAAAGAAATAACTGTAAATTTTTCCTTGGGCACACCCAACTCGGTCAACCGTTCTCCCAATAAGGTTGCTACGGCGCCGCCCAAACTGTGCCCCGTCAGAATCAAATGCACATCGTCATCATTTATTATCTTCCGGAACAAATCCCTGAAGTTGCCGCTTTCGTCCAAAACAAAATCTTTCAACACGGACAGCGTATATGAATTAAATCCTCTGTGCACGGCAGGTTCATCACGGTCAGCTTTCCGCTGAGCTAAAGCTTCCATCGTCGGCAGATCACTTCCGCCGTACGGAACTCTGTCCGTTTTCAAATTCAGCTGCCAGTCATTTTTGGACACGCTACCGCGAAAGGTCATGATATAAATATGCTTACCCAAAGTTTCGATATAATTATGCGCCAAAGAGTAATTCGTTTCTGCGCCGTCTTCGGAACGCCCCTTATATGTATCAATCTGCCATCCGTAATTGCGCAAATAATCAAACTCATGCGACTTGTCAGGTTTATATACGCCAACGCACGATGCCGCAGCCACGGAAGTAAAATATTTATCCAAATATTCTTCACTTAAATTTATTGACGCGGCTTTTGCCTGAACAGTTGTCAACAGCAGACAGCAAAAAATCATTAGCGATAAAAAATATTTCCTCATAAACACCTCCCGCAACCTTTATGAAACACTCGCCCTGCATATCGTCGATGACATAACACAGTTTATCCGTCACTATGCTCCCAGGTTTATTCCTTACATGATCCGTAGAAAATTATTCCGGTACTTGCACCATACTACGATTCTATTATACCACTTCGCCTTATTTCAGCCAACCGACCAAGATTGATCGCTTCGATCAGTGACAGGTAACGTCGTTCGGGGAGCTTGCACAGTGCTCTTTTCGCATAAAAAAGGTCGGCAAAAATGCCGACCTTTTTTTAATATTGAGGTATGCGCGCTAGAACACAAACGTTTGTCGCGTGAGCACCGCGCTCGCTGTCGAGAAGATCATATTCTACCACCTGATTATTCTCCAACGTCTTATGACCCCTCTGTAAAATATCCGAGAAATGTACGAAAACATCATTGCCGTCTCTGTCTTGAATAAAACCGTAGCCTTTCTCGTCGTCAAACCATCTTACTCTGCCAATCATAGCAAATGCCTCCTATACATAAATTGGTACGCAAAAAGCTTCCGCAATAAATTATATAGCAGGCATTTTTAAAAATCAATAAATTTTCTGAAAATTCACTCAATTTTTATAAATGAGTTTAATTTTTTCCGCACGTGGAAGCTTCTTCAACTCCCATTCTCTGTGCAAAGCGACCGCTTTACTCTCCACTTCCTCACTGTACACCAAAATCACAGGCGTACGCCCGCGAGTATACTTAGCGCCTTTACCGTCATTATGCTTGGCAACGCGTTGCTCCAAATTATTGGTCCAGCCTGTATATAAACTGCCGTCTCTGCAGCGCAGTATATATACGAAAAACCTCATTTATTTTATGACCTCCACCTTCTCCATGGTAACCTGTTCGCGAGGACGATCACGAAAATCTGTAGGCAAAGCGCCTATCAAGCGAACCACATCCATACCTTCAACTATTTTTCCGAAAATAGCATGATGCCCGTTAAGCCACGGAGTAGGCGCCAAAGTAATAAAGAATTGACTGCCGCCGGTATTCGGTCCTGCATTAGCCATAGAAAGCACACCTTCATCATCGTGTTCAAGACCTGCTCCGAATTCGTCTTTAATGTGGTACCCCGGACCACCCATGCCGGTGCCGGTCGGATCGCCGCCCTGAATCATAAAACCGTCAATAACGCGATGAAAAATAATGCCGTTGTAGTATCCTTTTTCCGTCAGCTCGATAAAATTTCCGGTAGTAAGCGGCGCTTTGTCTTCAAACATCTCCGCTACAAAAACACCCTTATTGGTAGTAAATTTAATTTTTCTGTTCTCACTCATAATTATTCCTCCTCCGGAACTATTTTTTATTTTTTATCAAATCCGCCACGAGATAGAGTCCGCAGCCTAATGCCGCCATATTGGCCGGCATCATAGCCAAAGCCTGACTGTTGCCGTGCATGAAAGCAACGCTGAAACTGCTGAGCGCAAAGGCCCCTTGTGCTGTCAGCAAACGTACAGGAATGATACGTCTGCCGTCTTTATCTCCTGCGGCCCGCGTTTCAGAAGACATCCGGAACTCCGGCATAAAGATAATGAACACAGCGGACATAATGTAAACGTAATTTATCGTCAACACGGCGCCTTCTGAAGAATACTCGGCAATTACCATGCCGGCAAGAGCAATAGCCGCCAGATACAAGCTGCGGAAATATCCTCGCGGCAGCTGACTTTCCATAACATAAGCAACACCTGTCAGCAGCGGATAGAGCCAAAATCCTTCTTTGCCAAGCCAAACAGCGGAGCCGATGATGATAACATTATCAGCTATCCTATGACGATCACCGGAGGTACGCGTAAACATACGCAGGACAAACAGTAGCCAGAGCATGACCATAATATTGCCTTCGCCGAGAAAAAGATATGTCACTATCGTCAGTCCGCCGCCGATCAAACCGCCCATGCTGCGGTCAGGATCGAGTTCCTGAGCTATCATGTAAGAAAGTACAAAAGCTAGCGCGCAACCTACGCCGAACAAAGTCGCCTCGTAAGACTCCATACCCTGAAAACTTTTCCAAAAAGTCACTGTTACGGAAGTGATAAGAGCGCAGATAACGGCAATTTTTGTCGGCTTATGCTCAAAATTAATGGAGCGTCCCAAACCGAGATATTCTGCTATGCCGCTGGGATCGTAAGCTTCCGGATCATATCCGGCGTATTTATTACTTTTCTTAGACATTTTATCAATCCTTACGCAAAAATTTCTGACTGAGTAATTATATCATAACCAAAAAAATACTTCATCAAAATTTACCAAAATCAAATTCCAAAAATAAATAAGCTGCCGCTTTATGCGGCAGCTCCAAAAAACACTGCTTAGACGAATACTGTTAAAGCAGACGCTCAATATCACCGGCGATTTCAGACGGGTTCGTTGTAGGCTCAAAACGCGCTACCACTTCACCGTTACGATCAACCAAGAACTTTGTGAAGTTCCACTTAATCGAATCTCCTCCAAGAGAGTCGGGGAACATTTTCCCAAGAAAATCCACCAATTTCTTAGCTATGGGATGAGATTCATCGAAACCGTGAAATCCCTGCTTCTCCACCAAATATTTAAACAAAGGCTGAGCATTCTCACCCTTCACATCACCTTTGGCAAAAATTTGAAAGGTTACGCCGTAATTTACACGGCAAAAATTTTCAATCCCAGCATTATCCTCCGGCTCCTGACCTGCAAACTGGTTACAAGGGAAGCCCAAAATTTCCAGACCGCGGTCCTGATATTTAAGGTAGAGCTCCTGCAATCCTTCATACTGAGATGTAAACCCACACTTGCTGGCAGTGTTGACAATAAGCAGCACCTTATTTTTGTAATCTGACATCGGGCGGTCTTCACCGCGATTTGTTTTTACAACGAAATCATAAATACTCATTTCAATTACTCCTCTTTTATATTTTAAACTATATTAAATCAACAGTAAAATATCTGTTGCCCTCATTGTACCACTTGTAGTGGAAAAATTCTATCCCGATAAACATAGTTCCCTGTAAATATAGTAAAATTCACTAAAACTTTTCTGTTTTTAGATTACGAAAATTTCTCCGACTCTCCGTAGAATTTACAGCTCTAATTAATTCCATCGCACGGGAAAAATGTTTATAAAGAAAAAAATAAATCCGAATCCTTCAAAGGATCCGGATAAATTTCAGTGGTGGGCGCTAACGGGATCGAACCGCTGACATTCTGCTTGTAAGGCAGACGCTCTCCCAGCTGAGCTAAGCGCCCGTATGGTGACCGGTAGGGGAATCGAACCCCTGATACCGCCGTGAAAGGGCGGTGTCTTAACCGCTTGACCAACCGGCCAGGTGGCTCCCCGAGTAGGACTCGAACCTACGACGCCCTGATTAACAGTCAGGTGTTCTACCGGCTGAACTATCGGGGAATGATAACCGATGTCAGCATTTGCTCAACATCACGAGTGTTATTATATTGTTTTTAGATTTTTTTGTCAACACTTTTTTATTATTTTATGCTTTTTTTCTGTCGCCAAGTCTTAATCCTGCCAAAACTTAAACGCAGAATTCAAAAATCTTCCGCCAAAACCTTAACTACAACTTTTTTTACCCGGCAAATTTTTTCCAGAATACAGTTAGGTCTATGCAGCTCCCACGGAAAAAATACGGCGAAATTGCCTTCTCGCATTTCCACATACGCCTCATTCTCAATGCCAGCGTAAAAACGCACATCATTTTTCGCTGATTCATCCTCCGTAACTACGGCCGCCTCTGTCAAATCACCGTACCCGATAGATTCCATACCTTGAGCTACGAACTGTACGTCAATATATTTATCATGCTTTTCCGCTCTTCTTGCAGTTTGAGTTTCCGTCATATATGTGCTGACTCTGGCAAAAACATTTCTGCCGTCAAGCTCATATTCTCCGTCTTCCACCTCGCTGAAATCCGTTGTAACAATATAAGACAGTGCCGTTGCTAAACGATCATGCAAATAATCCTTGAGCTGTTCGGCATTCTTTTTATGCCCGATAAACATTTTCATCACTCCTTTACTGTCAGTCCGTGTTTAATTCAACAAATTGATTTATTTTCCTGCCTCTCTTTACAAAAGCTCCTCTCCATAATAAAATAATTCGAGCACACTGCTATAGCATCAAGTAAAAAGAGAGGTAAAAATGAGCTATTTAAACGTAACCAACGTTAGCCATTCTTTCGGAGGACGTCAAATACTGGAAGACGTTTCTTTCAAACTCCTACGCGGAGAGCACGTCGGCCTTGTCGGAGCTAACGGCGAAGGCAAATCAACTTTTTTGAATATAGTGACGGGACACACCTTACCTGACGAAGGAAAAGTGGAATGGCCTGGCAAAGTTACCGTCGGTTATTTGGATCAGCAAAGTACTCTGAAGAAAGGACTTACTATCCGTCAGGTACTGCAAAGTTCTTTCGACAGCCTATATGCTTTAGAAGCACAGATGTTGGAGTTGTATGAAAAAATGGGTGATGCATCTCCTGAAGAGCTGGATAAACTCATGCACACCGTCGGAGAAATCCAGTCAGAACTTGAACATGCGGGATTCTATTCTCTTGACAGCAAAATAGAAGAATTCGCCAACGGTCTCGGACTTGGCAGCATCGGGTTGGACAAAGACGTCAGTGAACTTTCGGGAGGTCAGCGCAGCAAAGTACTGCTGACAAAACTGCTTCTGCAAAACGCCAAGATATTGCTCTTAGACGAACCCACCAACTATTTGGATGTAGAGCATATAGAATGGCTCACAAAATTCCTGCAAAATTATGAACACGCTTTCATTCTCATTTCTCACGACACAGCTTTTTTGAACAAAGTAGTCAACATAATCTATCATCTTGAAAACTGCGCGCTTACCCGTTATACCGGCAACTACGATAAATTCCGAGAAATGTACGCCATTTATCAAGCTCAAAAAGCCAGTGCTTACGAGCGTCAGCAACAGGAAGTCGCCAAGCTGGAAGATTTTATCGCCCGCAATAAAGCCAGAGTTGCCACAACCAACATGGCTAAAAGCCGACAGCGTAGACTGGATAAAATGGATATGATTGAAAAGCCGCGCGAAAAGATCAAACCTACATTCAAGTTCAGAGAAGCGAGAACTCCCAGCCGCTTCATCGTCGAAGCGAAAAATCTGGTGCTTGGTTACGACGCACCGCTTACAAGACCTGTAACGTTCAATCTGGAACGCGGCGAAAAAATCGCCCTGCGCGGCGTAAACGGACTGGGTAAAACAACTCTCTTAAAAACTATCCTCGGACTTATTCCTCCTGTCAGCGGTTCCGTAGAGCTCGGCGAGTTTCTGGAACCCGGTTATTTTGAGCAGGAAGAACGCGAAAAAAATGAACACACAGCCTTAGACGATGTATGGAACGAATATCCCGGCCTGACAAATTACGAAGTAAGAGCCGCCCTCGCAGGCTGCGGATTGACCAACGAACATATCACCAGTAAAGTATTTGTTCTCAGCGGCGGCGAAGCAGCTAAAGTGCGTCTGTGTAAATTAATGTTAAAAGACGTCAACTGGCTTGTGCTCGACGAGCCGACGAATCATTTGGATGTAGATGCCAAAGAAGAATTAAAAAAAGCCATCCGCGAATTTAAAGGCAGCGTGCTCTTAGTCTCTCATGAACCGGAATTTTATGAAGACTGGATCGATAAAATTTGGAACATTGAAGATTGGACCACGAAAATAATTTGACAAACCGCTTAAAAACAATCAGATTTTTACCTCGATTCGCAAACTTTCTCAAATAAATCAAAAGCGCGTAAACGAAGCACAATAATAGCTTCACTTACGCGCTCTTTTTATTTCAAATATATCTTCGTAAAAATTAAATTTCATCCAGAATCAGCGAACCATCTTTACCGCTCTCGATAATGCCGAACTTCCTTGTTACACCATATTCGTCAACATAGGAGATTCCGTAACTCGGCATCGCTCCCACAAACCTC
The DNA here is from genome assembly GCA_034180005.1 of Acidaminococcaceae bacterium. Taxonomy (GTDB): domain Bacteria; phylum Bacillota; class Negativicutes; order Acidaminococcales; family Acidaminococcaceae; genus JAXFPC01. The sequence continues at coordinate 1,046 of JAXFPC010000030.1, read as the reverse complement.
ATTCTCAGCATAAAAGATTCTATAACCACCTTATTGCAACGGCTTCATCAAAGCTGTGCATTGTGTCATTCTTATCAATCCAGTCTTTGTATAGTTCGTCTTTTTTTGATTTCAAATAACTCATTGCTCCGCCTTTTTCAAGCACTTTATCTTTTAAAGTTTTTGCTTGTGTAGTAACGGCAATTTTATTTGATTTCTCCCGTGCTGATAGACGTTTTTGAGCAAGAGCTTTAGTATCATATACCAGCTTACCGTTTGCGTCTATATATGGGTTTCCGGCTCTATCCTTGACATCTTTTAAAAGTTCTGCTACACTAACAGTAAGTGGCGTGTTTCTGCTTACCTGCCCTTGCGTGCCATGTGGTACGCTTGCAGGCAATGTGCTTTCCGGTACATTGGCAGATAACACGCCAGCTCTTATTATGTCATAATATTCGGCGGATTTAACGTTAAACTCATTTGCGGATTTATCTCCTTCTTTCGCAATTATTCGGAAGCGATTTAGTACGTTTCCGTTTTTTATTGCTGCGTAGAGTTCGATGTAACGTTTATCGCTTCCATGTCTGTCATCGTTGTGCTTTTCTACATAAATCGCATTATTTAAAACATTATTTATAATCGATAACGCTCGTCTACAAGTAGGATTATTCCTCTTCCGTCTATATGAAGGATAAACCAAATGGCGACCATCAGTTATGCTTGCAACTCTCCCAATGCCATCCGAACCGATAATATGGAACGTTTTTCCTATTATCGATTTAGCTATAGCTGTTTTTGAGTTTTATCATATCAACTTTTGGAAATTCGATTACATCTACTACAGGTACTTGAGTATTTTCGGTGATTTCAATATTAGTAACAGAACTTTTTTTATCAACTTCGGCTGCTCCGGCTGCCGATTTATTTTTTAGGCTCTGTCACAACAAATGGTTGATTTTTGACGAGAAATAGCGTATAATAATAGTAAGAAACAGTACCACCGAAGGAGGTAATTGGATATGCCTACTATCAAAGACGCATTAGATATTATCGGTAAGTTGACTGTC
>JAXFPC010000069.1:0-24555 GCA_034180005.1 Acidaminococcaceae bacterium | reverse complement strand
CCGTATGTAGAGAACGGAACGATTATTTTAATCGGAGCCACAACGGAAAATCCGTTTTTTGAAATTAATTCGCCGCTGTTGTCGCGAATGAAGATCATTCGCTTGGAAAAGTTGCAGCCGCAGCATATCAAGAAGATAATTTTGCGCGCCGTGAGCGATTCCGATTGCGGCTACGGCGGTAGTTTTTCCATTGCGGAGGATGCGGCGTCCGTAATCGCCGACTTTGCGGCCGGTGATGCCAGAAGCGCGCTCAATATACTGGAGCAGGCAGAGTTTATGCTTCCGGAAGAAGGAGAACGCCTCGTCAGCCTTGCAACGCTGCATGATGTTTTAGGAAATGTTATGCAGCGGTATGACAAAAAAGGCGATCAGCATTACGATATTATTTCCGCTTTTATAAAGAGTATGCGCGGCAGCGATGCGGATGCTGCGCTGCACTATCTGGCAAGAATGATAGAGGGCGGCGAAGATTTGCGTTTTATCGCGCGCCGTATTGTTATCTGCGCTGCCGAGGATGTGGGGTTGGCAGATCCGCAGGCCTTGATTCTGGCGACTGCCGCAGCTCAGGCTGCCGATTTCGTAGGTTGGCCGGAAGCTCAGATTCCTTTAGCGGAAGCTGTTTGTTATATCGCGAAAGCTCCCAAAAGCAACGCAGCTTACATGGGCATAGAAAAAGCCAGGGCGGACGTGCGCACAAAAAATTGCGGAGCAGTGCCGCAGCATCTGAAGGATGCCCATTATCTCGGAGCAGGAGCGTTAGGGCACGGAGTCGGGTATAAATATCCCCATGATTATCCCGGAGGATGGGTGGAGCAGCAGTATTTGCCGAACGAACTGCTGGGCAGCAAATATTATGACTTCGAAAATAAGGATTCCGACAAAAAATAATAATATTCTGCAAACATTTCAGTACCGATTGCGCCGGCAGTAAAACGCCGGTGACAATCGGTTTTTCAGTTTGCAGGTTGTCCGTAAAGGAAAAATTAATTGGTTTATCCGAACAAAAATGATATACTAAAATAAAAATCATGGAGTACGCGTGAGGAACAGGCTTTGGAAATCAGAGATATCTTGGAAGATGTGCGCTCGGGGAAAATGACTGCTGCGGCAGCGGAGAAACTTTTGCAAAAAGAAGCTTATGTGGACCTGGGCTACGCAAAAATAGATGTGAACAGAGAAAGGCGATGCGGTTTGCCGGAGGTGGTTTTCTGCAGCCGTAAGGAGCAGACCTTTTTGCAGGATATATACAGGAGAATTCTTGCGGAAAAGGGAGAGGTTTTCGGAACGCGGGCTACGGAAGAGCAGTATCGCGCCGTACAGCTTGTGATACCTGATATAGTCTACGACAACATTTCTCGCATTCTGAAATACGAACGGCGGAATAAAAAAAGAGTCGGCAAAGTCTGTGTTTGTACAGCAGGCACTGCCGACATCGGCATCGCAGAGGAAGCTGCTCAGACAGCTGAGTTCTTGGGTTGCAATGCGGAGCGTCTTTATGATGTCGGCGTAAGCGGTTTACATCGGCTGCTTGACAAACTGGAGCTGTTACAGGATGCTAACTGCATTATAGCTGTGGCAGGGATGGAGGGCGCTCTGGCCGGCGTGATAGGCGGTCTGGTCGCCGTCCCGGTTATAGCTGTGCCGACTTCTGTAGGTTACGGGGCAAGCTTTAACGGCATGGCGGCTCTTTTGACTATGCTTAATTCTTGTGCCAACTGTGTGTCCGTCGTCAACATAGACAACGGCTACGGCGCTGGCGTGATTGCATCACAAATCAACAGACTGGCTGTAAACGGGGGGCGTGCTTCCCATGAATGACAGTACGCTGAAAAAATTTGTTAAGCTGAAACAGACGCTTGCTTCCATGCGCAGTGTTGCCGTGGCTTTTTCCGGAGGCGTGGATTCCACATTTTTATTGAAAGCGGCACAGGAAACTTTGGGCGGCAATGCCGTAGCTGTAAGCGCGGCTACAGCCGTACTCCCGCTTGCTGAGCGTGAAGAGGCGTCCGCTTTTTGCATCGAAGAGGGAATTACACACTATTGGATACCGATCGACGTATTTGCTGTCGAGGGTTTTGCCCTAAATACTGTCACAAGGTGTTATCATTGTAAAAAAGCAATTTTTCAAAAGCTGGCAGAGGCGGCTCAGAAACACGGAGCGGTATATTTGGTTGACGGATCCAATACGGATGATTTAAAGGATTATCGTCCCGGAAGCAAAGCCTTGCAGGAATTGGGCATCCGTAGTCCTTTGCAGGAGGCGGAGCTGAGTAAGGAAGAAATCAGGCTGCTTTCTCAGTCCATGGGACTTAGCACCTGGGATAAACCGTCTTTCGCCTGCTTAGCTTCCAGATTTCCTTACGGACAAAAAATGACGGAAAGAAAACTGCGGATGGTTGAAGCTGCCGAGAATTTGCTTCGTTCTTCGGGAGTGCGCCAGTGCAGGGTAAGAATGCACGGAACTGTGGGAAGGATAGAAGCGGAAACTTCCGATTTCGCCAAAATAATATCGGCAAGAGAAATGTTTGCGAAAAAAATGAAAGATTTGGGCTTTACTTATGTTACGCTGGATTTGGAGGGTTATCGCAGCGGCAGCATGAATGAAGTTTTGGACAGGTAGTCGGTGGTAGAGCGACGGGAGGTCATTGTGAAAAAAGTACTTTATCTGGAATGTAATGCCGGCATCAGCGGTGATATGCTTGTCGGAGCTTTGCTCGATTTGGGAGCTGACTGCGATGTGTTGGTCAAAGCTTTAAAAAGTATTCCTGTGTACGGTTTTACTTTTTCTGTAGACCGCGTCAAAAAGGCCGGTATAGACTGCTGTGATTTCAAAGTTATTTTGGATGACGCTTTGGATAACCACGATCATGATATGGAATATCTTCACGGGGCGGAAACGGACAGCCGTGGCGATAGCGATGATGAGCGACATGGCGGCTCTCTGTATATAAATCTTGCGGGAACTACGGCGCAGCACCACCGCGAGCATGGTCATGCTACAGCGGACGCAGGTGTGGAAGCTGGACATATTTCCTTGGGAACGGTTTTTCTGCAGGATAAAGTACGTCAGACAACCGAGCATGAACAGGCGCATATACATCGGCACCATCATCGCGGTTTGCGGGAAATAAGGAAGATAATCGCTGCTGTCGATATGACGCCGGCGGCGCGAGCCAAAGCTTTGGCAATTTTTGACGTTATTGCCGCAGCTGAAGCCAAAGCTCATAATGTTGATCCGGAAGAAGTGCATTTTCACGAAGTCGGCGCAGTCGATTCCATCGTGGATGTCATCGCCGTCGCCGTATGCGCGGAAAATCTTCAGCCTGATGAGGTTGTAATAACGGGATTGTGCGAAGGTCGAGGTACAGTACGTTGTCAGCACGGATATCTTGCGGTTCCCGTGCCTGCTGTCGTGAATATTGCGGCAACTCACGGCTTACCGCTGACTATTACGGAACATGAAGGAGAATTTGTGACGCCAACGGGTGCGGCGGCAGCGGCCGTACTCAGAACTTCATCTGAGTTGCCGCGACGCTTTTTGGTGAAGAAGGTTGGGTACGGCGCCGGTAAGAGAAGTTATTCGCTGCCGAGCTTGTTGCGTGCGTTTATGTTGGAGCCATTGTGCGAAGATGCGGAAATAAACGATCCTTTAGAGGATGCAGTGGTAAAATTGGAAACGGATATGGACGACTGTTCTGGAGAAATTCTGGGGCATTTGGTGGAAAAACTTTTGCGCGCCGGAGCCAAAGACGTCTATTATCAACCCGTGTTCATGAAAAAAAACAGACCCGGCTGGCAGCTGAACGTGATTTGTGATGAGCTGACACGCATGAGTCTTGCAGAAATAATTTTTAGGGAAACGACAACTATCGGCATACGTTACGGTACGACGTCCAGAATGGTGCTGCAAAGAGAGCAGCGCCGTATAATGACCGCCTACGGAGATGTGTCGGTCAAGGTCTGCCGCTGCGGAGAAGCGGTTTACTGTTATCCCGAGTATGAAGAAGCGGCTCGCATTGCCGCCGCTGAAAAGCTGCCTTTGGCGGAAGTGTATGAAGCTGTCAGAGCGGGATGCCGCGCTGCCGGTTGGAGTAAAGATGGACAATGTTTTTGATCTTGTCGCAGAATTTTATAATCAGGACGAAGAATGGAATGACGTCATAGCCAGAAAGACCGTAGAAGATTATTTGCGCAGCAGATCTTGGCGCGGCTCTGAACGGGAAGAACTTTTTCAATGCTGGGACGATATTTGCATTTTTTGTATTTACTTAGGGCATTCCGATAATATCCTTGGCGGCATGTCGGAAGCGGCATTTATCGACTGCGTGGGCTGGTGCGTGAGGAATGTGTCGGATTTTGCGGCGGAGGCAAAAAATGTCGAACGCTTTCTGCTCACGCTTGCCGATTTTTATAAACATATAGGCAGGAAGTGCAGACTTAGCGATGCGGGAGCTCCGGAAAGAGCCTTGCAGAAGCTCGTCATGGACGGCGAACTGCGTGGCATAAACAGTAAAGGCGAACCGGTCGGTATTGTAGGTTTGCGTAATATTGCGGCTACTCCGGATCTGCCGGCAAAAATGTTCCTCAATATTGGGAACAAAGCTTTTGAATTGCTGCAAATCATGGAAATATTCTTCAGCGGCGAAGATTTTAAAGCCGATCTGGAGCGGGCAAGATTTCTTTATGATCGCGTGTATAATATGGAACTGGGCTTGGAGATGTACGGCTCCGAAGAGTACTTTGAGTATTTTTGGGACTATTTTCTCTTCGACTACCATTTGCTGCAAAATTATAAACGTCCTATAGAACATTTCTATTCGGAAATATTTGCTGCCGACAAGTTTACGCAGTCCGGTGTTTTTAAGGATATTCTGGAGGAGCTTCTCAAAGCGGAACTCGTTATTTTTTCAGTAGAATATTCTCACGGCAACGATTATTTTTCCTGCAGGAATTTGCTGACCGGCGAGATGTACACTTTGGGGATGGCTGTAGATGAAAACATCGATTTTCAGAAGGCGCTGTTCATAGGGCATATTTTTTATAATAACACCATGGTAGTGAATTCAATGCGCGGAGTGCTGATGCACCAAAGCGCGCGAAAAAAGTTCAAGGATTTTTTAAACTCCGTACGCATGTGGAGCAGTCTGCGCTTCGGCAAAACCGTAAGCTGGAAAAAGTTTATCGGGGAATACGCGCTTGCGGTGAGAAACTTATTTCTTGTCTACGCTTTTAGCGACATTCCCACAGGTCGTTTACCCAAATCTTTCGGGAGAATATATTTGCCGGCAAATGCGCATGATTCCGTTACGGAAGTGTTGGATAAAGTGATGAGTGAACATCGTTTTTCCAGGAAAGATATCGATTTGGCGCAGGCGATGTGGGCGGATTTTAAGTCGTGCGGTCTGCCTGAGGCGAATTTTTCCGATGCAGCCTGGGCAGCCGGTGTTGTGGCAAACTTTATCAAGGTCAATGACGTGTATGCTTATGATATCGGCAAGATTGCAGACTTCTTTCCTGGAGTTACGTCTCAAGATGCGGAAGCTGCGGGAGCGGTGATCAGTAAAAGTTTGGAACCGGAGAGATTCGACCCAAGATATATTAACGAAGAAGGCATGTTGTTCATGCTGTTTTCTTAAGTGTAGAAGGAGCCGAAATATATGAAATGTGATTTTTGCGGCAAGGAAGTAGCCAAGGGGACTGTCGAATGTCCTTATTGCCATTACAGATTTCAGTTGGAGGCGGAAGTTCTTCCTCCGGAGGAAAGAGATAAGTTCAGAGGTGTGACGATAGACGAAGACGGAACGACATCCGATGGAGGATATGAGGAAAGTGCTGCCGGCACAGAAGAAACCGACGCTTTTTCAAGTAACGGTCTGAAAGTGAAAACATTCGGCTGTAGCAGTTCGCTTTTCCTGGTAGTGTTCATTTTGTTGGGAATTTTAGCTTTGTTTTTCTTCATGCTGCCGGCGTTTCTGATATTTACCGCCGTTTTCGCTCTGATTTATCTTTTGCGCCTGCTTTTGGCATAAAAAAACTCTTTAGCGCGGAGTTTGTCCACACTAAAGAGAGATTGTCTCAACGATCCAGTTTGAAAAGTCCTTCCATGTTCTGCTCCTGCACCGGATGAACTTCTTTTTCGGCAAAGGACGGAATTTCTTCGGGTGTCAGTTTTATTCTGCCGTATTTTCGTTCGTAGTCGTCTACGACCCATTTTAAAATCTGTTCAATTTCTTTGTTCAGAGAGCGGCCGTTATCCTTGGCGATACGTTTCATTTTATTCATTACCACCGGATGTATTCTCATAGTGAAACGTGCTTCCTCCATAACATGAACCTCCTAAAAATATCTGCCTACGCTGTCGTAAGTATATTATAGATAAAAGCTACTAATATATCAAGAGCATTCGAGTTTATTATTCAGTATGAAGGCGGCAGCTGCAAGATAAAAACAATACGGTGGTGAGAGATTGAGCTTAGGAAAAAGTTAGTTTAAGAGGTGTGATAGTATGGATTTACCGCTTGTTTCAGTTGTTATACCGGTTTTTAATGTTGAGGAGTATTTGGCTTGCTGTATAGAGTCAGTTTTGAAACAAACTTATACCAATCTGGAGATCATCCTGCTTGACGACGGTTCTACCGACAGAAGCGGTGAAATTTGTGACGAATACGCCGAGACGCAAGAATTCAAGTTATACATAAACTTAATACCGGGGTGAGCGATACAAGAAATTCCGGAGTAAGCGCGGCAAAAGGGAAGTATGTTTCTTTTTTGGACAGCGACGACTGGATTGTTGAGAACCTGTATGCGGATATTGTCGCTGAAATGGAAGCGGATAAGATCGATATGCTGAAATTCGGCTTTGTTGAAACTGACGGAGTTGCAGGCAAAAAAAATTTTATTCGGGAAGCAGGAAGTAATCGTCGGAAAAGAAGCTTTATTCAGCAAATTTTTTGACAGCTGGTTGTGGACTGTGCCATGGAATGGGTTATATACGAAAGAGTTGGCGGAAAAAGTTATTTTCCAGGTTGGAATCATTCGTGAGGATAACTACAGCTCCGGAGTGTATATTTTTCATGCAGTTAAAGTGAAAATTTTAGGGAATGGGTATTACTACTACAGAAAAAGCTCAGGAACTATGAGCGCTTCTTCACACATAAAAAGACCACCGGACAAGGTCTTGGCGATAAAGAAACTTGTTGACGATTTGGCGGCGCTGGGTTATTTTGATGCAAAACTGAATAAGAAATTAGCCGGAGAATTTTACCATTTCATATTAAAGGAGAATAATATCTACAGGGTAACAGGAATAGATAAAAATTTGGCGGCATTTATAATGAATAATATCGGGAAGCTGAGGCAATGGACTTTGCGTTATTATTTTCGAAAGAACAATGTGCAAATTACAGAGCGCAGAGGAAGCTAAAAAGTAATGCCGATTTATCATGTGAGTTTAGAGATTTCTGAATATCCGCGGAACTTTGCGTATTTCTGCAGAAGGCAAGGCGGCTCTGCCGGGTACTTTTGCAATTAACAGCTTGACCGGATGCGGTTTTTATGATAAATTGTACTCAAGAGTGTGAAAGATGATCGCGGCTGGCTTTAGCCAGGTGAGGAAAGTCCGAGCTCCATAGGGCGGAATGCCGGATAACGTCCGGCGAGGGTGACCTCAGGGACAGTGCCACAGAAATGAGAACCGCCTGCTCAGGCAGGTAAGGGTGGAACGGTGCGGTAAGAGCGCACCAGCAATCTGGTAACAGATTGGCTAGGTAAACCCCATTCGGAGCAAGATCAAATAGGGAAGGGATGAAGCGGCCCGCTGAGCCTTCCGGGTTGTATCGCTTGAGTCTGCAGGTGACTGCAGACCTAGATAAATGATCATCACCGCTGTGCGGAACAGAACTCGGCTTATTGAGCACTCAAAAAAATATCAGGCTGCCTTTCAGGCAGCTGTTTTTTTGCAAAGTAAATAATTAAGAAATGCTTGTACAATAATAACTTTTGTGGTAGAATAGACAGGCACGTGAACCGAAGCTTGGTAGTTTGAAACTCCAACGGCTACTATGCTTCCGGCAATTTAATTTATTTAGGAGGATTTTACAATGTTGACCAATGAAAAGAAACAAGCGCTTATCGTAGACAATGCCCGTCATGAAGGAGATACAGGTTCTCCGGAAGTACAGATTGCTGTGCTTACAGAGCGTATCAAATATTTGACCGAGCATTTGAAAGAGCATAAAAAGGATCATCATTCTCGCCGCGGTCTGCTGAAAATGGTAGGTAAACGTCGCGGTTTGCTGAACTATTTGCAGAGCAAGGATATTGAACGTTACCGTGCAATTATTGCCAAACTCGGTCTGCGTAAATAAAAAGAAATTTACAAACCCGTCCGTCAGGACGGGTTTTTCTTTTGTAAGAAAATATGATAAAATAAATGCCGTGAGATGAATGATTTTTAGTGCAGGTGAAATTTGAAAAAAGAATTTGTCATAAATAAATTGTCTACGGAATTTTGTCACGGGTCTACAATTATAGAGCTTTCTGATAAGGAGCTGCTTTGCTGTTGGTTCGGCGGTTCTTTTGAGGGCAGGGACGATACCGCAGTTTACGCCTGCAGAAAATCAGCTTTGGGTTGGGGCGATCCTTATGTTGTCGCTGCAGGGCGGACCGCTCACTGGAACCCGGTGCTTTTTCGAAGAAAAAACGGTGAGCTGATGCTTTTTTTCAAAAAAGGCATGGCTATCGCCGACTGGGAAACCATGGTTCTGAGATCTTCGGATAACGGCAGCACCTGGAGCGCACCGGAGACTTTGTCGGAGGACGGATTTTGTGGCGGCGGACCTGTGCGCAATAAGCCGATTTTCGCATCCGACGACAGAATTGTGGCAGGAGGTTCTGCAGAGCGCGGCGTGTGGACGGCTTTTACTTCCGTGAGTGATGACGATGGCAAAAGTTGGCGCAGATCAGCGCCTGTTGCAATCGAAGGCATAACCTACGATGGAGAGCCTACCGTTGCAAATAGTGAGATTGCCGTAAGTAAACAGTCTTTTTACGGGCGCGGTGTTATCCAACCGACGCTTTGGAAGGATGAAGAAGACTGTTTGCACATGCTGCTGCGCAGCAGTGAAGGCTCCATCTATCGCAGCGATTCTTCGGATAACGGTTTCACGTGGAACGGACCCTATCCTATTGACCTGCCCAATAACAACAGCGCCATCGATTTGGTACGGTATTCGGCGAACGGCAGACTTTATCTGGTGTGCAATCCGGTAGCGGAAAACTGGGGGCAGCGTTCTCCTTTGAGTATTTTTTGCTCACGGGACAACGGATATACTTGGGAGAATTTCGCAGATGCGGAAACAGGCGAGGGGGAATATTCTTATCCCGCCATTATTGAGAGCAGCGCAGGATTGCTGGTAACTTACACTTGGAACAGAAAGAATATAGTTTGTCTGGAATTGGCAAAGTCTGATTTATAAATTTATATTATAAAGGAGAGGTATGATTTATGAAGAAAATTTTGGTTGCGATGTTGGCAGTTTTGACGTTGGCGCTGTTGGCAACAGGCTGCGGCGGCGAAAAGAAAGCTGCATATCCTGCTGACGGAGACATTACGGTAATTATTCCTAAAGCTCCGGGCGGCGGCACGGATATTTCCGCTAGAGGTATCGCTCAATTTTTGGAAAAAGAATTGCAGGGCAGCAAATTTGTTCCGATGAATAAGCCGGACGGCGGCGGTGTGACGGGAATGGTGGAAACAGCAAACAGCAAGCCTGACGGACACACGCTGGGCATGGTGACGGTAGAATTGGCCATGTTTCCGCATCAAGGTAAAACCAAAAACACTTATGCGGATTACGCAGCAATCTGTGCGCCCATAGCGGCGCCTGCTGCATTAATTGTTCCCAAGGAAGCTCCCTATAACAATTTGGATGAATTCGTAAAATTTGCCAAGGAAAATCCCGGAAAAATTCAGATGGGCAACTCGGGCGTAGGAGCAGTTTGGCATGTTGCAGCTTTGGCATTCGAAGAGGAATTCGGAGTGAAGTTCAAACATGTTCCTTATCCGAAAGGTTCTGCAGACATAGCTGCGGCATTAGCAGGTAAGCATATTGACGCTACTTTGGCTGATCCGTCCGTTTTCAAGAGCCAGGTTGAAGCAGGCAATTTGAAGATTTTAGCGGTGATGTCGGAAAAACGCTCCGAGCTGTATGCTGATATACCTACGTTTAAAGAACTGGGACACAATATGACAGTTCGCGCCTGGGCAGCTCTTGTGGCTCCGAAGGACACACCCAAAGAGAAATTGGATGTTCTGCGCAAGGCAGCTAAAAAAGTTTGCGAGTCCAAAGAATTTAAAGAGTACTTCATGAAACAAGGTATCGATCCTACCGCCATTGTCGGTGAAGATGCCGATAAGATGATGAAAGAAGATCATGAAATGTACGCCAAATTTTTGAAAACAGCTAAGTAAGTAAAAATATTCCCTGCGAAACAGGATTTCGCAGGGAATATGTGTATGAGAGGTAGACATGAAATTTATATCTTGGAATGTGAACGGTCTTCGGGCCTGTATGAATAAAGGATTTGACGAATATCTGCGCAAAGAGTCGCCGGATATTATCTGCCTGCAGGAAACGAAAATGCAACGAGAACAGGGCGATTTTGTTTTCGACGGATATTATGAATATTGGAACAGCGCGGAGAAAAAAGGCTACTCCGGGACGGCGATATTTTCCAGAACACTGCCGCTGCATGTAACATACGGCATCGGTCAGGAGGAACACGATCGGGAGGGTCGTGTAATTACCGCAGAGTTCGCCGATTTTTACCTGGTGACCGTATACACACCCAACTCCAAGCGCGAACTGGAACGTTTGGAATACAGGATGGTATGGGAAGATGTATTCAGAGAATATTTGCTGAATTTGGATGAACAAAAGCCCGTCATAGTCTGCGGTGATTTGAACGTTGCCGCCGAGGAAATCGATCTGAAAAATCCTAAGACTAATCGCCGGAATGCGGGATTTACGGACGAAGAAAGGGAAAAATTCAGAGAACTGAAAAAATCGGGTTTCGTTGACACGTTCAGAATGTTGCATCCGGATGAGATTAAATACAGCTGGTGGAGTTATATGTTTAAAGCCAGAGAAAAGAATGCCGGATGGAGGATAGATTATTTCCTTGCCTCCGAACGCATAGCCGACAAAATAAAATCTGCCGAAATACATAATGAAGTATTCGGCAGCGACCATTGCCCGGTAAGCATTGAAGTTGAATTTTAAAAGAAGCCGAATCAAATTTTTTATTTGAGTTTGCGTGCCGTTGCATATTTAAAATTTTATTGACTGAATAAGCCGACGGATGCCTAAAGTTCGAATGATTGTCAAGCAGTTGTTCGAACTTTAGGCAAATAAACTTAATATTATATAATTATCGAGCATTTCATAGTGCATCCGTTCACAAATATGACGAATTTTTCCCGAAACATATTGCAAAAGTATTTGAAAAAGTATAGTATGTTAGTGGGGACTTGCCGAAGTGTGTTCGGCGGGTCTATTTTTCTGTGTGTTGGACTGAATTTATACAGTTGAAATGCGATATTCGCCAAAATAATAGAATGGTAAAACTTGAGCCATGCAGAGAGGTAAGTGTTAATGGAGAAGCAGTTTGATTATTTGGTTGTGGGAAGCGGTTTGTTCGGTGCTGTTTTTGCTCATGAAGCCAGACTGCGCGGTAGAAAAGTACTGGTTATTGATAAGAGAGAAAATATTGCCGGAAATGTTTATACAAAAGAAATTGAAGGAATCAATGTGCACGTCTACGGCGCGCATATTTTTCATACCAATTTGAGACATGTGTGGCAATTTGTAACCCAATTTGCAGAGTTTAATCGTTTTACCAATTCGCCGGTAGCCAATTACCGAGGTGAATTGTTCAGCTTGCCTTTTAATATGTACACTTTCAATAAAATGTGGGGTGTCATAACTCCGGAAGAAGCTGCGGCCAAAATTGAAGAGCAGAAACGTGAAGCCGGGATCAGCGAGCCTAAAAATCTAGAAGAACAAGCCATTTCTTTGGTTGGTATGGATATTTATAAAAAATTGATCAAAGGCTACACCGAAAAGCAGTGGGGCAGAGCGTGCAGTGAATTACCTGCTTTTATCATAAAACGTTTACCTGTGCGCTTCACTTTTGATAACAATTATTTTAATGCATTATATCAAGGTATTCCTGTTGGCGGGTATACAAAAATGGTAGGCAACATGTTGAAGGGCATTGAAGTACTTTTGGGGACCGATTATTTGGATAATAAAACAGAATTCGATGATTTGGCCAAGAAAGTCGTTTATACAGGTCCTATTGACGCTTACTTTAATTACAAACTGGGTAATCTGGAATATCGCAGTGTGCGCTTTGAAAGTGAGGTATTGGATAAACAGAACTTTCAGGGTAACGCAGCGGTTAACTATACTGATGAAGAAACACCTTGGACGCGCATCATTGAACATAAGTGGTTTGAATTTGGCAAGGATGCGGCAGGCAATGATTTGTCTAAAACAGTAATTTCGCGTGAGTACAGCAGTGAGTGGAAGCCGGGGAAGGAACCGTATTATCCTGTTAATGATGAGAAAAACAGTGAATTGTATGCGGCCTATAAAAACTTGGCAGATAAAGAGCAAAAAGTTATTTTTGGCGGTCGGTTGGGAGAGTATAAGTATTATGATATGGACGCTGTCATTGACAGTGCATTGAAGCTGGCGGAAAAGGAACTTTAGAAGATGAATATAAAAATTCTCGTAGCAACACATAAAGCATATTGGATGCCTGAAGATGAAGTATATTTACCACTGCATGTGGGAAAAGAAGGCAAAAGTGATTTGGGATATGTCGGAGATAATACGGGAGATAACATTTCGTCTAAAAACGCTAATTTTTGCGAACTTACAGGTTTGTATTGGGCATGGAAGAATCTTAAATGTGATTATATCGGATTATGTCACTATCGGCGGTATTTCTGCAGCGGCAGCCATGGCAGCGATGTAAATAGCAAGCAGAAGTCCGTGTTTAATCGTGCAGATTATGAAAAACTATTATCTGAATATGATGTGATTTTGCCGAAAAAACGCAATTACTATATTGAAACTGTACGCAGCCAATACGAGCACGCTCACAATAAAAGGGATTTGGATGAAGTTGAAAAAATTATTACTGAAATGTATCCCGAATACAGTGAATCATTTTATAAGGTTATGAACGGGACAAAATTGCATATTCTTAATATGTTTGTTATGAAAAAAGAGTTGTTTGATGAGTATTGCGGATGGTTATTCGATATTCTTTTTGAATTGGAGAAGAGAATTGATATCTCCGGCTACAGTCAGTATGAAGCCAGAGTGTTTGGCTTTTTAAGTGAGCGTTTATTTAATGTTTGGCTTGATGATAAGCAGTTGCGCATTGTCGAGATGCCGGTTGTGTTCATGGAAAAACAAAATTGGCCTAAAAAGATATTTGGGTTTTTAAAGAGAAAAATTAGAGGATAGAAACAACGAGGCTTGGCCATGCAAAAAAAAATTTTGATTGTTGATACGGTTCCATATGAGCGTGCTCCATACATAAAAATTTATGAAGAAGCTTGTAGGAAAAACAATATAGAATATGATTTGTTTTTATGGGAGCGTTCAGGATTAAATGAGTTTATGCATAAAGATAATTTTTATATTTTCAATTTACAATGCTCTTTTGGGGGAAATAAGCTTAAAAAGATTTATCCTATGTTTATGTATCAAAGGAAACTAAGGCAAATAATTGCTGAAAATAAATACACACATTTAATTCTTATAGATTCGTTAGCGCCTGTAATGATATCTGATTTGATAGGAAAAGAATATGAAAAAAGGTATATCTTGGATATAAGAGATTATACTTATGAAAAATATAATTTTTATAGAGATAGATTAATGGAATTAGTAAAAAAGTCATCTTTTACTTGTATATCGTCTAGAGGATTTCTGAAATTTCTTGCTCCTTACGATTATGTAATCTCGCATAATATCAGCAATGAAGGTAATTTTAGAGATGCTAAGATTGACTTGAAAAATAAGAAAAGGTTTGTTATTGGTTTTGTGGGAAGTATTAGATACTTTAATGAAAATTCTGCTCTTATACGTAATTTGAGAGATGAAATATTTAGTATTCAGTATTCCGGAGCTATGAATCCGGATTGTCCATTAGAAAATTTTTGTAATATTAACAGATTTGAAAATGTGAAATTTACGGGTAGATTTTCGAATGAAGATAAGCAGCGTATATATGAGGATATTGATATTATTAATTCGAT
This sequence comes from Acidaminococcaceae bacterium, assembly GCA_034180005.1. GTDB lineage: Bacteria > Bacillota > Negativicutes > Acidaminococcales > Acidaminococcaceae > JAXFPC01. The sequence continues at coordinate 10,217 of JAXFPC010000069.1, read as the reverse complement.
TTACGGTACTGCCTCTTTGGAAGTGACAACAGCTTTGCCAAACAGGTTATACGATGCATTATTGTTCAAAAAACCTATACTTGCTTCCAAAGGGACGTTTCTTGGAGAGATTGTTGAGACATATGGCATAGGATTGACAGTTGATGTGTTTAGGGATAATGTACAAAACATGCTGATGAATTATCTTGCGGGCATAAATGAAGAAAAATTAAATCAAAATTTTCAACATCTACTGAGTATAGTATTGGAAGAACAAAAGGAATACATAAAGAGAATAAATCAATTTTTGGTGTGAGGGAATAATGAAAAAAATATTGGTATATGGTTTGACAGATACGTATGGTGGAGTTGAAAAAATAATGCTTTCATTATTTTCTTTTTTTGATAAAGAGTATACCATTGATTTTGTGTTTAGCTGTAAAAAACCATCGTATTTTGACAAGTACGAACGAAGCGGGTTCAAGTATATAGAAATTCCAAGACTGTCGACACCGTACGCCTTTTTTAGAGAACTAAGAAACATATGCTTATGTAATAATTATGACATAGCTTACTGTAATTTGGGCTTTTCAAATGTTTTGTTGTTGGCTGCATTGAAATTCGGAGGAGTTAAAAAGGTTATTTTTCACAGTCATAATACAATGATTGATATTAAGGATAATAGAAAAAGAATTTTGTTGAAAGTATTGCACTATATAAGTAGATGTGTGTGTAATAGGTTCTTGGACAAAAAGTTAGCTTGTTCAAGATTGGCGTATAAATGGATGTTTGGTGGTTATGATTCTAAAATGTGTTTAGTTCATAACGCTATAGATGTTGGAGAGTTTGCCTTTAATGATGTGGAGGCAAAAAAAATAAAATTTGAATTATTTGGAAATGAGAACCTGAAAGTTATTGGGCATATTGGAAGATTTTCATATCAAAAGAACCACGATTACATTTTAGATGTTTTTTATGAAATATATAATCAAAATAAAGAATTTCGACTTCTATTAGTGGGTGAGGGAGAGTTTTTAGAATCCACTAAGAAAAGAGCCGAAAAATATGGCATCTTGAATGCAATTAAAATTACTGGATTTCGGTCTGATGTATCCAGATACTATCAAGCTATGGACTGTTTTGTTTTGCCGTCAAGATTTGAAGGACTCCCTGTTGTTGGGATTGAGGCACAGGCAAGTGGATTGCCTTGTTTCTTTTCTGATAAGATAACGAAAGAATTAGAAATCACTAAAAATGTTGAGTTTTTGTCAATTAATGATAGTCCCCAAATATGGTCTATGAGAGTTTTAAAAAGTATTCAAGAATTTTCGCGTATAAATACTTTTGGAGATTTAAAAAATTCCGGATATGACTTGTCTTATGAAGGACCAAAATTCGTAAAGATGGTCAATGACTGTGCAGGTGAAAAATGAGAAAATTGGAGCATTCTGAAATTCAAAAATTGGAGCTGGAAATATTATTGTATTTTGATGAGTTTTGTAAACAACATGGTTTAACCTATTATTTAGCGGGAGGCACTTTGTTGGGTGCCATTAGACATAAAGGATTTATTCCATGGGATGATGATATTGACGTTTGCATGCCTCGCAATGACTATGTGAAGATGGTGATGTTGCTAGGAAGTATTGATGATAAAAAGTATAAATTGAAATCAAATCTATTGGGACATTATGTAGCTCCGTATACAAATTTAATCAACTCCTTAACAAAAATAGATTGTCGCTTTTCAGATGAAACGGTTGACAATTCTTTATGGATAGATATATTTCCTGTTGATGGATTGCCGGAAGATGTAGATTTAGTTTCACAGATTTATAGAAAATGTGATTTTTTTAGAAGAATGTTATTGCTAAATGATGCCAAAATCGGTGAAGGGAAAACATTTTTTAGAAAGTGCGCCAAATATATAGCCAAACCGATCGCCAGATTGTACGGGAGGAGAAGATGCATTGAACAATTGGAAAAAATTGCCACTCAATATTCTTACGATGAGTGCAAATATGTTGGAGTCATTACATGGGGGTTGCATGGTATCGGGGAACGAATGCTTAAATCTGAATTTGAACAGCCTGTAGAAGTGGAGTTTGAGGGACATCTGTTTCCAATTTTTTCTTGTTGGGAAGAATATTTAAAAGGTCTTTATGGAGAATATATGAAAATGCCACCAGTAGAAGAAAGAACAACGCACGACATGGTTGCTTACTTGATTGAAAGAGATTAGGTGATTTTATGAATATAGCAATTATTTTTGCAGGTGGAACTGGGCAGCGGATGAAGACAAGTTCAAAGCCAAAACAATTTTTAGAGTTATATGGTAAACCGATCATAGTATATACATTAGAGCACTTTCAGAGTCATTATCTTGTCGATGGAATTGTTGTAGTGTGTATTGAAAGCTGGATACAGCACTGCAAAGAGTTATTGCGTAAGTATAATATTAGTAAAGTTTCATGTGTCGTAAGTGGTGGTTCTAGCGGTCAAGAGTCTATTTTCAATGGTTTAAAAGCTGCTTTTGAATTATATCCAGATGATTCTATTGTGTTAATTCATGATGGCGTTAGGCCGCTAATAAATGGGCAACTTATAACTGATGATATAGAATGTGCTAAACGAAAAGGTAGTGCTATTACGGTTTCTCCAGCTGTTGAGACCATTATCTTGAAACAAGAAAATGGCAACGTAGGTGCTATTTTTGACCGTACTAGTTGTGAGATGGCAAGGGCACCCCAGTGCTTTTATCTGAAAGAAATATATAACATTCATTTAAAAGCAAGAAAAGAAGGTAAGAATAATTTTATAGATTCTGCTAGCCTGATGAAGTATTATGGGTATGAGTTATCAACAGTTGTTGGTCCTTACGAAAATTTCAAGATTACTACTCCAGCGGATTTCTATATTTTCAGAGCTATAATTGATGCAAAGAAGAGTATGCAAATTTTGGGGTTGTAGATTATTAGTTGCTCTACAGTTAAAATATATAGATACGATTTGTGAAAATGATATTCCTGAATCAGGTATTAATTGTTTCCAGGAAAATTTTTCCTTTTCGTTAAGCGTTAGAATCTCAAGAGAACCATGTGGCCTTTCTTGAGATATAAAAGCCTTCAATGTATTGGAAGCCTGACATATGTGGTTCGTTCAAGAAGTTATGTGCTCTGCGGTTAATTTCTTCACTAGAGACATGTCTTATACCAGCCATAGAGGTGACTAAGTCTATATAGTATGTTTGCATTCTTCAGAGTGCTGGCACGATTACTTGCGGACATAAGTAGACACCTCTTTTTGTCTAACTTTATTAATATAGATTCAAGTGCTGCTTTTGACTAATGTGTTTGTTTGAGTTCTAGTCAGTGAATAGAACAATGTGGATACTTACATTTATGCAGTGAAAGGATGTAAAAATGCCCCTAATTACCATAATTATACCTGTATACAACGTGGAAAAATATTTGTCAGATTGTTTAGACAGTGTTATCAATCAGACGTATAAGAATTTAGAGATAATATTGGTTGATGACGGAAGTACGGACGATAGTGGTAAGATTTGCGATGATTATGCAATGATTGATAATAGGATAAAGGTAATTCATAAGCATAATGAGGGTGTTACATTGGCAAGAATAGTTGCATTTCAACATTCTCAAGGTGAATTTATCATGTTTATTGACAGTGATGACTATGTTTCTGACAATATTGTTGACAGGATGGTTTTTGTTCAGCGGGAGTACGATGTAGACATAGTTTCTTGTCAAAATTTTGATGATAATGATGGTGTTATCAGTGAACCGGGCATACGAACGGAGTTAGGCTTTTATGATAAAAAAAGATTGATTGAATTATTGCAGACAAATTTTTTGCATGATAAAAGAACTCTTATGGCTGGGATGACGGGCTATTTATGGACACGATTAATAAAAAGGACTTTCGTAGGAAACGCATTGAATGCAGGAGTAGATATGATTCATAGCGAGGATCAGGTAGCTATGCTTCAGTTGCTTTATGATGCACAAAGCATGTATGTGATGAAAGATAGGCTATACTACTATGTAAGTAGACACGGTCAAGTAACTAAAAAATATGATTCACGTTTATGGAATAATTTCGAAGTATATTTTAAAAGAATACAACAGATTGATAAGTGTGAGTACTTAAAGGAACAGATACCAAGACGTATTTTTATGATGCTGCGTATGCTAGTACAAATGGAGTTGCGCAATAAAACGCTTTGTTATAGTAAGCGTTTAAACAATGTGCGAGTTAGATTTGACGAGCTTTTATTCAAGGAGGCATTTAAATTCGATGGAATGGAGTTACCAATTAAAGCTAGGGTTAATTTTTACCTTTTAAAGTATAAATTTCTTAATTTATATTATGCTTTGATGGTTATGTACGATTTGATCAAGAAGGTGGTTAGATGAACCGAAAATATATAAACATATTATTTTTCATGATATGTTTTACTTTGATTTTTAATAATATACCTAAGCCGGTCCAAGCGAATTTCCTTGGCGGGCCTGTGGGCGGAAAGTTGGTATTTTACCCGTTGTTTGCAGGGATGCTGTATACTGCGTGGTGTGAATGGAAGCACAAGAGTATTTTGCTTCATAAGGAGTTATTTTTTAAATATCTTGGAATTTATGTCGGTGTAACATTCTTATCTTTGGTAGTTGGATTATTGGTTTATCCGTATTATGACGATATTTTGCGTGGGTCTATAGAGCAAATTGAAAAGTTACCGAAGGTTTTGGCATTTCTGAATCAGTTTGGGGTTGGCATTGAGGCTAAGTCATTGCTGCCTGTGTGGATGGTAGCAAGAATGGTTAAGAGTTTCTTTATAGAAACTCTTTATACATTTGGCGGAGCATATATGATTTATTGTTGGTATCGTGATTCGTGGAAAGAAGCATTCAAAATTCTTTTATACGCAATATATGGCAGTTTAGCCGTGTTATTTATATATAGCATTTTTATTGAGGTGCCCTATTTAGCAGGAAACTCTGCATATGGTAAAATACTTTCTCTTATTAATCCATATTTTCATTCCATAAAAGACGATGGCAAATGGTGGCCTCCGTTACTTTGGAAAGGGCAGCTGCGTTCTGTATTCGCCGAACCTTCTTATTTTGGAATATATACAGCGTTTGCTATTCCGTTGTTATGGTATAAAATTATAAAAGAAAGGCATATAATTTGGCCTGTCATAGCTACAGTCATGTTGTTTCTACTTTTTCTTACTAAAGCTAGGACTGGATTTGTCCTGCATTTAGGAGAACTGGTTTTGATTGCATGTATCGTAGTTTTATTTATGCGAGAACGGTATTATCTTATAAAGCTTGTCATGGTTGTCATGTGCAGTTTCCTTGCTTTTGGTTCAAGCAATTTATTTATGACATACTGCATGAACGGTAATAAGCATTTTGCAAATACCAGTCAGATAACTGCGGCCAAGAAATATATCGATAGTAATGCTGGCTCGCTGGCTAATCCGAACAAACGAAGTAATAGGGCACGTTATACAATCATGGAGGCGGACTTCAGGATTGGTTTAGATCATCCTGTACTGGGAGTGGGGAGAGGCTTGCGCAACGGATATATACCGCAATACCTGCCTGAAAAAGGTAAGCAAAACGCTGAAGTTAGGATGTGGTTGGCTTTTAGGGAGAAACTTGGATTAATGAAATCGGGATTTCCGATGCTCGGTGAATACACAGTTAGATTTGGAGAAACAGGAATATTGGGGCTTGGAGTATTTTTGATCCCGGCTTTTGTTTTGGTATTTTCTGTAATAAAAAAATTAAAAAATGTTTCATCGAATGATAGGCCTGAGTATTTAGCAATTTTGATTTCTTTGTTAGGAGTAATGGCGGCAGGTGTGGGTGATACACTCAATATTACATATTGCTATTGGGTTTTATTGGGACTTGGATTTGCCATGTGTTTCAGAAAAGAAGACAGCGCAGATAAGGATTTAAATGAACGAACGTAAGTTAGGCATTTTTATTAGCTATTTAAATATCATTCTCCATGCAGTAATAGGTTTTGCATATGTTCCTATTCTCTTGCATTATATTGGCAAGAGTGAGTACGGCTTGTACCAGTTGATAGGATCATTTATCGCCTACTTTTCCATTATGGATTTCGGCTTGACTGCTGCTGTGGTGCGTTTTTATTCTAAGTACAAAGTGCTGCAGGATAAAATTAGTATGGAAAATGTCTTAGCAATTGCAATAAGGGCATATATGGTCATTACAGTCATAATGTTTGTAATTGGCTTGACAGTTTACTGGTATCTGCCAAATATTTTTGCAGATAGCATGACTGCTGAGGAATTATTTTCGGCAAAGCAGCTGTTCTTGCTCTTATTGTTTAACATTGTGGTTACTGTGTCCACTATGATTTTTCGTGCTGTTATCAACGCTCACGAAAGATTTCTTTTCCTTAAGGGATTGGAAACTTTACAGCTGATTTTACAGCCTGTTTTGGTGATTGTTGTTTTGCAGAAATTGCCGAGTGCGCTGGCTGTAGCCGGCGTGCAAACATTTCTGAATCTAGTTTTGGTTGGCGCTAGAATTCATTATTGCTTCAACATACTTCATATAAAAATTTACTATCACTATTGGGATGCAAAGTTATTCAATAACTTTAAGAAACTTGCAATAAGTGTTTTTGCAGTAACACTTATTGATCAGATATTTTTTAAGACCAATCAAGTTATTTTGGGAATTGTGAGTGGTACGGCAGCTGTTGCTGTTTACTCGATATCTTCTCTTATCTATATGAATTATATGTCTTTGTCCACGGCTGTTTCCAGTGTATATTTGCCACATATTACAGGACTTATAGCGCAACAGGTTCCCGTAAGTAAGCTCTCGGAGTTGTTTATACGTATCGGGCGTTTACAATATTTTCTTCTGGCTCTTGTGGCCAGCGGTTTCTTCATATTTGGCAAACAATTTATTTTTATGTGGGCAGGTAGTGATTTCTATGAAGCTTATGCTATTACTCTGTTAATTATAATTCCTTTTACAGTAGATTTAATTCAAAATATAGGCCTTTCTATTATGCAGGCACAGAACAGATATGATTTTCGGGCTAAAGTATACTGCGCTATGGGAATCTTAAATTTGTTATTAGCTGTTCCTTTAGCTTTAAAATACGGTGGTAGCGGATGTGCTTTTGCTACCGGATTGGCAATGTTTATCGGGAACGGTCTTGTAATGAATTGGTACTACAGTAAAGTTACAGGGTTGGACATAGCGCGTTTCTGGAAAGAGATAGGTAGGATAAGCTTCGTTGTATTTATATTGACTGTAGCAGCTTATAGCATTAATAGTGCATTTTACATGTCAGGGAAATTAACTTTTGCTTTAAAAATTTTGGTTTATACTGCTATTTACAGCTTGGCGATGTATAAGTTTTGTATGAATGCCGAAGAAAAAAACAAGGTTAGAAATTTATCGCAAAAATTAAAAATAATCAGATGATTTAATGGTGTTGTGGGTAAAGCGACTAATATTAAAATAATGTCTGCAACACATACGATAACACTAGGATTTTAAAAAGATAGTTATTGATGAATTGGTAATTAAGAATATAATTCTTCGAGATATTTCGCCGAGAAGTATTCATCGTATATGTTTTCAGTATGTTTAATAATCAGATTAAATAATCTATTTATCTAAGAGAATATTTCAGTGTTTTTAAGGATTTAAAAACACGCAACCGACATTATTCGTATATAATTCTTAAAAGAGTATACAAATAAAATCAAGTAATGACTGTGAGGGCAGGATATGGTTAGTGACAAAAAAAGTTTTCGGAAGATTGCCTTGGTTCTTTTAATACTGGTAGTCGATTATTTGGCGGTGATATCTGCTGAGGGTGCAGCTTTTTATCTGCGCAATTGGTTTTTGCACTCTCCCTTGCATATTTCGTGGCTGAACTTTTGGGTGATTTTTCCTGTTATTTTTTTGCTGTTTATCAATATGATGCAGCTTTATACAAGGCGTATGCCCTTTTATAGAGAGGTGGAACATTTATTTAAGTCTACCTGCTACAGTATTGCAGGTATTGTTCTTGTCACATATATAGCTCACATCGCTGCATCAACAAGCAGATTGTTTGTGGCTCTTGCCGGTTTTTTTGCTTTTTTATTTTTAACATTGTTCCGTTATCTTCTAAAGAATTTTTTGCAAAGATATCAACTTCTGCAGCTGCCGGTGATTATTATCGGAGCAGGTAAAACTGCGGAACTGTTGGTGCGTTCTCTGCAAAATGATCCTGGCTTGGGTTATAAGATTATCGGCTTATTGGAAGATAATAAAGTGCAGGAAGGTGCTTTAAAAGAGTATCCTGTTTTAGGAGGATTTGCAGATGCCGAAGAGGTAATTATTAAAACGGGAGTTAGGCGTGTTTTTATAGCTGCGCCCGGATTGAATGAACATAGTTTAGGTATGCTGATATACCGTATCCAGCCGTTGGTTGAGAGCATGGGTGTCATTACAAATTTAGTGGGTGTACCGACCGGGTCGGTAGAAGCCGAAACTATTTTCAATGAAAAATTGCTTGTTTTGCGTTTGAAGAATAATTTAGCCGCTCCGCTGAACAGGTTTTGCAAGACTGTTTTTGATTATGTCCTAACTGTTGTTGGTACTGTTTTGATTGCACCTTTTTTGTTGCTCATAGCTGTATGGATTTATTGTGATTCGCCGGGACCTGTCATTTTTAAGCATACTCGTATTGGTAAGAACGGCGAGCCGTTTCCCTGTTATAAATTCCGGAGTATGTGCGTAGATGCCAAAGAAAAGCTGGAGGAACTTCTGCGGAATGATCCGGCGGCGCGTGCAGAATGGGAGCAAGATTTTAAGTTGAAAAATGATCCGCGTATTACCGGTAGCGGTGTATTTCTGCGCAAAACAAGTTTGGATGAGATACCACAGATTTTTAACGTATTGCGTGGTGAAATGAGTTTAGTCGGGCCGAGACCGGTTGTAAAAGAGGAGTTGCAGCGGTATGGCGAATATGTTGATGATTATTTAATGGTGAAACCGGGCATTACCGGCATGTGGCAGGTTAACGGTCGCAGTGATACAACTTATGAAGAACGCGTTCAAATGGACAGTTGGTATGTGCGTAATTGGAGTGTATGGCTTGATATTATGCTTTTATGGCGTACAGTGAAGGCCGTCATCCTTCGCAAAGGGGCGTATTAATGATCAGTGATTATTAAGTAGATTTTAGAAAATTTTTAGAAGAAAAGCTAAAGTGTCGCGACAAAGTTTTTGTTAAAAACAAGCTGTCTGGGAAAAATGGTTAAGGGATCGTCCGATTGCAGGGGCGATTCCTTTTTGCTTGCAAAAATTTAGATACAGTTGTGTCATTACATTGCTTGGTAAAGTGAATATATCTGAAAATTCATATAAATATTCTTTTGAGTATAATGAATACAATATACGTAAATAAGGACGCTTTGCGGCAATAATGTTGAATGACAAAAATTATAAAATTTTAAGAAAAAATGAAAAAATTGCAAAATTCCTATGTACAAATAAAAAATGTTGGAGTATAATTGGAAATGTTTAGAGCCGGCAAATTTACACATGTGTAAAAATATTCATAAAAGAATAGAGGGTGTGTCATGAAAGATAAGTACAGGGGCTGTTTAATTGGCGGCGCTGTAGGAGAAGTAATGGCGCGCAGGAATTTGCAGCGCGTACTTGAGGGTGTGAGGGAACCTGGTGCTGTTGCGCAGGATACACATCCTCTTGGAGAAACGAGAATATCTTTGCTTACGGCTAACGCTTTATTGGTAGCGGAAACAAGGCTTAATAACTACGGAATTGCTTCTGTAAAGCAGGCTGTGAGGGATTGTTTTGACGGGTATGAAAATAGTTCGGATGATATGTCGCAATACGCCTCCGAATCTTTGCTGTGTGAGCCGTCCGTATTCCGTTATTTGTCCGGTGAAGTAAAGTCGATCGTAAATAACTGTCCGAATATTGGAAAAAGGTATGGGCGCTGGTTCTATGCAGTTCCCATAGGTCTTATGTACGACGATAATGTGATTTTTGATATTGCGAAAGAGATTTCCGCCGCCGGATCATTTGCGACGACGAACAGCTTGGCAGGATGCTTTATGGCACAGATTGTTCACGACATCATCAAGCTCCCGGAAAAAGATTTGGCGCAAATCGTTGCAAAGGCTCTTAAAAAATTAA
>JAXFPC010000055.1:0-25584 GCA_034180005.1 Acidaminococcaceae bacterium | reverse complement strand
AGGATTTTTTCAGATTCTGAACGGATATAAGCAATTCTTTTTCTTCAGACATCTTAATACTTTCCTTTCTGTTTCTTTGTCGGCAGCGGCACCGCTCCGCACGGATCCATCATTGGGTCATAAGTCACGAGCTGATAGTCTTTCGGTCCGTCCATTTTTCCCTCCAACCAACGCAGCAAACGTGAAGCCGTAAAAGTCATAACGAAATAAATTACACAGGTCAGGAAAAAAATTTCAAAATACTTGTAATAAACGCCGGCAGCCGACTTTGATGCAAAGTACAGCTCGGTAACGGATATAACATTCAAAACGGACGTATCTTTAATATTGATAATCAAATTATTACCCAGCTGCGGCATAACATTGCGCAGTGCCTGCGGCAGTATCACACAGCGCATCGTTTGAAAATGATCCATACCTATAGCCACGGCGGCTTCCTTCTGCCCCGGATCAACGGATTCTATACCGCCGCGTACAGTTTCAGCCATATAAGCTCCCGTGTTGATGGACACAACAAAAAAGCCTGCGAACATGGGCGACATATCTATGGCAAACAAACTCATTGCTCCGTAGTAAACGACCATCGCTTGCACAATCATGGGCGTGCCGCGAAATACTTCCACATAAGCATCAAGTAAACGCTGCAAAAATTTTATGGCAACACGCTTTGCGAAACCGTCCGTAGTTTCTGCAGGAATCGTCTGAATTATACCGACGACCAAACCGATCAAACAACCAACCAACGTTCCTACTAACGCCAGCAACAATGTGATCCCCGCGCCTTTCAGCAGAATGGCGCCGTATTGATCCATAAGAAATAAAACCCAGCCAAAAAAAGTTTCCGGCATACTTATTTCACCACCTCCGAAATATATAGGAAAAAGGGACGGCTGCACGGCCGCCCCACATATTGACAAATCTTATTTGCTCAAAGGCTGTTTCTTAATCGCTTCATCCATAATTTTATTGAAATCCGCCTCATTCATGCTGCCGAGAACTTTATTCATAGCGTCAACAAGCTCCTTGTTGCCCTTTTTAACGGCTACACCGATTTCAACATCCTCTTTTGACGTTTTGAAACCTTTTTCAGCGGCGTATTCCACCATAACCAGCTCAGGATTTGCAAAAGCCGCAGCCTTGGCGGTGGGAATATCTGTTACGATAAGATTGCATTTACCTGATTTAAGAGCTACCAGCATGCCGGGTACGTTGTCAATAGCAGGAAGTTTTTTTACTTCGGGAACCTGATCGATCAAGTCGTACCAAATAGTATTCAGCTGCGATGTGGCAACAGAACCTTTCAGGTCGGCAACGCTTTGTGATTTTGCCTGCGGAGAATCCTTCTTCACCAAAGCAACTACATTAGCATAGTAATAAGGTTTGGTAAAATCTACAGTTTCTTTACGTTTGGCCGTGATAGACATACCGGCTATAGCGGCATCAATCTTCCCGCTGACAACCGCAGGAGGCAGTCCATCCCACTCTATCTTGTGTATTTCCAGCTGAGCTCCCATAGATTCAGCCAACTTTTTGGCAATAATTACGTCATAGCCGTAAGCGTACTCATTAGAGCCGACAATTTTTACAGCGCCGTCTTTATCAGTTGTCTGCGACCAATTGTATGGAGCGTAAGCACATTCCATGCCGACCTTGAGAACTTTTTTTTGAGCCGCATCTTTTTTATCTCCGCCGCAGCCGGCAGCAAAGGCCACTGCAGCAGCCATCAAACCGCAAAGCATAATCCTGACGATTTTTTTCATATTCATAAAAATACACACCTTTCCTCTCATTCCACCGTTAAAAGACATTAACTTTAAACATACTTTACTATACCGACACAAAAAAAGCAATACTGAGATGCAAGGAATTATGTATACACAAAGCGCCTCTGCTGTTATTGATGCAGAGGCGCCGCAGCTGCCGGGCAGCTCATGTATAGTCTGTTTCTATTTAGGGAAATTGCTGTTGTTTGTATCTTTGAGCAGTACGTCGTGAGCGCCGCCTTCTACCAATGAAGTTGCGGACACAAGAGTCAGCTTTGCTTTCTCCTGCAGTTCTCTGATATTCAAAGCGCCGCAGTTACACATGGTAGAGCGCACCTTGCTCAAGGACAGATTAACGTTATCCTTCAGCGAGCCTGCGTACGGAACGTAAGAGTCCACACCTTCCTCGAAAGAAAGCTTGGACGCTCCGCCCATATCATAGCGCTGCCAATTGCGCGCGCGACTGGAACCTTCTCCCCAATACTCTTTCATGTAAGTACCGTTAACATTGACTTTGTTAGTAGGGCTCTCGTCAAATCTTGCGAAATAACGTCCCAACATCATGAAGTCGGCACCCATGGCTAAAGCCAGAGTCATGTGGTAATCATACACAATACCGCCGTCGGAGCATACAGGAACGTAGACGCCGGTTTCCTTAAAGTATTCATCCCTTGCTTTGCAAACATCTATCAGAGCAGTAGCCTGTCCGCGACCTATACCTTTCTGCTCGCGCGTGATGCAAATAGAACCACCGCCGATGCCTACTTTCACAAAATCAGCTCCGGCATCTGCCAAAAAGCGGAAGCCTTCACCATCAACAACATTACCTGCACCGACCTTAACAGTGTCGCCGTACTTGGAACGAATCCATTCCAGCGTCAATTTTTGCCATGCGCTGTAACCTTCAGAAGAATCTATGCACAAAACGTCCGCGCCTGCCGCCACAAGTGCCGGAACACGCTCTTCGTAGTCGCGAGTGTTAATGCCCGCTCCCACGATGTGACGTTTTTTGCTGTCCAAAAGTTCCAACGGGTACTCCTTGTGCGTAGCATAATCTTTGCGGAATACCATATAAAGCAAACGACCTTCATCATCAACTATCGGCAACGTGTTCAGCTTCTTTTCCCAGATAATATCATTGGCTTGCTGCAATGTGGTGTCCTTGCCGGCAAAAATCATCTGATCTATCGGAGTCATAAAATCGCGCACCAAAGTGTCGGAGCGCATGCGGCTCGGACGATAGTCACGGCTGGTAACTATACCTTCCAATTTGCCGTTGACAGTTCCGTCGGTAGTAACGGCGACAGTGGAATGCCCCGTCAATTCCTTCAAAGCCAAAATATCAGCCAAAGTGCTGTCAGGACGAATATTGGAATCGCTGCTTACAAATCCTGCTCGATGCGCTTTGACGCGAGCCACCATCGCAGCCTCGTCCTCAACGCTCTGCGAACCGTAGATAAAAGAAACGCCGCCTTCTTTGGAAAGAGCGATTGCCAGCTTTTCACCCGATACCGACTGCATGATAGCCGACACCATGGGAATATTCAGTGTTATAGCGGACTGCTCGCCTTTTTTATATTTCACAAGCGGAGTGCGCAGATCAACATTGGCAGGTATGCACTTCTCGGAAGAATAACCCGGCACCAGAAGATATTCGCTGAATGTATGCGCAGGTTCGTCATAATAAAAAGCCATTCTTCATCACCCTTTTCTCTAAAATTCATTTATTTATATTCTGTATATTTTAACGCTTCAGAGCTCTCCATGCAATATCTTTACGAAAATATTTTTTTGCGAAAGAAATTTTTCCCACAGCTTCGTAAGCAGAATCCCTTGCTTCTCTTATGCCTGTGCCCACAGCAGTCACTCCCAAAACTCTGCCGCCGGCGGTGACTGTACGACCGTTGTTCAGAGCGGTACCTGCATGGAACACTACTACAGCTTCATTCTCCTCCGCAGCTGCGATTCCGTCTATTTCCAACCCCTTGGCATACGCTTCCGGATAGCCTCCGGATGCCAGAACAACGCACACGGCAGCTTTATCCTTCCAGTCTATCGCCACCTCGTCCAATTTTCCAGCAGCACAAGCCATCATAATTTCCGCCAGATCACCTTCTAAAAGCGGAAGAACTACTTGGGTTTCCGGGTCTCCGAAGCGACAGTTAAATTCAACAACTTTAACATCTTCACCCTTAATCATCAACCCGGCGTAGAGACAACCTTCATAAGGAGTACCTTCAGCCTGCATAGCTTTTATAACAGGATCCAACACAACCTTTACCGCTTTCGCCACCAAAGCATCGGTCATAACAGGAGCCGGAGCGTAAGTTCCCATGCCGCCGGTATTGGGTCCCTTATCATCATCGTAAATACGTTTATGATCTTGGGACGGCACCATGGGAATGACAGTTTTGCCATCGGAAAAAGCTAACAGAGAAGCTTCTTCACCCTCCATAAATTCTTCAATGACAACTCTCGTACCGGCGGAACCGAATTTATGATCGCACATCATCTCATCTACTGCCGCCAATGCTTCCGCTTCCGTCATGGCAACTACGACACCCTTACCGGCAGCTAAACCGTCAGCTTTGATTACTATGGGAGCTCCCTTTTCCTTAATGAACTCCTTAGCTGTTTCCGCGTCGGAAAAAATCTTGAAGAACGCTGTCGGTATATTATACTTTTCCATCAACTTTTTGGAAAATGCTTTGGAGCCTTCCAATTGAGCCGCGGCACGACGCGGGCCGAAAACAGCCAATCCTCTGGCTCTGAAAACATCAGCCATACCTCCTACGAGAGGTGCTTCCGGTCCTACGACTGTCAAATCTATTTTATTTGCCGCTGCGAAGTCCGCAGCTTTATCATAATCTTCAACATCAAGGTCAATGCAGCTACACTTATCCAAAAGCGCGATGCCGGGATTTCCCGGAGCCGCCAAAATTTCATCCACATTAGAACTTTGCGCCAATTTCCATGCCAAAGCGTGCTCACGACCGCCGCTGCCGATCAACAGTATTTTCATAACATATCCTTTCCGTTACTTATCGAAAGAAGAACGCAAATAGTTGTTTATCATCCCATCGTATTCGTGGGTATGAGCAAAGGCTTCCGCAGCAAGTTTTTTGCGCATCGCCACGTCAATGTCTCCGTTTTCTCGCAACATTTGCATCAGCTCTCCATAGCGTTCAGGATACGTCACAATCACGACATCTTTAAAATTCTTCGCCGCTGCGCGCACCATAGCCGGTCCTCCGATGTCAATATTCTCAATAGCTTCCGCTTCGGTTACTCCCGGTTTGCTTACAGTTTCACGGAAAGGGTAGAGATTGACCACAACCAAATCAATCGGAGTGATACCATGTTCTCTGAGAGCTTCCATATGCTCCGGATTATCACGCACAGCCAAAATAGCTCCGTGTATTTTTGGATTCAAAGTTTTCACACGACCGTCCATAATTTCCGGAAATCCGGTAACATCGCTGACATATGTCACGGATATGCCTGCATCCCGCAACGTTTTCATCGTTCCGCCGGTAGAGATGATTTCCACGCCGTTATCTTGCAAAAATTTTGCCAACTCAACAATACCTGTCTTGTCAGAAACACTCAATAAAGCCCTTTTAATTTTCATGCTTGCACCTCTCGTAAAAACACCTGCGCTGATAATAATCTTTCCGCTTTTAAGCAAATCTTCCGTCGCTGTCAGTTGCTGACCTTAACTCTGCGCCCGCAAACGTTCAGCTTATTTTCCGACCACAGCCGCAAAGCCTCCGGCAAAGCCTCATGTTCCTGCGTCAAAATACGCGCGGCGAGCGAATCTTCATCATCGTCGTCCAAAACGGGGACGACTTTCTGCAGGATTATCGGACCGCTGTCCGTACCTGCATCAACAAAATGCACCGTACAGCCGGCTACTTTAACACCGTATTCCAAAGCCTGACGCTGAGCGTGCAGTCCTGGAAACGCCGGCAGCAGCGCCGGATGGATATTGATTATTTTCTTTTCCCATCCGCCTACAAAATCCGGACTCAAGATACGCATAAATCCGGCCAAAACAACCATTTCGCAGCCTTCAGCACGCAAAATATCATCCACGGCGCTCTCAAAAGCGCACCGTTCACTGTAAAGACTTCTGTCGACAGCCACAGCTTTTATGCCGACATCCGCGGCACGTTGCAAAGCGTAAGCGCCAGGATTATCACTGATGACAACGGCAATTTCCAGCTGGAGAAAACCGTCGGCGATTCTGTCTATGACAGCTTGCAGATTACTTCCTCTACCGCTTACCAGCACTCCAATTTTACGCACCGAAGACGCCGCCTTTCATAATGGTTTTTCCGGACCCTTTGACCACTTCGCCTAGCTCTATGAAGCTTTCACCGCAAGCGCGCAAATGCTCTCTCACTGCTTCAGCCTCATTCTCATCCACAACTAGCACCATGCCCACACCCATATTGAAAGTACGATACATTTCTTCCCAGGATACATTTCCCCACTCCTGCAGCTTACTGAATACGACAGGGATCTCCCACGCTGCGGCATCAACAACTGCGTTGCAATCCGCCGGAAGCACGCGCGGAATATTTTCATAGAAGCCGCCGCCGGTGATATGCACCATCCCGTGAAGATCGAATTTATCTATCAAAGGCAGGCAAACTTTGGGATACAAGCGCGTAGGTTTAAGTAATTCATCGCCCAAAGTTCCTCCGAACTCCGGCACCACTGTATCCATAGTATAACTCATTTTTTCAAAGCAAATTTTTCTCACCAGCGAAAAACCGTTGGAATGAACTCCGCTGGATGGCAGTCCCAGCAATATATCTCCGGATTTCACCTTAGAACCGGTTATCATCTTGCTTTTATCAACAACGCCTACGCAAAATCCGGCAATATCATATTCGCCCTTGGAATAAAAACCGGCCATCTCTGCAGTCTCTCCGCCAATCAAAGCGCAGCCGGATTCCTTACAGGCTGCCGCCACTCCGTTCACGATAGTTGCAACTTTGCCCGCATCAACTTTATCTACTGCTATATAATCCAAAAAGAACAGCGGTTCCGCTCCCTGTACAAGAATATCATTCACACACATGGCAACGGCATCCTGACCTATAGTGTCATGTTTATCAGCCATAAAGGCCAGCTTGAGTTTAGTGCCGACTCCGTCCGTCCCGGAAACAAGCACCGGTTCATTATATTTGGCAATATCCAAAGCGAATAAGCCGCCGAAGCCGCCCAGGTCACCCATAACTTCCGGTCTGTACGTAGAACGTACACCCTCTTTCATTAACTCAACAGCCTTGTTGCCGGCATCAATATCCACGCCTGCATCAGCATATGTCAATCGCGTCTTGTCGTTACACATAGTCCTCACCTCTCTGTTCAGGTTCCTGCCCTATAACTTCATCAGCTTTATCCGGATAACCTGCGCTGAAGCACGCGCAGCATAAATTTTCCTGCTTTATGTCACTGATAGCTCGCTTCATTCCTTCAAGAGAAATATAGTGCAGGCTGTCAGCTCCGATGAATCGACAAATTTCTTCCGTAGAACTGCTGGCAGCAATCAGTTCTTTGCGCTCGGATGTATCGATTCCGTAATAACAGCTGTCTGTAACGGGCGGCGAAGATATACATACATGCACCTCTCTTGCGCCAGCTTCTTTAAGCAGCTTAACGATTTTACCGCTGGTAGTCCCACGCACGATGGAGTCATCCACCATGACAACCGACTTACCTTTGACTACACTGGCAACAGGATTCAGTTTCAAACGCACAGCGTTGGCTCTCTGTTTTTGCGTAGGCTGAATGAAAGTACGTCCGACATAACGATTTTTGGTAAGACCCTCCATAAACGGTACGCCCGATTCCATAGAATAACCTATCGCCGCAGGCGTTCCCGAATCAGGAACAGATATGACTATATCAGCTTTGACATCCTTAGTCTCTTTCGCCAGTTCCCGACCCATATTAATGCGGGCATCATATACCGGCTGACTGTCTATCGTACTGTCGTTACGCGCAAAATAAACGTATTCGAACACGCAATGCGCGCTTTTCTCAGGCATGTCTTCTGCCCACATGCAAGATTGCGGTTCGGCGTTATCGCTGTCGATGATTATCATTTCTCCCGGTTTAACATCGCGAACCAGTTCCGCACCTACCAAATCAAACGCGCAAGATTCCGAAGCTACGCACCATCCGTTTTCAGTTTTTCCCAATACCAACGGTCTGAATCCGTACGGATCGCGAACGGCAATAAGTTTTTTATCGGTAAGAAATAAAATAGCAAAAGCGCCTTTAATTTTGTTCACCGCCTCCGCGATGCGTTCCTCTATAGTAGCGCGCGGACTGCGAGCAATCAAACTCAAAACTACCTCCGTATCCACAGTGGTGGTAAAAATTGCTCCGTCTTTGGAAAGCTGTTCTCTTAAGCGACCGGCGTTGGTGAGGTTGCCGTTGTGACTTAAAGCGAGATTGCCGCCGTCAAAGAACACCTTCAACGGTTGGATATTGTAGGACATGCTGGCTCCCGTAGTAGAATATCTTACGTGCCCTATGGCGGCATGACCTTTTAAGTCGGAAACACCATCCTTAAAAACGTCAGCTACCAATCCCATACCTTTTTTTATTTT
The DNA here is from genome assembly GCA_034180005.1 of Acidaminococcaceae bacterium. Lineage (GTDB taxonomy): Bacteria > Bacillota > Negativicutes > Acidaminococcales > Acidaminococcaceae > JAXFPC01. Next base: position 17,192 of record JAXFPC010000055.1, on the reverse strand, counting down.
CATGGAGTTTCCGTCGGCAACAACTATGCCGGTGCTTTCCTGACCTCTGTGCTGCAAAGCAAAAAGTCCCCAGTATGTGTTAAGCGCCACATCTTCTCCGTGACTGTAGATTCCGAAAACGCCGCACTCTTCATGCAATTTATCTTCATTAAGAAAATCTTCCACAATATTTCTCCTCTTGCTTTTTATTCTGACTCGGCTCTTAACGCAGCCAATTTTTCGCCTTTAAGCTTAACTTCTTCACGCATCTTACGTCTGTCTTCTGCCAGCTTTTCCACCAGCTCCGGATATTTGCCGGCTAAAATCTGCACCGCGAACAAAGCGGCGTTCTTCGCTCCGTTGATAGCCATCGTCGCAACAGGTATGCCTGACGGCATCTGTACAAAACTCAACAAAGAATCCATACCGTTCAAAGGAGTAGCATTAACAGGTATGCCGATAACCGGCAAAGTCGTATAAGCAGCAATAACTCCGCCCAAATGAGCTGCAGCTCCGGCGGCGGCGATTATTACTTCCACTCCGCGTTCACGCGATCCGGAGGCAAATTCATGAACCTTGTCCGGCGTGCGGTGAGCCGAAGCTACAACCACCTCAACATCTACTCCGAAATTTCGCAATGTTTTCTCCGCCGGCTCCAAAATCGGCCAATCGGAATTACTTCCCATGATTATTGCTACTTTCATACGATCCCTCCGCTCTATTGAATACATGCAGCAATTAAAAACTATACTGACTTATTCAGAACTTTATATTTCATATTCTATCAATCGCCGCCATACATGTCAATGAAGTTGTGAACTTTTTAACAGTTTATGTAAATATCGTTCGGTTTTTATAAACAAAGAAGTCTAATTGTATTGTATGACAAGCTGCACCGCCAAAAATTTCGTCTTCTTCAGAACTCTCTACCGAAAGATGCATAAAAAGTACGGCAGCTATAAAGCTGCCGTACTTTACTTTACCTGCGAATTTTATTTTAAAACAACATCTATGCTGCCGTCTTTAAGCACTACCTGCGCTTCATCGCCGGCTTTGATAGTACCGGCCACTATCCTGCGACCTAAAATATTTTCAACCGTGTGTACGATTAAACGTTTCAACGGGCGCGCACCGAAAGCAGGATCAAAACCCGCAGTCGCCAAATATGCTACGGCTTCGTCCGAAGCAGTCAGTTTAAGCTCAAGCTGTTTGTTGAGTCGAGCATCAAGCTCACTTAAAATCAGCTTGACGATATCCTTGATCTGCTCAGGCTGCAAAGGTTTGAACACAACTATATCGTCCACCCTGTTGAGGAATTCCGGTCTAAAGAAATTCATCAACAGCTGTTGCATCTGCTGACGGTCAATGTTGCCTTGCTGATGCATGATTTCGCCGCTGCCCAAATTACTGGTCATGATGATCAGCGTATTTTTAAAATCTACACTGCGACCCTGTCCGTCTGTTAAACGACCGTCATCGAGCATTTGCAGTAACACGTTGAAAACATCGGCGTGCGCTTTTTCGATCTCATCCAAAAGAATTACGCTGTAAGGATGACGACGTACGGCTTCTGTCAACTGCCCTCCTTCATCATAACCTACATAACCCGGAGGCGCACCTATCAAACGCGACACTGTGTGCTTCTCCATATATTCGCTCATGTCGATGCGCACCATATTGCGTTCATCATCAAACAATACCTCGGCTAAAGTTTTAGCCAGCTCCGTTTTGCCGACGCCGGTTGGGCCCAGGAAAATAAACGAACCTATGGGGCGCGACGGATCCTTAATACCCGCCCTAGCTCTTATAACAGCTTCGCTCACCGCCTTAACAGCTTCGTCCTGACCTACGACACGTTGGTGAAGTATTTCCTCCAAATGAACAAGTTTATCTCTCTCCCCGCCGCTCAATCTGGCGACCGGTATACCTGTCCAGGTACTTACGACTCTTGCGATATCATCTTCATCAACCTCTTCTTTCAAAAGGACGCTCTCATTATCTTTGCTATCTTTTTCCGAAAGACGAGCCAATTCTTTCTGCAGCTCCGGCAGACGCCCGTACTTCAACTCGGCCAGTTTGTTGAGATCATAATCCCTTTCCGCCTGTTCCATAGCCGATTTGACGGCATCGATTTCTTTTTTGACTTCCCTCACTCCGGCGATAGCCGACTTTTCCGCATCCCACCGCTTTACAAGCTCCTCATTTTCCCGGCGCAGCTTGGTCAGCTCCTCTTCCAGTTTGGACAGACGATCCTTGGACTGCTCATCGTTTTCCTTGCTCAAAGCCTGCGCTTCTATCTCCAGCTGCATGATGCGACGTTTACTCTCGTCAAGTTCCGCCGGCAGAGAATCTATTTCAGTACGAAGGCGAGCTGCAGCTTCATCAACCAGATCTATCGCTTTGTCCGGCAGGAAACGGTCATTAATATAGCGATTGGAAAGAACTGCAGCCGCAACCAGAGCAGCATCCTTAATGCGCACACCGTGGTGCACTTCATAACGTTCGCGCAAACCGCGCAGGATTGATATGGTATCCTCCACCCCCGGCTGTTTAACCATCACCGGCTGAAAACGTCTTTCCAACGCACTGTCTTTCTCAATATGCTTACGATATTCGTTAAGAGTAGTGGCACCGATGCAACGCAGTTCACCGCGCGCCAGCATAGGTTTTAAAATATTACCGGCATCCATCGCTCCTTCTGCCGCTCCCGCGCCCACTACAGTATGCAGTTCGTCAATGAACATGATTATTTGTCCGGCGCTGTCGCTGACAGCTTTGAGCACTTTCTTCAAACGCTCTTCAAATTCGCCGCGAAATTTCGCCCCGGCTACCAAAGCCGCCAAGTCCAAAGAATACAGAGTTTTATTTTTCAGGTTTTCCGGAACGTCACCTGCAACAATACGCCGAGCCAAACCTTCCGCAATGGCGGTTTTACCTACGCCTGGCTCGCCGATGAGCACGGGATTGTTCTTCTTGCGCCGAGAAAGAATTTCAATCACTCTGCGAATTTCTTCATCTCTTCCTATAACCGGATCCAATTTGCCGTCTCTGGCTTTAGCTGTAAGATCCTGTCCGTATTTTTCCAAAGTTCTCTTCGTTTCCTCATTTCCCGCACTTTGCAAATATTGTGCGTAGAGCGCATCCACTTTGCTTTTTGTGATACCGTACTTACGGAAAAGACTTACAACGTCACTGTCGCCGTCTGAAGCTATCGTTGCCGTCAGTTCCCCCAAAGTAATATCACCCTGTGACTTTTGATTGACGATTGCCAATACCCTGGCAAAACCTGTCCCCATCATAAGCTGTCTGTCCTGACCCTTTACGGACGGAAGTTTTTGCACCAGCGCCTTTGCCTCGGATTCAAATGCCGCTGCATCAACACTGAGATTTTGCAGCAGATACCTAAAAAAACCTTCGCTGCCGCATAAAGCGACAACCACGTGAGCCGTGGTCAATTCCTGATGATAATTCATAACAGCCTGCTGCTGCGCCGCATTCAATATTTCTTTTAACTCTTCACTGTAGCGTTCTTCCATAACACTACACCTCCTTTATGAAACCTTCTTTGCTGTTTGTAAGCAAATTATTGTATGCTTTGACTAATTGTCCTTTGAGTTTCATTATAACAGCAAAAGTCAAAAAGTCAAATAAATTTTATTTTCAGAAAGAAATTTTATTTTTTGTCAAACTTTTTTTGTTGACATAGCCGGTACCCGGTGAGAAAATATAACTGTTTTCGTTTTTAGAGAGGAGATTATTATGGCAAATTCTCTACTGAAAGGCATGGCGATAATTTTGCTGCTGCAATGGATAAGTTCCGCTATTATAAGCGCTCTCGGCATAGCTTTTCCCCCGGCGCTTTTAGGAATGCTGCTCCTTGTACTGTTGCTTTTTACAAAAATTGTTCCCGAAAAAGCGATGCATGATATCTGCGATCTTCTGATATCGCAAATGGGAATGTTTTTTCTTCCTGCCGGCGTCAGCATCATACTTTACACCGACGTTATCAAAGCTGAACTTCCGGCCATCACTGTGACCATAATTGTCTGCAGTCTGGCTGTACTCATCAGCACTGCTTTTTTTCTGGAACGGCTGCTGAAAAATAAATCCGGAAAGGACGAAACCAATGTTTCCTGAGATAATTCTTCATTCCCATCTTTTCGGCATCGGTCTCACCGTAATATTTTATGCTTTCGCAGAATATCTTGTAAACCGGCTGGAACTGAATATAATACCGCCCTTCGTCATCGCTTGCCCGCTGATAATCGCAGTTTTGGTGTACGCGCCTGACGTGAGTTATGATGATTATTCCCGCGGTGCCGACTTCATCAATTTTCTGCTCGGTCCCTCAACCATAGCGTTGGCCCTGCCACTGTACCGCCATCGCCAAATCATCGGCAAAAATGCAGCCGCTATCCTCGGCAGCGTAACTTTGGCTTCGACTGTCGCCATAGTGACCGTCTATCTGTGCGGCACCTTCATGGGAGCAAGTCCTAAAGTGCTATTATCATTAATGCCAAAATCAGTCACAGTTCCTATTGCTCTTGATATTTCCAAGCATATCGGAGGCATTCCGCCGCTGACTGCAGGCGCTGTAATTTTTACCGGCATGCTCGGAGCAACTTTTAATCATAGGCTGTTGAAGCTTTGCGGTATCAAAAGCGATCTGGCCTCCGGCATCGCTATCGGAGCATCCAGTCACGGACTGGGGACGAGCGCCTGCGCCAGAGTCAGTCATGTGCAGCTGGCAACCGCAGGTGTAGCCATTGGACTTACCGGCATAGCCACTTCTATTTTAGTTCCACTTCTGCTGCCGTTGCTGCAAAAATTGTAAATTGTAGAAATAAAAAACAGTCTGCTTCAAACAGACTGTTTTTTATTTCGTATTATTAATTCCATACTGAAAGAAAACTTATTTACCCAATAATTTGTTGACATAATTCACTACGCTGACAGCGTTGGGAGCATAATAATCAGCGCCTATTCCGGCTGCGTACTCTTCCGTCAGCACGGCGCCTCCGACAATAACTTTACAATCCGTTGCTTCCTGCAGTGCTACTATAGTTTCTTCCATCGCGCCGACAGTAGTGGTCATCAAAGCTGAAAGTCCCACCATTTTGGCGTTATGATCCTTCACCGCCTGTACAACAGTTTCTTTGGGCACGTCCTTGCCGAGATCCACCACTCGGTAACCGTAATTTTCCAGCAAAACTTTGACGATATTTTTGCCGATGTCGTGAATATCGCCGTGTACCGTTGCAATGACAACCTTTTCTCCCAAAGTTGCGCCCACGTCAACCGATTGTTTTATTACTTCAAAAGCAGCCTTGGCAGCGTCGGCGCTCATGAGCAGCTGAGGAAGGAAAAGAGTTTTATTCTCAAAAGAACTGCCCACATAATCAAGAGCCGGAATCATATATTTATTGATCACATCCAAAGGCGCCTCATCCTCCAAAGATGCCGCCGCAGCTTTTCTGCTTTCACCCTGCAGTCCCTTAACGATAGCATCGTAAAGACTCATCGTTTCCGTGACAGCTGTCGTGTTCTGCGAAACAACGGATGCGTAGTGTGCTACATATTCTTTGCAACCGTCGTCAAAACCGTACAAAGCTCTAAAACCGCGATAAACATCCATCATCGACGCGCTTTGCGGATTTATGATAGCGCAGGATAAACCAGCCGCCAAAGCCAAAGCGTAAAAAGTGCTGTTGACAGCATCACGTCCAGGAAGCCCGAAAGAGATGTTGGACACACCCATAACTGTCTTAATTCCCGCCGAATGCATTTTTTCTATTACAGCAAGCGCCAGTTTGGCATTATCACTGCCGGTGCTGACGGTCATCGCCAAAGGATCTACAACGATGTTCCTACGCTCGATACCGTACTGCTCCGCTCTTGCAATAATTTTTTCGGCAATGACCGACCGTCCTTCCAAAGTTTCCGGAATACCATCGTCGTCAAGGCACAAAGCAACCACGACTGCGCCGTACTTAGCCGCCAACGGCAGCACCCTATTCAAGCTTTCTTCCTTGCCGCTCACCGAATTGAGCATCGGCTTGCCGTTATATAAGCGCAAAGACGCTTCCATCGCTTCATAATTTGACGTATCTATCTGCAGCGGAGTATCCGAAATCGCCTGCAAAGCACTGACTGTTTTGCACAGAGTTTCCGGCTCGTCTATTCCCGGAGAACCGACATTAACATCTAAAATATGACTTCCTGCAGCGATCTGCTCCAAAGCCATACGACAAACATAGTCCGTATCGCCCGTCAACAACGCTTCTTTCAGAAGCTTTTTGCCGGTCGGATTTATTCGTTCCCCGATTATCAGAGGTTCCTCTCCCAACCTCACCGCTTTACCGTAAGATGTAACGACCGTATGAGTGCATACGCGTCTGCCGCCTGCCCGAATGCCGAGGCATTTTTCTATCATCGCCCCGATATGAGCCGGCGTAGTGCCGCAGCAACCTCCCAATACGGACACTCCGTCAGTCGCCAGCTGATACATCAATTCAGCGTATTCTTCAGGAGCAACGTCAAAATAAGTTTTTCCGTCCCGTTGATGCGGCATGCCGGCATTCGGATTGACAATCACGGGCAACTCTACTGCATCCAGCAGCTGCGGAAGTAATTTTCTCACTTGCGCAGGTCCTATGCCGCAATTAAAACCTATCGCATCTACTCCCAGTCCTTCACACATCGCGGCGGCAGCTTCTACAGATGCACCTGTCAGCAGCTTCCCCGTTTCGTCAAAAGTCATGGTTACACAGACGGGCAAATCAGAATTTTCTTTGGCAGCGAGAATCGCCGCTTTTATTTCATAAGTATCGCTCATCGTTTCAATAAGGATAAGATCTGCTCCGGCCGCCGTTCCGCAACGCACCATTTCGCTGTAGGCAGCCACCGCTTCCTCAAATTGAAGATCTCCGTACGGGGCAAGCAGTTTCCCTGTGGGCCCCAGATTGAGAGCCACAAATTTATCCGCTCGGCCGTCGCATGCCTTTTTAGCTATTGCCACCGCAGTTGTTATAACGTCGTGAACGTTCAAATCAGTCCCGGCCAATTTTATTCTGTTGGCGCCGAAAGTATTCGTTTTAATTATGTTGGCGCCTTTATCCAAATAGGATCTGTGTACCGCTTCAACAATTTCAGGATGCGTAAAATTCCAACGTTCCGGCAACTCTCCCGGAGCAAGCCCTTTTTCCTGAAGCTGTGTTCCCGTAGCGCCGTCAAAAAAGAGCAATTCCTTTCCCAATAACTCTTTAAAGCTCATCTTTATTTCTCCTCTCTGTACGGACAATCAACGTTGCCGCAGGCCATGCATTTATTTTGCACGCACATTCCGTCCTCTGATAAGCCTATAACTGCCGTAACGGATTTTGACGGCGCCATCATCATACCCTCAGTCAGAGTAAGACCTATAACTTTGGAGCAGTTCGTCACGGCAAAAAGTTTATGCTGTTCCGCCAAGTCCCAGTCCCCGTATCCGGGTGAAAAGCGCGGACGCTGCAACAATCCTTGCGTGTCCGCGCCGCTCTGAATCTCATCACAATAGCTTTCTATAAGAGCTGCTGCTACCGCTTGCGCCGCCGCACCTTCGGCAACACTCGTCAAAGAAAGTCTTCTTATGGCGATATCCACTTTACTTCCTAGAGTAGCGGCCAAAAGCAACAGTTTGCGACAGCCTTGAAGATGCTTTCCTAACGCTCTCGAAGTAAATCGGACGCCGTTGTCAAGAGTAACTCCCTCATCATCCGCAGCGCAATCGCAACACAATAAAATATGACGCGGCTGCATCTCATTGCGCAATTTTAGATACACCGTGTCCGCCAATGTTGCGGCAGCTTCATCATCAGGAGTCGCCCGCAGATAACGGAGCGCTTCTTTTCTGTCATATTTCATGCCACTATCTCCGAAAGATTTTCCATAATACCGCCGATTATTTCAGGTTTATTCATCGTGTACACGTGAATATTTTCAAAACCGTTAGCGATCAAATCTATAATCTGGCCTGTTGCATAAGCTATACCAGCTTGTTGCAAAGCCGCCGGTTTATCGGCAAACTTTTCCACCATTGAGCGGAACTGAGGCGGCAGTTTCGTACCGCTCAGTTCGCAAATACGTCTGATCTGTCCGGCGTTAGTCACAGGCATGATTCCCGGCACCACGGGGACGCTGATTCCTGCTGACAAAAGTCGGAACATGTAATTATACAGAACGCTGTTGTCAAAAAACATTTGCGTAACCAAAAAGTCTACTCCGGCCTCAATCTTAAATTTTGTATTTTTGATATCCGCCTCCAACGAACCGGCCTCAGGATGTCCTTCCGGATAAGCTGCTCCTCCGACGCAGAAATCGCCGTTTTCCTTTATAAAACGTATCAGTTGGCTTGCATGCTCAAAACATCCTTTTGTTTCTCCACGAGCATCCGCCGGCACGTCACCCCGCAAAGCCAAAACATTGCCGACGCCGCTATTACGAAGATATGTCAACACATCGAACAACTGCTTTTCATCTGCTTTGACGCAGGTAAGATGCGCTAAAGCCGGCACCCCCAATCTTCCTATATGCTCGGCAACAGCAACCGTATGGCCTGCTGAAGTGCCGCCCGCTCCGTATGTCACGCTCATATAAGAAGGTCTTATCTGAACAATTCTTTCTACTATTGCCAAAGCATCATGCAACTCAGTGCCTTTTTTTGGCGGAAAAAGTTCACAGGAAACCGACACCTTCCCATTATTTAAAATTTCTGTTATTTTTGACGAATTCACTTTTTCCCTCCGAATTGTTCAAATTATATACATGGGTTCCGTTTTTCTGTTCAACAAATCTGCAATGGTAATTTCAGAAAAATATCGCTTCGTAATATCGTAGTATTCCTTCCACATCGGAAGTGTTTTGCACTCGGAAGCTCTACCGCAATCAGTTTGCCCCTGCTTCAGACAGGATACCGGAGCCATATCGCCTTCCGTCAAACATAGAATCTCCCACACAGTATATTCTTCAGGCATCCTTGTCAGGCGATAGCCGCCGCCTTTTCCATGCTGCCCCTCGACAAGGTTGTTTTTCGTCAGAGTCGGCACTATACGCTCCAAATATTTCAAAGAAATTTCCTGCCGCAACGCAACATCTTTCATAGGTATATAGTTTCCATTAGAATTTTCGGCCAAATCCAGCAGAACTCTTATGGCATATCTTCCTCTGGTAGATATCATTCTCTCACCTCTTCACGCAAATCCTAAACATGTCTTATATTATTACACCAAAGCGGTAGGTTTATCAAGTCCGAAAGCAAGAATTTTTATTCTCAGCAATATCTTTCAATTTTATATTGCATTTTTTACAATACTTGATAAAAAAACAAGGACACGGTCATGATGACCGTGTCCTTGTTTTTAATAAATCCTCTCGTAATAGTTCCTTAGTTTCAACGATTTTCCAGGTGCTTTGCAGCAGCCCTGTCCATGTCAAAAGCTCTTATAAGCTCCGACACCGCCTGACTCGGCGAAACGACACCGTTGACAACAGCCTCCATAACTGCCGGCATACGCCCTCTGATAAGAGGATCTTCAAAGAACAAATTATGCAGATGCTCGTCAATCATGCTGTGTACCCAGGAAAGTATCTGGCTTTTACGTCTTTTTTCAAACACGCCCGATGCCTTAGTGGTATTTGCGAAATCCAGCATAACACCCCATAACTCCGGCAGACCTTCTCTGGTATAGGCGGAACATTTATAAGCATGAGTCTTCCAACCTTCGGTGGCCGGACGGATAAATTCTATCATCCTCTCATACTCTCCCTGAGTAACTATGGCCTTGGGCAGATTATCACCATCAGCCTTGTTGACTACTATGGCATCCGCCAATTCCATAATCCCTTTCTTAATGCCCTGCAGATCATCACCCGCACCGGTAAGAACTATCAGCATAAAGAAGTCAACCATGTTACGCACCGTAGTTTCGGATTGCCCTACACCAACAGTTTCCACAAGGATAACGTCGCATCCCGACGCTTCGCAAAGCAGCATAGTCTCTCTGCTCTTTCGTGCCACGCCGCCCAATGTTCCTTTAGATGGCGAAGGCCTAATAAAACAATTCGGCTCACGGGAAAGATTCTGCATACGTGTTTTATCGCCCAGAATAGATCCTCCAGTTATGGAACTGGAGGGATCTACCGCCAAAACGGCAACCTTATGACCGTTCTGGCACAACACCTGTCCGAACGATTCGATAAAAGTACTTTTACCTGCGCCGGGAACGCCTGTTATGCCGATGCGCAGAGCCTTACCTGTGCGTGGAAGCAAAGCCTGCAATACTCGTTGAGCTTTGTCAAAATCCTTAGGCGAATTGCTTTCAATCAAAGTAATCGCTCTCGAAAGCATCACCCTGTCTCCGGCAGCAACTCCCGCCACAATTTCTTCCGGGGTGAACCGCTTGCGTTTGGCAAACTTTCTGATAGGTACCTGGGGTGTATATTTCTCCTCACTAACACTATTTACGGAACTGTCAATTCCACTCATTACAGAACACGCAAAGTTTGGATCCTTTTCCAACGGAACCCAACTAGGTCTGGAATCTTTTTCACCCAATTCAGGCATTTATATCACCTCAGTTTTCCTGCGCCTCTTCCTTAGCACGTGCTACCAACATTTTCAGCAGCTGTGTGCAACATTTTGGAATATTGGTACCTGGGCCGAAAATGGCAGCAGCACCGTTTTCATACAAATAATCGTAATCCTGTGCCGGAATTACGCCGCCGATAGCAACCAAAATATCTTCGCGTCCCAACTTCTGCAGCTCACCGACCAATGCCGGCAGCAGTGTTTTATGTCCTGCAGCTAAAGAAGAGAAACCGACCATGTGTACGTCATTGTCCACAGCATCCTGGGCAGTTTCTTCCGGAGTCTGGAACAAAGGACCTACGTCAACGTCCCAGCCCATATCCGCGAAGGATGTCGCCAAAACTTTTTGTCCTCTGTCGTGACCGTCCTGACCCATCTTGGCAAGGAAGATACGCGGTCTGCGACCTTCAATCTTCTCAAATTCATCGGCAAGCTGTTTGGCCTCCGTCAACTCATCACTGCCGCCAAACTCGCTGGAGTATACACCGGATACCGTGTGAATTACGGCATTGAAACGTCCGGAAACTTTTTCCACAGCATCGGAAATTTCTCCCAAAGAAGCTCGATCGCGTGCAGCCTGAACAGCCATCTCCAAAAGATTGCCATGGTCGCGGCTTTCCGCAGCCTTGGTAATTGCTTCCAAATCACGGCGTACTTTCTCCGGATCACGGATGGAACGTAGCTTTTCAAGACGTTTGATCTGAGCGTTGCGTACCGCTGTATTATCAATGGACAGTACGTTCAACGGATCTTCTTTTGCCAGACGATACTTGTTCAAGCCGACAATGGTTTCTTTAGAGCTGTCGATTGCAGCCTGACGACGGGCAGCACACTCTTCGATACGCATTTTCGGAAGACCGGTGGCAATAGCTTTCGCCATACCGCCCAAAGCTTCTACTTCCTGAATGTGAGCCCAAGCGCGACGAATGATTTCGTTGGTCAGATACTCAAGATAGTAGGAACCGCCCCACGGATCTATAATCTTGCAGACCTTAGTCTCATCCTGGATATAAAGCTGTGTATTACGAGCCAAACGAGCCGAAAAATCCGTCGGCAGTGCGATGGCCTCGTCCAAAGCGTTCGTGTGCAGCGATTGAGTGTGTCCCAAAGCCGCGGACATAGCTTCCATAGCAGTACGAGCAATATTATTGAAGGGATCCTGCTCCGTCAGTGACCAACCTGAAGTCTGAGAGTGCGTACGCAAAGCCATCGATTTCGGATTTTTGGCACCGAAGCTCTTCAAAATTTTAGCCCAAAGTACGCGTGCAGCTCTCATCTTAGCAACTTCCATGAAATAGTTCTTACCCATATCCCAGAAGAAGGACAGACGCTTAGCAAAAGCATCCACCGGCAAACCGGCAGCTTCACCTGTACGAATATATTCCATACCGTCAGCCAGAGTATAACCCAGCTCCAAGTCGCAAGTTGCGCCGCATTCCTGGATGTGATAACCGGAAATGGAAATGCTGTTGAATTTAGGCATATACTTTGTCGTATATTCAAATATATCGCCGATAATACGCATGGACATTGCCGGAGGATAAATATAAGTATTACGCACCATGAATTCTTTCAGAATGTCATTTTGGATAGTACCTGCCATGATAGACTTATCAACGCCCTGTTCCTCACCGGACACTATGAAAAATGCCAGTATGGGAAGTACAGCGCCGTTCATAGTCATGGACACGGACATCTGATCCAGCGGAATACCGGAAAACAGTATATTCATGTCCAGCATGGAGCAAACGGATACACCCGCTTTGCCGACATCTCCGACTACGCGTGGATTATCAGCATCATAACCGCGGTGAGTCGGCAAATCGAAAGCGATTGACAAACCTTTTTGTCCGGCAGCCAGGTTTCTGCGATAAAAAGCATTGGACTCTTCCGCTGTTGAGAAACCTGCATACTGACGTACTGTCCAAGGCCGGAAAACATACATCGTGGAATACGGTCCACGCAAGAAAGGAGGTATGCCGCTGGTGAAATCAAGGTGATTGCACTTAGCGTAAATATCCTTCGTATAAAGCGGCTCCTTAGGGATACGCTCCAGAGTCGTATCATAAAGCGCGTCATAACCTTCGCCCATTTTCGCTTCCAGATTTTTCTTCCATTCCTCGTAAGAGCAGTGGGGATGTTCAGGAAGCGCAATCTTAGTGAAATCCGGATTCATCATTATTCAATCATCCCCTTCTTCTTTTGCAGCATCTTAAGGATTGCGAAGCAATTTGCTTTGACGCTGATGAAATCATCAACGCCCGCTTCTCTGTAAACAGGTTCCAAATCTTTAGGTGCGGCACCTGCGAGGAACAAAGTTGCTCCCTCGGGCAAAGCTTTTTTCAGTTCAGGAGCCAACGCGGGTACTATCTCCGGATAAGTAGCGTCCGTAGAACAGATTACAGCTACATCGTATTGGCCTTCGGCGCAAGCTTTGGCGCATTTTTCAATAGCAGTACCGTCCTCACCATCCTGGAAACCGTCGTTAAGATGTACGTTAAACTCGCCTACCTGCAGGAAAGAAGTGGAGAAATCAGCGCGTGCCTTATGTTGAGGAATCGGTCCCATATTGGCCAGGAATACCTCTACATTCTTTCCGGTCTCTTTAACATACCTTTCCGTATCAAAGCGCAACGCTTCAAATTTCTCCGTCCAGTGGTGCACGTCGATGGGCTCGATCTGCAATGATCCTTCGCCCTTTTTAGCTGCGGCTTTCACGGCGCCGATAGTTGCACCCGCTTCAAAAGCTGCGATTTTATTGTCAACCGTAGTTTCGGCAGCCAAAACTTTCAGTTTGCTTGCCTGCTGCTCGGCATCTATATCCGCCAGATAAACTTCTACAGCCGCCACTCTCTTGGCTTTCATAGCGGCAACATCTTCCTCACGCTTTTCAAGAGGTTCTTCCGTCATGTTAGGATACATATTGACGCCAACAGCTCTGTCGGAACGCTTTTCCAAAGCTTTAAAACGCTGATCCAAAACATCTGCGATAGCGTGCTGCGGATAAGCAGACTCATAGGCCTTCAAAATTCCTCCAAGCTCCTCAATTTTCTGGAACTCAGCCCAAATCTTTTCAACCATCTGTTTCGTCAGAGACTCTACGGCCCAGGAACCGCCGGCAGCATCCACCGGACACATCATGCCGAACTCTTCCTGCAACATTACGTGCAGATTACGAGCTATACGACGGGAAAACTCATCGCCTTTTCTAATCAACTGATCGAAGGGAGCGTTTTCAAAAGTAGTAACACCGCCCACAACACTGGAGAAAGTTTGGGTAGTATTGCGAAGCATATTTACGTAGGGGTCTATGACCGTCTTGGTGAAGCGTGCATTACGACCGTGTACTACAGTCGAACGGTCTTCCTGCTCGGCGCCGAATTGCTCCATAATCAAAGACCATACTTGACGCAGTGCACGCAGTTTGGCTATTTCCATGAAGAAGTTTGCGCCCTGATTAAAACAGAACTCCAAAGATTTGGCAATGTCGCTTATAGCAAGACCGCGTTTTTGCATTTGACGTATATACTCCACGGCAACGGCGAAAGTATATGCAACTTCCTGAACGGCTTCAGCGCCGCCGTCGGTAAACACTTGACTGTCTACGAAAACTGTGCGCAGCTCCGGCGCATTCTTTTTAGTCCAACGAATAGCTTCAGCCATCTCATCATAGAGCGCGTCCAAACTTTCATCCGTTTTGCCGGCCTTTATCATTTCTCCGAGAGGATCCGCTCCGATAACGCCCTTCAAAGAGCTTACCTTTTTACCGGCAGCCCTCAAAGCAGCGGCAGTCAAAGCAATCATCCCTGTAGCGGAAGCACCGGCATAGATCATTACCGGATATTTGCCAAGGTCAAGACCGTCAAGCAATACCGACATATCTTCCACTGTGGTCAGATTGACACCCTCATCTCCCGGTTTTTCCGCGTCCTTAACGTCCACGCCTTGCAGAGTCGCTGTATCAAGTTTGATATTATATACGGTAGATCCCTTATCAATCTCATGTTTCAGCAGTTTATTGTTTTCAGCAGGCAGCGTTTCGTCACAACTTTGCGCTATGCCCCAAGGTTCATGCACATAGCCGTTTACCGTGGCGCCGCGCAAATAGTCGCCCATACCTGGATAATTATCGGTTGGCAAAATTTCGTCAACATCCACACGCCTGTAGATAGGATCAAAAGTTATACCTTCATAATTTTTGGTATACATAACTTTCTCAAAGGGTGCGCCCTTAAGCAAAGCATTACAGGCTTCTACCCATTCGTCCCAAGACGCCTCTGTAAACTCGTCCAACGATACGGAAGGAAATTCGGCAACTTTTTCCGATTTTCTCAACATGGCGACCAATTCTTCGTCTGTCAAAGGTCTTTCTCCCTCAACAACTGACGGTTTCTTTTCTTGTTCATCAGCCATCGGCTTTTCCTCCTTATTGATATTTACCAAAGTCAATTAAGACATTAAAGCTGAATCTATCACCTCCGCAAAAAAACTTTCCTTTCAGAATTCCGTCCGACGGGTCCTACCGCTCTCACTCGGCAAACGCACCGCCGCCCAAATTTTTCCGAAAAAGATTTGAGAAGCATTTATATACACGGTCGTACGGTTGTCCGGTCCGTATATAGCTACTTGATTAATCCCGCCTTGACCAACGCTGCAAAATCAATGTTGCTGTCAAAGTCCGGATGTTGGCGCAGATAATATTGTTCTTCCTGCGGTGCTGCCCTAAACAGCTGCAGACGAGCAAGCTGGGTCATAAGCTGACGCTGCTCCCGCTTGGGTGTAACAGTATCGTTTACGATAAGATTGCCCAGTGCAGCACTTGGTTCGGCACCACGCAACTGCATAAATCTATAAAAATACTCCAACTGCGGCAAATCCTCATTGCTCACATAGTAGATCCCGGTACGATAACGCGGCTCTGCAGAAGTATACGGATCAACCACCTCGAAAAAAACTTTCATCAGAGTTGTCAAATCTGTCTGTTTGGGATTGTAAGTTATTTTTACGCATTCCACCGCGTCGCCGAAAGCTGCATCACCCTCCGCGAAACCGGCGACAGTGTCCTCAACCCCGGCAACTCGGGAAAACACTTCCTGCATATCGTAATAAGAACCTCCGGCAAGATACAATTCTTTCATAATCAGGCCTCCTTTGCTTCGCGGCGACAAAAAAAGCCACCACTTTCAGTGATGGCTGAATTTGTGGTGCTGCAGCGCACCCCTACGCCGCAGCATTTTAGAGAGGAGAAAGGATAATGTTCCGACAATAAAGAGAACTTGAGAATAGCATTTCACAGTGTGTCCGGCACTGTGTACAAATTTCATGACAGCATCAATGGCTCAACCACTCTCCAAAGGTTACAGCCATCAATTAACCTTTGCATATAGAAACAGAAAACCGCTCCTCACAGATACCGACCTAAACCGACATCTCTGAAAAACGGCAGAAATTCACGAAGCAATCCAACAATAATAAATCCACTCCGCACATCTCTCCCCGTCTCTCGCAGGTCAAACGACGATGCATTTTACAGGCAGTTCTTCTGACTCAGTTTCACAGCAAATTTTGCCTTCCCGGTTTCCCAGTGACGTGATTAAAATTTGCTCCACTTTACAGCGGCGGGACCGTGCCGGATTTTCACCGGCTTCTCTATTAAGCAGCGCACCTGTAATATCAATATCAATTTGTTAAGTCAATTATACATATTACTATTAAGCTTGTCAACTGATTTATTAAAAAACTTAATTGTTTTATATTACTGCTAATATAAAAGCCGCAGCATTTTCTCCTTACCGAAAATGTTGCGGCTTTTATATTTTTTTCGTAATAATATTTTTAATGCACATAAGCTACCGTTATTTTATATAAAAATTTTACGAACTTATCCAACGACATAATTTTTTTCCTCCTCTTCAGTGAACGTACGCAACCGTCATTTTGTATAATATTTTTACAAATTTTTCCAACGTCATAATCATAAATCCCCTTCGTTAATTTTTATTGTGAATAAATTCTACCACACTATTCCATCTTTGTCCACTATGGACTTTTAAAGTCCCTATTGTTTAAAAAAAATTTACGGTACACTGAAAATATACAAACGTAAATGAAACAACTCTGCGAACGAATCCGCAGAGCCACGAATATTTAATGTACGGTTATTGAAAAAATTGGCGGAGATGGTGGGATTCGAACCCACGAGACCTTGCGGTCCAACTGATTTCGAGTCAGGCGCGTTATGACCACTTCGCTACATCTCCGTTAACATTGTTAATTATACAGGAAACATCTCTTCTTTGCAAGCAGCTCAACCTTTAGAAACGCGCTTGTCATCTTTATTTTCTCTGCGTCGACGGTGAAAAAACTTTTTAATGATCGCCGCGCACTCTTCCTCACAAACGCCGCTGACAACTTCCGACCTGTGATTGAGATTGGGGTTGTTAATGATATTAAAAATAGATTCCGCACCGCCGGCCTTACTGTCCGGGCAGCCGAACACGACTCTACCCAGGCGACCGTTGACAATGGCACCGCTGCACATGGGACACGGCTCCACCGTAACATAAAGCGTGCAGTCGCTGAGACGCCA
>JAXFPC010000020.1:0-6852 GCA_034180005.1 Acidaminococcaceae bacterium | reverse complement strand
AAGCTTTGACTTTTAAGAGATGATGCTCCCACTTCCGTAGGAGGAGGGAGCATTTTCTTGATTAAATTATGGTGGTGAAATAATGAATCTGTTTGCTGATTTTTTTCAGGCCATTGCCGATATGTCAGTTTTGAGCCTGGCTCAGCATTTTGTTAACGGCATTTCGCTGGGCAGTCTGTATGCCCTGATTGCCATAGGTTATACGATGGTGTACGGCATTTTGCTGATGATCAATTTTGCTCACGGCGATATTGTGATGATGGCATGCTATTTTGCTTTTTTCGGGATAACGGTTTTTCATATTCCCTGGTATTTGACGTTTGTGCTGGTTATTTTGGCTACGGCTTTGCTTGGCGTGCTGATCGAGCGCACCGCTTATCGTCCGTTGCGTGAAGCTCCTAAAAATTCCGTGCTGATTTCGGCTATCGGCGCTTCCTTTCTTTTGGAAAATCTGGCCAATTATCTGTTCAGCGGCAGACCGCTGCGCTTTCCCGACATTCCGGTGCTCAGTCAGAATATTTCCGTTTCCGGAGTTCAGATTCAGGCCATCGCTCTGGTGATACCTGTTATAACGGTGATCAGTCTGGCGATTTTGCTGCACGTCGTCAACAACACAAAAATCGGAATGGCGATGCGCGCCGTGTCCAAGGATTATGAAATAGCGCGTGTTATGGGTGTCAACATAGATCGGGTAATTTCCACGACTTTTATCATCGGCAGTGCGTTGGCGGCTGTCGGCGCTTTCATGTGGGGCGTGCGTTATCCCGGGATTACGCCGATGTTGGGTGTTATGCCCGGTTTGAAATGTTTTATTGCAGCTGTTATCGGCGGCATAGGTAATATTCAGGGAGCTGTTATCGGAGGATTTATCCTGGGATTGGGCGAGGTTCTGATCGTGGCGTTTTTCCCGCAGCTTTCCGGCTATCGTGATGCCTTTGCTTTTATAGTGCTGATTATCATCCTCTTTTACAAGCCTACGGGTTTGTTGGGAGAAAAAACGACTGAGAAGGTGTAAGCATGAAGAATAAAAAAGATATACTGCTGACCGTAGCGGCTATAGCCATTCTTTTCGCTGCTTCCTGTTACGCTCAGTTTGAATTGGATTCATATTTACGCAGAGTTATTAATCTCTGTATGATCTACGCTGTCATAGGCCTTTCCATGAATCTGACAAACGGCTTTGCCGGGCAGTTCAGTCTGGGGCAGGCGGGTTTTATGGCGATAGGAGCTTATATGGTCGGCATCTTTACCGTGCCGGTGGATTTGCGTGCCAACGTTTTTTATGCGGTACCCATGCATCCTGCTATAGCCGATATACATATGCCTTTGTGGCTGGCGCTGCTGTCAGGCGGTATTTTGGCGGCTTTTGCCGCTTTTCTGATAGGCACTCCCGTGCTCAGACTGCGTGGAGATTATTTAGCTATTGCCACTTTGGGATTTTCGGAGATTATTCGTATAATCATAACCAACGCTCAAAGTTTTACCAATGGCGCTTTAGGCATCAAGGATATTCCGGCTCTGAACGATGTGCGCTATATCTTTGTGGCGACTGCCGTATGTTTCATCTTTGTGACCGCTTTCATCAACTCGTCCTACGGAAGGGCGTTGAAAGCTATTCGCGAAGATGAGATCGCTGCCGAAGCTATGGGCATAGATCTCTTTAAACATAAGTCTTTGGCTTTTATGTTGAGCGCCTTTTTTTCCGGCATTGGGGGTGGTCTTTATGCAACTCTTCTGGGTACGGTCGATCCCAAGAACTTTCTCTTCACTCTGACGTATAATTTCCTGCTGATAATTGTTTTGGGAGGCATGGGCAGCATTACCGGCAGCATGCTGGGAGCCGTCATCGTAACTGCCGGGTTGGAGTATCTGCGCGTATTCGATGAACCGTTGGAGTTGTTCGGCATGGCTGTGCCGCTGTTCCGTCCCGGATTTCGCATGGTCATGTTCTCGGTGCTGTTGATGATGTGCGTGCTTTTCTGGCGCAAAGGCATTATGGGTACGGAGGAATTTACCTGGGATAAACTGCGCGGATTTTTGCGTAATCCTCTGAGAAGCAAGGGACAGAAAGGAGCCGGATTATGAGCACCATTCTGAGAACTGACGCGATAACTATGCGTTTCGGCGGCGTAACTGCCGTAAATCAGTTGAGTATAGAGATTGAAGAGCATCAGATAGTGGCACTTATCGGGCCTAACGGAGCCGGAAAAACCACAGCTTTCAATATGATTACGGGAGTGTACACTCCTTCTGACGGAGATGTGCTTTATACTTTGCCTTCGGGAGAGACGGTGAAAATTACCGGCAAGAAACCCAGCGACATCGCCAAAATAGGCATAGCCAGAACATTTCAGAATATTCGTCTTTTCAAAGAACTTTCCGTTTATGAAAACGTTATGATAGCCAAGCATTTGCATATGCGTTCCGACTTTTTGTCAGCGGCGCTGCATCTTCCCTGGTATACCAAGGAGCAGCAGCTTGTCGAACAGGATGTGGAGCAGCTGTTGCGTAAGGTCGATTTGTGGGAGTTGCGCGATGAAAAAGCTTCTTCGCTGCCTTACGGCAAGCAGCGTCGTCTGGAAATAGTCAGAGCGTTGGCGACGGAGCCGCGGGTATTACTGCTTGATGAACCGGCAGCAGGCATGAATCCCAAGGAAACGGAAGAGTTGACGGAGTTTATTCGCAAAATACGCGATGAATATCAGCTGACCGTTTTTATGATCGAGCATCATATGGATCTGGTCATGGAAATATCCGATAAAATTTATGTTATTGATTTCGGTATGGAAATTGCGCAGGGCGCGCCCGCGGATATTCAGAACAATAACAGAGTTATCGAAGCTTATTTGGGGGTAGAGGAAGATGCTTAGAGTAGAAGACCTTACAGTTTCCTATGGCGGCATTGAAGCGTTGAAAGGCGTGTCCCTGGAAGTGCCGGACGGAAAGATAGTTACCCTCATCGGAGCCAACGGCGCAGGAAAAAGTACGCTTCTGCGCACTATTATGGGGTTGGTAAGACCGGGTTCCGGTTCTGTGTATTACGGGGATAAGAACATCACCGGACTGAATTCCGGTAAAATAGTTCAAACAGGCATCACGCTTGTTCCGGAGGGACGCAGGGTTTTCCCCAACCTGACAGTTCTGGAAAATCTGCGTATCGGCGCGTACTTGCGTAAGGACGACGAGATTGAAAAGGATATTAAGTGGCTTTACGAGCTTTTTCCCCGTTTGGAAGAACGCAGCTGGCAGATGGCGGGCACGCTTTCCGGAGGCGAGCAGCAAATGTTGGCTGTGGGAAGAGCTCTTATGTCGAGACCTAAGCTGCTGATGATGGACGAGCCTTCGCTGGGGTTGGCGCCTTTGATTATCAAAGATATTTTTAATATTATTCTTGAGATCAATAAGCAGGGAATGACGGTGTTGCTGATAGAACAGAACGCCAATATGGCTTTGAAAATTGCGGATGCCGCCTACGTTTTGGAAACTGGCAAAATAACCATGACAGGAACGGGCAGAGAGCTTTTGGCCAATCCGGAAATCAGAGCGGCTTATTTGGGCAAGAAGAAATAACCGTTAGGGCAAGATAATTTAAGTCAACCTGATATTTATTTAGGTTGACTATTTTTTTTGTCGCATATATAATTAAAGCACATCATTGAAAACGGAGGCATTACTGTGATAAAAATAGAAGGGCTGAAGCATTATTATCGTGATGCGGAAGGCGCTGAAGTCAGGGCTTTGGACGGAATCGATCTGGAAATAGCGAAGGGCGAGTTCGTGGCGGTGATCGGAGCCAACGGCAGCGGAAAATCGACTTTGGCCAGGCATTTGAACGCCTTATTGCTTCCGACGGAGGGGAGCTGTCTGGTAAACGGGTTGGACAGCAGAGACGCTTCGCAGCTTTGGGAATTGCGACGTCGCGTGGGTATGGTTTTCCAAAATCCTGACAATCAGATCGTGGCGGCAGTTGTGGAAGAGGACGTTGCTTTCGGATTGGAGAATATCGGAGTTCCGAGCGCGGAGATAAGGCCGAGGGTTGAAAAGGCTTTGGCTTCCGTAGGGATGCTGGATTACGCCAAACACGCTCCGCATCGTTTGAGCGGCGGACAAAAGCAGCGCGTTGCCATAGCCGGAATTATGGCGCTGGCTCCGGAGTGCGTGGTGCTGGATGAACCGACGGCAATGCTTGATCCGGGCGGACGCAGGGAGATACTGAATACGGTGAAAATGCTGAACGAAGAGAAAGGCGTCACTATTGTCTACATAACGCACTACATGGAAGAAGCTCTGACGGCGAAACGCGTCGTAGTGATGGATGGCGGCAAGATTGCTTTTCAGGGAACGCCCCGTGCGGTATTCAGCAGAGTAGAAGAACTTGAACGCATGGGTTTGGAAGCCCCTTTAGCCGCCAAGTTGGCGTCGGAGCTGCGTCGGAGCGGTGTACGTCTGCCGGAGGGGATTATCAGAGACGAGGAGCTGGCACAGGCATTATGTCAATAAAATTGGAAGATATTTTTTATACATATTCAAAAGGAACACCCTTTGAACGCCAAGCTCTTAAGGGTGTGGGACTCCAAGTGAGCAAGGGAGAAATCGTTGCCGTGATAGGACATACGGGTAGCGGCAAGTCCACGCTCATTCAGCATTTTAACGGACTTTTGTCGCCGGATAGGGGCAAAGTTTCGGTAGATGACGTCGATTTGGCGGCTAAAGGAGATAAAAGCAAACAGGCAAAGCGCAGAGTAGGAATGGTTTTTCAGTATCCGGAGCATCAGCTGTTCGCGGAAACCGTTTACGATGATATTGCTTTCGGCCCTCGCAACAAGGGAATGAGCGAGGAGGAAACGGATAAGCTGGTAAGAGAAGCTATGGCTTTTGTCGGTTTGTCTTACGATGTGTACGCGAAACGTTCTCCCTTTCAACTTAGCGGCGGGCAAATGCGGCGTGTCGCCATTGCCGGTATAGTGGCTTTTGCTCCGGATTATCTGATTCTGGATGAACCATCGGCCGGACTTGATCCCCGCTCACGAGATGCCGTTTTCAGAGAGGTAATGACTCTGCATGCGAAGAAAGGCATTGCGATTATTCTTGTGACTCACAGCATGGAGGAAGCGGCCAAGTATGCAGAACGTCTGATCGTCATCAATGACGGTGTGATTATGTATGACGGCATTCCGGCGGAGATTTTCCGCAAATACAGTTTGGAGTTGCAGGCGGCAGGTATGGATATACCGCAGGTATTTAAGCTGGCGCAGCTTTTGCGCAGCAAGGGTATGGATCTGCCTTTCAACCTGACGGACGCGGATTCTTTGCTGCGGGAGCTTAAACGGATAGGGAGGAAAGCTTCATGCTGACGGACATAACTTTGGGACAGTATTTTCCGGGAATATCATTTGTGCATAAGCTGGATCCGCGTACTAAAATTATAGCTACGCTTATCTATATTGTGGCCATTTTTCTGGCAGTATCTCCGTTTTCTTACGGGGTTCTGGTCGCTTTTGCCGCATTTGTCATAGCGCTCTCTCGCTTGCCTGTACTGACTGTGCTGCGCTCTTTGAAACCTGTATGGCTCATTGTGGCGGTGACTATGCTTATCCATATGTTTACCTTTCCGGGAGAGCAGGTGGTCTTTGCCTGGAATTTTTTCAAAATCACTGCCGAGGGAGTGGACATGGGGGTAAAAATGGCGGCGCGCATCATGTTGCTGCTGATTTTTTCCTCAGTGCTGACTTTTACGACTTCTCCCATCGTGCTGACGGACGGCATCGAAAAGCTGCTGCGTCCTTTTAAAGCTGTGGGTGTTCCGGCGCATGAACTGGCTATGATGATGACTATCGCACTGCGCTTCATTCCCAGCCTGCTGGAAGAAACGGACAGGATCATGAAGGCTCAGACAGCTCGCGGAGCTGATTTTGAAAGCGGCAATATCCTGCAGCGTGTGAAAAATATGCTTCCCATTCTGGTCCCGCTTTTTATAAGCGCATTCCGACGCGCGGACGAGCTGGCTGTCGCTATGGAAGCGCGTTGTTATAACGGCGGTGAGGGACGTACGAGGATGCACGAACTGGCTTACGGTGTGCGTGATGCCGCGGCGTATGTCATCATGCTTGCTTTGGCGGCTTCTATGGGATATTTGCGTTGGTACGGATTATGAGAAATATCAAGCTTGAAATTGCCTATGACGGCAGTGATTATCATGGATTTCAGCGCCAGAAAGAAGAACGAACCGTCCAGGGCGTCTTAGAGGAGGTCCTGAGCAAATTGTGCGCCGAAAAGATAACTTTGGCAGGATCGGGGCGTACGGATGCTGGAGTTCATGCTCTCACGCAGACAGTTTCCTTTAAAACTTCAGGAAGCATACCAACGGAAAATATAGTGCGCGCGTCGGCAGCTTTGCTGCCCGCGGATATGGCGGTTCTGAGCGCCTGTGAAACGGACGGTGATTTTCACGCTCGCTTCAGCGCCAAGTGGAAATGTTACGGTTACAGAATTATTTGTAACGAACGAGACAATCCGTTCTTCGTCAGGTATGCCTGGCAGCTGCGTGAAAGGCCGTCGGCGGAACTTATGAACAGAGCGGCGTCATTACTTGTCGGTACTCATGATTTCGCAGATTTTCGCAGCAGCGGCAGCGTGACCGGTAATTCGGTGCGCAGTATTTATCATGCTTGCTGGGAGGATAAAAGCGACGAGCTGTATTTTCGCATCGCCGGTGACGGTTTTTTATACCACATGGTGAGAAATATTGTGTGGACATTGGTGCAGATAGGTAGCGGAAAATATTCGATTGAGGAGTTCGCAGCGCGCCTGGAGTTGCCGCAGGGGAGTTTTTCCGGAGCGCCGGCTCCGGCA
>JAXFPC010000010.1:0-4430 GCA_034180005.1 Acidaminococcaceae bacterium | reverse complement strand
TTTTTTATTTTTATCTGTACAACGCCGCATTGTAATTGTATAATTTACTCAAGTACAAAGAAAGACGGAGCTGAGCAAATGGCTGCACAAAAATTTTATCTGGCTATTGATTTGAAATCCTACTACGCTTCTGCCGAATGCAAAGCGCGCGGTCTTGACCCCATGACGACCAATCTGGTGGTGGCGGACAAATCCCGCACCGAGAAAACAATCTGTCTGGCAGTTTCTCCGGCGCTAAAAGCCTGCGGCATCCCCGGACGTCCCCGCCTTTTTGAAGTTACCGCAGTTGTAGACGCCATCAATCGTCGACGTCTTTACGCCGCGCCGCAACGCCGTTTTACCGGCACCTCCTGCGACAGCAATCTTCTGCAGCGGAATAAATCCCTGCAGTTGAGCATGATCGTAGCGCCGCCCCGTATGTCGTATTATGTCGATTTATCGGCAAAAATCTACTCTTTTTACCTGAGTTTTTTCAGCAAGGAAGACATTCACATCTATTCCATTGACGAATGTTTTATAGATCTCACCAACTATCTGTCCCTCTATAGAAAAGCACCGCTCGACTTGGCGGAAGAACTGCTGCAAAAATTGTGGAAAAAGTACGCCCTGCCTGCTACAGCCGGCGTCGGCACAAATTTATATCTTGCCAAAATAGCTCTGGACATCTGGGCGAAAAAACTGCCGCCACCACAAAACGGTTTGGCGGCGGCGCAACTGGACGAACGCGGCTATCGCGAATTTCTGTGGGAGCATCGTCCGTTGACCGATTTTTGGCAGATCGGTCGCGGTTTGGCACGCAAGCTGGCCGAGAACGGCATGAACACCATGGGAGATATTGCCCGCTGCAGCCTTGACAATGAAAAACTTTTATACAAGCTCTTCGGCATCAATGCGGAGCTGCTGATAGATCATGCCTGGGGCATGGAACCGTGCACCATGGCGGCGATCAAAAATTACAAGGCAAAAAAACATTCCCTTTGCTCCGGTCAGGTGCTGCATCGTCCGTATTCTTTCAGCGAAGGGCGCATAGTGCTTACGGAAATGCTGGACGCTCTTGCTCTTGATTTGGCGGAAAAAGGACTGCGCACTGACTCCCTGACGCTCCACGCCGGTTATGATGTAAGCAGTCTGCAACCCGACTACACAGGCTCCGTCTGTATCGACAGCTACGGCAGAAGATTGCCCGTTCCGGCTCACGGCACTGTCAGGCTGAGAAATGCCACTTGCAGCACAAGTCTTATCACAGCCAAAGGACTGACGCTGTACGACAGAATAGTAAACCGGCAGCTCTTTCTGCGACGCTTCACCGTCACCGCCAACAATGTGCTGCCGGAGCAATACTGCCAACCCGTTCTTTTTTCCGAAGACATTCCCCCGGAAAAAGAACGGCAGCTGCAGCAGACGCTCATCAATATCAAGCGCCGTTTCGGCAATAATGCCGTCATGAAAGCCGTAAGCCTCTCGGAAGTAGCAACCGGAGCGGAACGCAATCGTCAGATTGGAGGACACAAAGCCTGAAAATGAAAAAATATGCCGATATCATCAACAAAACACGTCCGCTAAGCTCGGCGCACCCTCCCATGCCGCAGGAACAAAG
Organism: Acidaminococcaceae bacterium; assembly: GCA_034180005.1. Classification (GTDB taxonomy): domain Bacteria; phylum Bacillota; class Negativicutes; order Acidaminococcales; family Acidaminococcaceae; genus JAXFPC01. The sequence goes on along the minus strand of JAXFPC010000010.1, from coordinate 2,833 downwards.
AGCCAAAATCTTCGCGCCCTTCTCGGCTCTGCGCGGCTACGAAGAAGCTGCCGCAAGCTACGAAGATTTTTTATTTTTCCCCTCCGAGCCTGCGAAAGAAAAGCAAAAAGAACTGGACGAAAAACTGCGGCTGTTGCGCAGCTGCTTGCTGGCAGGAAGTCAGCCTACGGTCAAAGTAACCGTCTTTCACTGTAAATACCGCGGCAAAGGCTGCTACTCGGAAACAGAAGGTCCGCTAACCCGCATCGACACTCATCTGCAGCTGCTTACCGTAGGTGAGCGTAAAATCCCCTTTGCCGCTGTCCACGAACTGGAAAGCCCGGTTTTCGCGCAAACTATTCAACAGTATTTATAAACTGCCGAGCTACGCCTTGAAAACAAGATGTTATCAGGTCTCAAGAAATAATTCTGCCCCCAGAGCTTTGAGAGAAAATTTCCACATCGGCGAGAAAACGTAAAAACCTCCGCGTACCTCAAGTACGCGGAGATTTTTTACGTCATACCGCTACACCGGAAGCCTCGCGCTCCCATGCGAAACCTATTTCCCAAATACTTTAAAACAGCTACCATTTCTTCCGTGTCCGCTGTTTTACGCAGTTTGACAATTAAAACTTATTTTTTCAACAATTGAGCCAGCTGTTCTTCCATACGCTGCATTCTCTCACGCATTTCCATGTTATTTTTCTTAATTTCTTCATTATCTTTGCGCAGAGCTTCGTTATCAGTTCTCAAAAGTTTAACTTCCTTGACCAGAGCAGCTTTGGAAGTGATCGGACGAATGCCGCCGTTCTCAGCTCTTCTGTCAAGCTTGAAGGTAAACCCGGCGTTCACCATGTTCTCGCCGTTGCCGAAAGTTCCGCCGATGCTGAACAACGTCCTCTCGTCCGGACGATAGAATGCGCCCAAAGCCAAAGCGTTTTCACCGCGGTAATTACCCCAGCCTGCCGCTATATCCAACTTGTCATCGGCATCAAAGTCTACCGGGTGCAATGCCGCCAATGCCGCAGCTCCTGCTCCTACTTTGTCCACTCTGCCTCCCAGGCGGTCTGTTATATTTCTTACCTGACCTACCGTTGCCGCATCGCTGGATGCAGTCCCTTCCTTCACGTTGTGGATCTGCTGGTTGTTCATGTCCACATTATCCTTCGTGATGCTCGGTCCGTTGTTGATCTTCATGCCGTCATTATTGACAGTCGTATCTCCTGCTTTGATCTCCTTTGTGGTCACGCTGTCCTTGCCGATCACTGTTTCTCCAACGGTGATCTTCTCTTTTACTTCCAGGGTTTCTACTCCCTTTACGTTCTTGGCAAGCTTAACGTTCAGCGCTCCGTCTTTCGCTTCCACTCCGATGTTGCCTTCGGTCAGCTCCGTAGCTCCGCCCTTGATCGCAAGAGTTTCTCCCAACTTCTTGTTCACGGCAGCTCCGGTATCTCCTGCAAAGTTCATGCCTTTGCTGATTTCTCCGGAAATAGCTGAAGTATCTACGGACAGGTTATAGCCTACTTTTTTGCCGTTCTCCACTTTGTCGGTGATCTTCACCGTACCGTCGGCAGAGGTCAGTTGCGGTCCGCTTATGGTGTATTCCTTACCGCCGGCAGCATTGGTGCCTTCTACAACTTGCACATAATCTCCGGCTACAACTGTTGAATGTTTGGCAGCTTCTCCCGCAGTATTATTTACGGTTTCCTGCAACTTTTTCAGCTGCGCTACGTTCACGGCGTCCGTATCTTCCGTACCTGCTGCCACGTTAGTGATTTGACGGGTAATTCCCTGAGCCTTATCACCTACGGATACGGCGGCTGCCGTTGATTTCCACGTTGCACTTGCGTCCGTGGAAGCTGCTTTAGTAGCGGGATCATAACCTGCCATACCCTTATCGGTAGAAGCTATGGACCAGCTTCCCAGTGCCACACTATTTTCCAAATTTGCTTTAGCTCCGAAGCCGACAGCAGTAGCAAAATCTTTTTCAGCAACACTGTCCTTACCGATAGCCAAGGAGTATACACCGCGAGCCTTACTCTTCGATCCCATAGCAATCGACCAGTCTGAAACAGCTTCACTTTCGTTGCCGATCGCTACCGCTTCCTCGCCTTTTACTTTCAGATCATTACCCAAGGCAACGCCGCGCTGTCCGCCGCCGTCATTCATGCCAATTATGGCATTGCCGTGACCGATGGAAGTTCCCAAATCGTCCGCTTCGGAACTTGTGCCTACCACTACGCTGCCGCCGTTAACTGTATTCGTCATACCTACAGCAACATTCTGGTCACTGCCGATGCCTTTCTTGGTGTATTCCCACTCCGTGCCGTTTTGCACAGCGGTATATCCTACGAGATTGCCCACGCCGAGTACCGTGTTCTGTTCTCCGAAGACCTTTGTCAGCTTGTTATCATAGTTATGGTAATCGGTAGCAAAAACCGCGTTGTTCACTCCCTCAACTTCTATGTTCTGTCCGACAACGATGCTGTTGTTCCAAGGAGCGCTGGGATTCTTGACTCCGGTCAATTTATTATTATTTCCGAGTACCGTGCTGTTCACTCCCTCGGAAGAAGAATTGATACCGATAACCATGCTGTCGGCAGCCTTAGCTCCGTCATTGGCATAGTTGCTTCCGGCGGCTTGTTTATCGCTCTTGGCAGAGTAGTAATGTACGCTGTTCTCCGTTATGGTTGTATTCAAGGAATCCTTGACAGCTTTCAGCTGACGCAGATTAACTGCATCCGTATCTTCCGTAGCATCTCCCACGTTGATGATCTGACGCAATTTGTCAGCCTTGCCGACGGAAACGGCGCCTGCTGTTTTACCGTTCAGGTCAAATTCGCTGAACACGCCT
>JAXFPC010000006.1:0-11186 GCA_034180005.1 Acidaminococcaceae bacterium | reverse complement strand
ATATAGATATAAATGCAATGCATACCGAAACTGACTCATCCTTCAATCGGTTCAGCCTATATACTTAACGCAAATTACAACTTTTCATAACAAAACCTCCGATTGTGAGCATTTGCTCACAATCGGAGGTTTCATTCATCTTACCAGTTTCAACGCACTAAGAAACTGTTTTTAACAAGCGCTTTAATTTTCTTCGTCCTTAACGCTTGCCCACATCGCTTTGCGTTCCATGTCTTTAACGGTTTGCTTAGCGGCATACCACACCGTTTCATTCATATAAGAGCGCAACTCTTCATTGCTAACGCGTACTTGCGCCTTGTCCATAATTGCCAGGATACCCTGTTCGATGGCAGCTGCGCGCTCCTCTGTTGAAGGTCCTCCTGCCATGGATTCTTCTTTTATAAATGCGTTAATCTCGTCAACCATGGAGATCAGCTCTGCAAAACCGTAGCTGTTGGTGTAGCCGTCACGTTCATTATATGCAGCTAAGGTTTCATAATTATATTCTTTCTCCTTAAGGTTTTCTCCATTCCAGTTTAAGGAACTTTTATAGAAATGCACCTTGCAAGTAGAGTCTATGCAGAAATCTCTGGCGAAGAAATGCCTTCTCAGAGAACGCAGCCAATGCTTATCCAAATTTGTCAGCGCTGCTCCGGATTCTTTCTTCTGTTTTACGGCTTCTGCTTCCGCCAAAGCTCTTCCCCACGCTTCTACATAAGCATGTAGCGCTTCCTTTACGGCATCATTTGCAACCGGAACCAAAATCAATTTATTTTCGGTCGTTGCAACCGCCACTTTCTCCGGTGCCTCGCTCAGCAATCTGTCCGGCATAGCATATGCAGATACGCTCCACACACCGGCGCCAAGCATAACGCCTACCATAAACGCAAATCTTTTAATATTTTTCATAATATATCCTTTCCTGTCCCACACATACATTAAAATCATCAAGGCTGTTCAGAAAATAAGCTCTTTCTCTTCTTTCGAATGTCAAAAAGCAGTCGCTTCATAGCGCATTCCGCGCTATGAAGCTCAGCCCTGCGCAAATTATAAGCCTAATTTAGCTTTCATCTGCGCTAACGATGCCTTAATTTCTTCATTTTCCGCTTGTAATGCCACAACCTGATTTTTCAAGCCTTTGTTCTCTTCTTTAATTGCAGACATTTCATGTTGTAATGCATAGGAAGCGCTGATAGGTCCTTTACGATAACGGTCGTTTACGGACTGTTCCGCATTGCTCTTGCCGAATTTCCAGGTAATACCTGCGTGAATCATCAAATGGCTATTGCTGCCTGCCCAAGATAAACCGCCATGGAACATGGTAGATTCATTTTCGTAATGAGCTACGCCCAACGCCCAAGCACTTGTTCCGTCATAATAACCGTAGCCTGCCATAATCTGTGTAGGTTCCAGCGGATCATACTGAATGGACTGCAACGCAGACAAAGCAGCTGCTTGCGCTCCGATATGCTGCACGTCTTGAGCGACTTCCGTCACCCTGTTGTTTACTTCTCCCAGCTGATTCACATTGACAGCATCGGTGCCGTTAACACCGGGAGCCACATTCGTAATTCTGTTGCCGCCGTTGTTCAAACCGTCTTTGGTAAGGCTTACCGATTTTCCGGCACTGCCGTTGTTTATGGTCATACCGCTGCTGTTGATAACAGTATCGCCGGACTTAAAGGTTTCCGACTCAACACTACTCAAACCTTTGATATCTTTGGCCAGTTTAACGGTCAGTTTCGCATTATCGCCGTCTTGCTCAGCAACAACGCCGATGTTGCCGTCACTCAAATCTCCCTTGTTGCCGCCAACAATATTCGTTACATTGTTCAATTTCACAGCAGCTAAACCCTTATCACCAGTATATTTCATGCCATCATCCAATGTTGCGACTTCATGGGATTTGCCGTCTTTATCCTTATACTCGATACGGATCATCGTTTCGCCGGCTTTACCGTCGACACCGGAACGTCCTTCCTTAACGCCCAAAGTGGCAGATGCGCCGTCTTTACCGTTCATACCGATAGTGCCGTCTTTGCCGTTGATTGTTACACCGTCTTTACCGTCGGCTCCTTTCACAGCAACAATGCCGTCCTTACCGGCGGCGCCGTCCGCGCCTTTACCGCCAACAGTGATTTCGTTGGTTTTCACGGATTCCGTTACCATATTTTTATCCAATTTGATAACAAGATTACCGTTTGCATCGGTCATGGTCTTAACGTTCTGACCGTCATACTGGTCATCAGCTTTTGTACCTTCACCGATGATTTTCACGGTGTCGCCTAATTTTTTATTCACGACATCTCCGGAATTTCCGCCAAAATTCAATCCCTTGTCCACAGTTTCCGTCAGATTCGTTATGCTTCCGGTAACATTACCAATCTCTGTTTTTAACTGTTTTACATTTACGGCATCGTTATCTTCTGTACCTGCTGCAACATTGGTAATCTTGTTGCCGCCGTTATTCAATCCGTCTTTGGTAAGGCTTACCGATTTTCCGGCAGTTCCGTTACTAATGGTGATTCCATCTTTATTCATTACGGTATCACCGGTTTTTACGGAATCAAGCGTGATATCCTTTTTCAAAGAATAAGTTACTTTTCCGTCTTCTTGTTTTACAGCCAGGTTATCACCTGCCTGCAGTGTAACCTTGCTTCCCGGTTTCACCAAAGTATCGGTTTTACCTTCGCTTGCGCCTGCACCTGTCTTATCAGTTGTCAGCGTAAATCCGCTGTTGTTGATAGCATTGGCAACGTCGCCTACGGTTGCAAAGGAATTATTGATCGTCGAACCGCTTACGGCCGAATCACCGGCTGCCGTTATTTTCCCGTCAGCTCCTGCTGTTACTGTTCCTTTAGTCACCGATAAATCATATGTTGTAGGACCGTCCACAGTTTTTGTTTCTTTGACAGTCACAGTTTTATCATCGGACGTAACCACAGTTTTCACACCGTTAATTTCCGACGTCAATTGGCTTACTGTAACCACATCGTTGGCAGCTTCACCTTCCGCTACGTTGGTTATTTTAGCGCCACCCATATTTACCACATTGTTCGTATCTCCCAATGTGATGGTCGTGCCGCCGTTGGAGATAGATGTGATTCCCTGCAATTTTGATGCCAAAGAATATGTAACGACTCCTGCAGTCTGCGCCACGTCAAGGTTGTTGCCGGCTTGCATGGTCACCTTATCGCCGGGGTTAATCAGTTCTTCCGCGTTGGCAGAGTTGCTGCCTGTTCCTGTTTTACCTGTTGTCAGAGTGAAACCGCTCTTGTTGATAGCATTGGCAACATCGCCTACGGTTGCAAAGGAATTATTGATCGTCGAACCGCTTACGGCCGAATCGCCGGCTGCCGTTATTTTCCCGTCAGCTCCTGCTGTTACTGTTCCTTTAGTCACTTCTACGTTAAAGTTAAATGCTCCGTCTTTTTCAGTAGAGGTAACATTGATTGTCTTACCCGTAGAAGTAACAGTTGTTCTTGCTTCAGCAATGGCATCACTTACATTTTTCTGTTTTGTTCCGGCAATGCCTGCATCCGGAACATTTAATGTACCATTCGGATTAACTGTTGTATTCGCGCCAATCACGTCGGCTACAGATCCTGCCAAATTAGCAAGTGTTGTGTCCGTCGCGAATAATTGTGAACCGTTGATGGCATCAGTTGATGTAGCGGAAACTTCGCCCGGCGCTACGTTTGTAATCTGGCGTTCAGAACCTTTGGCGCCAACGGATACCAAACCTGCCGCAGTTCCCGCAAATCCGCCGTACTTGAGAGAAGTCGCTCCGCTAGCTGATGTTATATTCGCTTCGCTGACCTGCTTAAACGTGCCGTCAGCAGAAGTAGCCGATGTTTCCGTACTAGAATCTCCCAAGATAACATTGTTATCTTGGGTAGCCGTCACCTTGTTACCTAATACCATCGTATTCTTACCGGATACATTATTGATTACACCAATTGCCGCGGATGCTTCTCCAGATACTGTGCTTGAGGTAGAACCTTCACCGCTGCCAATTACTGTAGAATGAAGACCTGTTGCTTCAACACCCCAGCCAATAGCCGTGGATGTTTGTGCAAGAGCATTTGCAAATCCTCCGAGAGCGACAGCACCATTGCCTTTGGAAACAGCTTGAGCACCTATCGCCACTCCCTGCTTATCATTAGCAGCTGCACGCAGTCCCATAGCAATCGAATTAGCACTTAAAGCTTGGGCCTGTTGACCAATAGAAATAGCCTGATCTGCCGAAGCAGTTGCCGCTCCAACGGCTACTGCATTAGAAGCGGAAGCGGTTGCAGATTGTCCAAGCGCCAATGACTGTGATCCGCTTGCTACTGCTTTATAACCAAAAGCAGAACTGATTGACCCTGTGGCCGCTGCCCACGCTCCAACCGCCGTTGTATCCGCACCTTTAAGTTTGATACCTGTACCTATGGCAACACCGTCCACTGCGCCTAATTCCGCAACAGAACCGTCACCTATCAAAATATTTCTTGTAATTGTTGTTCCGGTTGCTGCGTGACTTATCGCGCCGACACCAATTATGACATCATGAAGTCCTTCGCTTTTTGCCCCTTTTCCCAATACAACGCCGTCGCCCGCCATGCTGGCATAAATTGCTGTTCCGTCCGCGACGGCTTCCGTGCCACCCACAGTAATTGCCTCTGCTGTTGCAGCATTTGCAATGTTTGTCGTCCCCGTGGCTGCGATAACACCGGTCACTAAAAAAGCCACAACCAGAGCACGAGTAATTTTCATCTTTCCGTTTAACGTGCGCTTCAATACTTGTTCTGCTTGACAATAAGAATTACGATACATATTAAGCTCTCATCTCCTAAATAATCAAATAAAACGGTCTTTCCGATCTCTGCCACCGTTACTGCTCTCTGCCGGCAAATGTCACACGTCCTTAATAACTTATACCTGCCGACACTCCTTACTCCTTCCATTTTTGTAAAATAAATTTACAATTTATTTACTAATGATACATTATATTTTTTCATCTGTACAGTCGAAAATTAACAATAATCCGAGTTTTTCTCGAATTATTACACATTTTTGTTATATATCTAATTTATTTTTTTTGTATGTATATTATCAGCTTAGTAAATATCCTTATGTATTTCCTACAAACACACTAGGATATTGTTGAATAAGGAATTTACCTAGAACTAATAATTAACTCACCAAATTTTCCGTTACGAAACTTTACACGGAAATAAGCCGCACTGAAAGTTCCATTACAAACGTCAGATTAACAACCAACTTGATGGCGTCACACAGCTTTATTCCCTGCATTTACTTAAAAACTTACTGCCGTGAAGATGTCACAGAATGTCAATATATTCGCCATTTAACGCTTTATTCATGCTTCTTACAGCGCAGAACTTACCGCACATGGAACATGAATCCTCATGTTCAGGTGCGCGATAGGCGCGAAATTTCTTTGCCGTTTCGGGATCTATGGAACACTCCCACTGTTTTTCCCAATCAAAAATACGTCTGGCGTCAGCCATCGCATCGTCCATATCACGAACATGCGGAACTTTCTTGGCAATATCAGCAGCATGAGCGGCAATACGGGATGCAATGATTCCTTGTTTAACATCCTCCACATTAGGCAGCGCCAAATGTTCTGCAGGAGTCACATAACACAGAAACGCCGCACCTGATGCCGCCGCAATTGCTCCACCAATAGCAGAGGTAATATGGTCATAACCGGGAGCAATATCCGTTACGATGGGCCCCAGAACATAAAAAGGAGCGCCCATGCAAATTGTCTGCTGCAATTTCATATTGGCTTCAATCTGATCCAGCGGCATATGCCCCGGGCCTTCAACTATCACCTGCACATCTTTTTCCCACGCGCGTTTGACAAGCTCGCCTAAACGAACCAACTCTTCAATCTGACACACATCGCCGGCATCCGCAAGGCAACCGGGACGACACGCGTCGCCCAAAGATATAGTCACGTCATATGCGCGACAAATTTCAAGAATTTCATCAAAATATTCATAGAAAGGATTTTCCTTCCCGGTAATACTCATCCATGCAAAAACGAGCGAGCCTCCGCGCGAAACGATATTCATCTTCCTTTTGTGCCGTTTAATTTGTTCAATAGTCTTCCGCGTAATGCCACAGTGCAGAGTAACGAAATCAACACCATCCTGCGCATGAAGACGTACTACATCAATGAAATCTTTGGCTGTCAATGTAGCCAAATCTCTTTGATAATGAATGACACTGTCGTATACAGGCACCGTACCGATCATCGCCGGGCATTCGGCAATCAGCCTACGACGAAAAGGCTGTGTATTGCCGTGCGATGACAAATCCATAATAGCGTCTGCTCCCAGATTGACAGCCGCCATAACTTTCTGCAATTCAACATCATAATCCTTGCAATCCCTTGATACTCCAAGATTAACATCGATTTTAGTGCGCAGCATGGAGCCAATGCCTTTTGGCGCAATGCATTTGTGCAACTTGTTGGCACAGATAACCACCTGTCCCTTAGCTACAAGTTCGCGAATCTCTTCTTCTCCACGATATTCTTCGGCAGCTACAGTTTTCATTTCAGGAGTAATAATGCCTTTTTTAGCTGCTTCCATTTGAGTCACGTATTTTTTCATGATGTTTCCGTCCTTTCAATTATGTTTTTATTTTGTTGACAACATGATAAATGTTATGTAACAGCGTAAGCCAAAACAGTGAACCCCGGCACCGGCGCGTCAAATAACAACTCCATACTCGGCAGAACTGCTACATTTATGCATGACAAAAGCTATCGGATTTCACAAGTATTTTAAATAACGATATGTTGCCTATAAATAAAAGCAGGAGCCACTCCTCATGAATGCCTCCTGCGGAAAAACTTATGTATGACTTCCTACGGCGGCATTATCCGCATCAGGTAAAGGGTCGAAGTTGAGTACTTCCTCTCAGCCCGCCAATACGAGCTCCCCTGACTTTATTTATGTGAATATTGTACATCTATTTATTCATATCTGCAACTTATACGGAAGTCACTACTAACACCCGGCTAAGGAATATTATTTTCACGAATCGCGTCTACCTGTTTGACTATAGATCAGTTAAAACTCAACGTACCAAGTAAGTCTCCGTCTAAACACTTTCCTTTGGCGGCAAAACAGATTTTTCACCGTATTTTGCAAAAGTATTTAAAAAATATTCTGCAAGTTCATTACACCACAATTCATCCGGATTACCGTTTATAAGAAAATATATTTTTCCCCGTAGGCATACTCCGCTTTGAAATATATCGACATATACTGAACAGGCAATCCGGATGTATACTTATACTTTCCATTCAATTCTGCCAAATTAAATTTTTCAATAATTTTCTGCACACCTGCAAGCGCGTCATCATTAACTTTCACGCTCACTTTATAACGGCCTTGCTCGCTTTTTGTTCATTGTGTCGCAGTGTAATATTTAGACGCGCGTAATCATGTATTCCGAACTTCTTTTAATCGCATTCGTATACGCAAAGGTTAACTTTTGCATAAAATTATGTTATCATAAAACTCTATTAAAATTACGAAAGTGGGAAAATTAATGTCTTTAAGAAAAATCGGCAAAGGCTTTTTACTTTGTTTGTGTATTGCCATACCGTGTTGGTTTTTGGGTAATTTATTCCCCATCATCGGAGCGCCCGTCTTTGCAATTATCAGCGGCATGCTCCTGGCATTGACGATAAAAAATAAAACGCCATTTCAAGAAGGTATCCGTTTTGTTTCCAAAAAAATACTGCAATACGCCGTAATTTTACTGGGATTCGGCATGAATTTGGCAATTATCTGGAAAACAGGCAAAGAATCATTACCTATCATCATCTGCACAATTGTGTTGGCACTCGCAATTGCCAGGGCCATGCAAAAAATTCTCAACATACCTGCTAAAATTTCCACGTTGGTAGGAGTAGGATCTTCCATATGCGGAGGTTCCGCCATCGCCGCCACGGCTCCTGTAATACAGGCCAATGACGAAGAAATAGCGCAATCTATTTCCGTAGTTTTTTTCTTTAACGTTTTGGCCGCGCTGCTCTTTCCGACGCTTGGCAGTATAATCGGGTTCTCCACCATAAGCGGTGACAGCTTCGGAATTTTTGCCGGCACTGCAGTAAATGACACTTCCTCCGTAACAGCTGTAGCAGCGACGTGGGATTCCATGTACGGACTGGGCAGCGGCACTTTGGACAAAGCTGTAACGGTAAAACTTACAAGAACATTAGCCATCATCCCCATCACGCTCATTCTAGCCTACATCATGTCTAAAAATAAACAACAAAATGGCAACGCTTTCAACTTCAGCCAAAGCTTCCCTTTCTTCATCATCTATTTTCTGTTGGCGTCGTTGATCACCACTATGGCTCTTAACCGGGGAATCCCAGCAGAAACATTTGCTCCTTTAAAAACCTTGAGCAAATTCTTCATCGTCCTGGCAATGGCAGCCATAGGCTTTAACACTGACATAGTTAAATTGTTGAAAACCGGAGGCAAGCCTTTGATGACGGGACTATGCTGTTGGATCGGCATAACCGTCACCAGCATTATAATGCAACGTCTGCTCGGGCTATAATTGTGAATCCGTTTTTCAAAATTTTACTCAAATAACCTGCGTGAAAACATATCGTCATTTTATGACCCGGCTTACAATTCCATGAAATTGCGCGTGAATTTTAGTACCGCGAAACAATTAAAGATTTCAGCTTTATTATACAGAATATTCCTGCAGCTGCAATTCCAAAATGAAATTATCAGTTTTTATTCTACACATCTATTCCGAGCTTACTTCTCACCATCTTCAAGAAAGCCTCCCACCAAACTGGCGGGAGGCTTTCTAAATTTTTCCCTGAATTCGACGGTTCGCTTTTGACCTCATATTGTTTCGTAATATAAATAATATCATGGGAAAATTTTTATTATTCGGAAAAAATTTTGCAGAATAATACGCGTTGTTCAAACTCTTCTTTTTCTACCGTTCACTACATCCAAAGCCGTTCAAAATAAATGTTTTTCGTTTGTCGCGTGTTAGGAAATACGTTTAATTTAAGCACGTTTTTAGATTTTTTACCGGTCCCAGTTCCATTTCCAGAATTAACAATAGCTGTAAATTTTTTAAATACCGTTAGTTGAGCTATTTCACTGCTAATTTCCCCATTAGATTTGTAACTTTTTTAATTATTTGTTCTCTGGACTAAAATCACATAACTTATTAACAGCTTCCTTTACATAAGGATATTTATTATTGCACTCATTTAGTAAAGATAGAAGCACTTTATTTGCTTCCAAATTAAACATTCCTGCCAACCCTTCTTTTACCTTATTAGTTTGATTTCCTGATGATATAAATGAAAATTCCGCACCTGTATCTGGATTTAGAGAATTCTTCTCAAATTCACATAATTCTAGGATTCCTTTCGCCGAAAAGGATGCCGTGTGAATTTTCTTACATATTCTTTCCTCATTTAACGTTTTCATTTTTTTCTTTGCAAAAGCAAGTTTATCAGAAAAACCATAACCTCCGGATATATAAAATCCTCAATCTCATTATTCGTATTATTATTTTCTGCATTCATATTTCCGATATTCATATGATTCTGAAGCAAAATCGCACTTACTTCTATATATATTGATAATTCTTAGATCTTACTCTATTATATATTTCTCTTCCTTATTATATCATTATCGAAAATAATTTTAATCTTAGGTTTGTATTTAGATGTATTGATTATGGTAATAAGAATTATAAAATTCCAAATATTTTAAAGCATTATCTGCACCATTAAGTGATTCTATGTTAGGACAAGAAAATCCAAAAAATTTAATTAATTCCGTTAAATATTTTTTATCACAATTTCCTTCAACTAACAAATTATTATATTGCAATAATTCATAGTTTACAGGCTCGATACCTAAATGTGAACATATTTTATCATATCCATTTTGCTTATTAATATGAACAATTAACGTTTCCATTACATTAATATTTTTCTTTTTTCGAACTGAATATTGCTCAGAATAATTTGAATCCAGCAAAAATACATTTTGCATATTATATTCGTTTATAAATATTTTTTAATGTGTTGTAAAAAACAGTTGCATATAATTACTTTTTTCATCAAAAAGAGATTTGAGTTTTCTTTGTAACCCTTCGTGTAAATAGGAATCTGGTTCATCAATACATACAAATACATTTTACTTTCTATTGATGCGAGATAACATTTCAAAATTCAAAAAAATAGTTGCTAATCTCTACAACCCTGCACCTTTATCTAAAACACCGACACTTCCATTATCATTTAATGACAATTTAATATCTTCAGATATTAAATCCCTGAATGTTTCTGAATTTTTAGGAACAATAAATTCCACCTTCCAATTCTCTCTAAACCGCCTAAATGTATCAGAAATATCATTAGCAAAAGTTCCCAATAAAGTAGATAATCCATCAACATACGTATCATAAGCTTCTTTTAATCCTTTCTTAGACTGCGAGAATCGGCTTTTATCATACTCAACATCAATTATCCCATCAGTTATTTTTCCTATCAATTCAGGAATAAAAGTATTGATTGACTCAATATAAATAAATTCCATCTGTTCCAACAATTCTGAAATTTCTTCAGCTGATAGTTCTGATTTATTCTTCTTCTTTTTGCCATATGGCTCAAATGAATAACCTGTAAGACTTTCTGCTGGCAAATTTTCTGAATAATTTTTCATATCTCTGCACAAAAGCAAGTACTTATTATGTTGATCATCCCAAAAAGTTAGTTCAATTTTAGGATGAATAGATTGTCCACCTGTCGCATATTTAATTTTAGGCATATCTATTTCTCTAGCATAATTTTCAGGGTGAAAAAATAGATTAATTGCTCGTAATGTATTTGTTTTCCCTACATTATTTTGACCACATATTACAACACTATTTAATTCTTCTGAAATGTCTATCGTCATAGATAAAATAGAGCGATATCGCAATATGCTCCATTTTATAATACGAATCATCGTTGTCCCTCACTTCTTAAACACGAATAAATACTCATGAGCAATAAGCAAAAAGTTGTATCTCATACTGTTTGTTTTCCAATAACCAGTAGCCTTGCAATTATGTTGCTCTTTAATAATCAATTCTTTGAGAGTAAATCCAGCATCCTGAAA
>JAXFPC010000037.1:0-24087 GCA_034180005.1 Acidaminococcaceae bacterium | reverse complement strand
AATTAAGACGCTGAACACGTTGCTCCCCGACGACCAAAAGATAGTTTCCCTTGACATAAGCAAATATCAGGCCGATGTGCGAATTACCCGCATTGCTTTCGATGACGGCACCTCGATAGAGGATACTACTCTTTACCAATAGTTGTGTTCAAACTTCACGTATGGCATCGAAGCAAATATAAAAATATTTACATCTCAACTTTTACAATCTATAAAAAATCCTCTTTTGATTGCAGTTTCGATTGGTAGCTGAAACCGTTACATCAAAAGAGGATTTTTATTTACAGGAGGAAAACTTTTCACACCGTCTGCGTAAAAGTTATTTGTATTTACGCCTCCTGTTATTGTAGAACCAGAACACAAGAGCAACCGCAACAATCAGCAGAGCGAGGCGTCCCATATGGCGCTCGTAATTTACCAGATCATGTCCTATTACCACCTCCAAAGCTGTTGAAGGAAACTTGCCGATTAAATTGGCAATTATGTAATCTCTTTCGCTTATTTTGCTGACAGCTCCGACTGCCGTCAATATCCCTGACGGAAAATAAGGCAATGTGCGCGCCAAAGTCATCCACTTCAGTCCGTGCTTTCCGCTGGCCTCGTCAATACTTTTCAAAGCATTACTTTTTTTTATGAGCGATTCGGCGGCAGCGCGAAAAAAGAAACGCATCAAGTAAAAGCTGATGACGACACCTGTAGTTTCTGCCAACCAAGACAATAATATGCCCATAGGCAATCCGAAAATTAGTCCGTTGGCCGTAGAAATAAAAATAGATGGAAACACACTCAAAGCATTTATCAACACGTCCAAAACAAAACTTATCACCATAGCCCAGGCGCCAAAGGAACGCAGGTATTCCACCAAGCCGTCAACATCCCCGCTGACTGTCAGTTTTAAGAGATTCTGAAAAAAACCGTCGGCAAAAAATTGTACCACGGCGAAAAGTGCGGCTAAAATAAGAAAAGCGCCCATCCTCAGCACTACGTCCGGACGCCGATACCATTTTTTGTCATCCACAAAAACAACCTCTTTAAATTTATTTTACAGAAACTCAAGTATTAAAAATCATTCTAAAGCGTTCGCCGAACTGCCGCCTTACCAGTTCCGGCAGCTGTTCGCTACCAAACCCGTCGGAAAGAAAAGTCTGCGCATCCTTGCGAGCCTGAATGATGACACCTGTATCACGAATTATATCAGCAACACGCAGATCAGGCAAGCCGTGTTGCTTAAACCCGAACAGTTGGCCTGCTCCGCGCAGCTGTAAATCCTTTTCGGCAAGATAAAATCCGTCCTCACTTTCATGCAGAACCTGCAAACGCGCTACGACTTCCGGATTATTAACGCCTGCAAGCAACACGCAGAATGATTGCTTGTCCCCGCGACCGACGCGCCCGCGCAACTGATGCAACTGCGCCAACCCGAATCGCTCCGCATTTTCTATGATCATCAGCGAAGCGTTGGGAACATTCACGCCGACTTCTATTACTGTTGTGCTTACAAGTACTTTCAGAACACCGGCTGAAAAATCGGTCATAATTTTTTCCTTGGCTTCATTTTTCAAACGACCATGCAAAAGAGCGCAGGGAATATCGTGCAAAAAAGTTTTTTTCAGTTCTTCGTATACCTGTTCCGCGCTTCTGGCATTCATTTGCTCCGACTGCTCAATGAGAGGACATACGACGTAGGCTTGCCTACCTTCTTTCACTTGTCTTACCAGTCCCTCATAAACAGCCCTGCGTTTTTCATCAGTATAGCAGAGTGTTTTCACCGGTTTTCGTCCCGGAGGTTTGCCTTTCATTTGGGAAATATCCAAATCTCCGTATACAGTCAGCGCCAAAGTACGCGGTATGGGAGTAGCCGTCATGACCAAAACGTCAGGCGCCATAGCAGCCTTATTGGCAAGCTTTGCCCGCTGCTCTACACCAAAGCGATGCTGCTCATCTGCAATTACCGCTGCAAGATTCGCAAAGCGCACATCCTCCTGTAACAACGCATGCGTACCTACAACAATATCTATCTCGCCAAATTCCAGCTTACGCAAAAGTTCCTCACGTTTTTTCCCTTTGATTCCTCCGGTCAGCAAAGCAATTCTGATTCCCAGCGTGCTGAAATATTCCTGCAAAATTTTATGATGTTGTACAGCTAAAATTTCTGTCGGCGCCATTAAACATCCCTGAAAACCGTTTTCCACAGTCTTGGTAAGCATCATTGCTCCTATCACCGTCTTACCGCTGCCCACATCCCCCTGTAAAATACGATGCATCGGTTTGGCTTCCTGCATATCCAGAGAAATCTCTCCCCATACGCGATTTTGCTCCGCTGTGAGAGCAAAAGGCAGCACCTGTTGCAAACGCTGCAGCAGTTCCGCATCGGGAACGTGTTTGACTCCTCTGCGTTCCGAAGCATTTTTACGTCCGTAAAACAACAGACCGCATTGCAGCAAAAAAAGCTCTTCATAAATAAGTCTCTGCCTGGCTTTTGCCAAGGCAGCCCTGCTCTCGGGAAAATGTATATTGCGTATTGCTTCCAAACGCGGCATAAGATCATGCTTACTTATTATCAGATCCGGCAAACTTTCCTGCAAATCTTTTTCAGCAAGCATTAAAACTTGCGCTACCCAATCACGCATGTTTTTTTGCGTGATGCTGCCGCTCAAACTGTACACCGGCAAAATCCCTAAAACTTCTACATTATCACCTTCAACAATCTGCACGGCAACGTCTGCCACCGTCTTGGCAGACCTTCCCGGTTTGACGCTGCCTGTGACAAGCACGCGCATATCAGGTTTAAGCTTTTTTGCAGCATAACGTTGTCCCTGAAAAAAATAAAGTTCTGCGTAACCGGTTTCATCACCGACAGTCACTTGAGTATAACTTCTTCCCCTTGCGCTTCTCCCGTCGCGAAGCCTGATCACCGTACCCAGAAATTGTTGTTTCGCTCCGTCCGTAGACAGCTCCCTCACGCTCTTAAGAAGTGAATAATCCAGATACGCTCCCTGCCGCGGATAGTACTCCAACAAATCTCCCAATGTTTCTATTTGCAAAGCTCCCAAGTCAGCAGCTTTTTTTTTCCCGATTCCTTTAAGTGAAGTTATCCCTTGCTTCCACCACATACAATTTATCATTCTCCTTAAAATGTACTTGCTTTTCTATCCTTGTTATGGTACAATTCTTTTGTTAATTTGAATTAGAATATGCCTTAATATGTTCAAGGAGGTGGGAAATTATGGCATTTATCTGCGAAGTTTGTGGTAAAGGAACTATTGCCGGCAACGCTGTCAGTCATTCTAATAGACATACCAAACGTGCATGGAAACCCAATATTCAACAAGTTAGAGCCGTTGTAGACGGTTCTGTTAAACGTGTTAACGTTTGCACCCGCTGCCTGCGTTCCGGAAAAGTTACCCGTGCGATTTAATCCCTTGGATTTTTCAGGCATTTGAGAAGAAGCCAAATACTCGTTTTGAGTATTTGGCTTTTTTTATTTTACTTTTGCACCGCATTCGGGACAAAATTTTACCAGAGAGCTTATTTTTTCATGGCATTCAGGGCAAAGAATAAAAGCTTGATACTCCCTCAATTTTCCTTCAAAAAGTTTGTAAAAAAGATTTACTTCTTCGTCTTCCTGCTTCCAGTTGTAAATCTGCAAGCGCTGCTTAACAGCGTCCATTATAACCTGGATCGTTTCGCTGTCCAACTTCTGCAGATGTACTTGCATAATTTTTTTATCACTGTGAAATTTCAAAAGATAATTTACTCTGTCTTCCTCATCTATTGTTACACCCATTTCATTTACAGAAAGCAAAACTATTTTCCACGCGATATCAATATCCAGTTCATACAAACGATTATCAAAGCAACCGCCGGCACCGTCGATTCTCATAAAATACCTCCGCCAAAATATTTACTAATATGATTATACCATAAAAATCACCCGCACGGCTGCTCTTACGATACAAAAAAGCCGCATCACAAAAATTTCATGATACGGCTTTTTCTTATTTGGCGTAATCTACGGCACGCGTTTCACGAATGATAACAACCTTTATCTGTCCCGGATATTCCATTTCAGCTTCAATTTTCTTGGAAATATCTCTGGCCAGAAGTACAGCCGAAGCATCATCAACCACATCAGGTTTTACCATGATGCGTATCTCTCTGCCCGCCTGAACAGCGTAACATTTTTCAACACCGTCAAAGGATTCAGAAATTTCTTCCAATCGGGTTAATCTCTTTAAGTAACTTTCCAGGGTTTCCCTTCGTGCTCCTGGACGAGCTGCAGACACAGCATCGGAAGCGGCCACCAACACAGCTTCAACGCTCTTAGGCTCGCAATCTCCGTGATGAGCCATAATCGCATTGATAACCAGCTCTGATTCGCGATACTTCTTTGCTACTTCAGCGCCGATTTCTATGTGAGAGCCTTCCATTTCATGATCTATAGCTTTGCCTATATCGTGAAGCAGTCCGGCTCGCTTGGCAAGCACAACGTCCACACCCAGTTCGGATGCCATCAATCCTGCTAAATTTGCTACTTCAACAGAATGATTCAGAACATTTTGACCGTAACTGGTACGATAACGCAGACGTCCCAAAAGTTTTATCATCTCAGGATGAAGTCCATGTACACCTACGGCAAAAGTTGCCTGCTCTCCGGCCTCTTTGATTTTCTGTTCAACTTCACGCTGAGCTTTTTCCACCATCTCTTCAATGCGTGACGGATGAATGCGTCCGTCATTGATGAGTTTTTCCAGAGCTATACGGGCAACTTCACGCCTCACCGGGTCAAATCCGGAAATAATCACAGCTTCCGGAGTGTCGTCGATAATCAAATCAATACCTGTTAAAGTTTCCAAAGTACGAATATTACGACCTTCACGTCCGATGATGCGACCTTTCATCTCATCATTAGGCAACCCGACGACTGATACGGTAGTCTCGGCCACATGATCGGCGGCACAACGCTGAATGGCGAGCGAAATAATCTCCCGCGCTTTTTTATCAGCCTCATCTTTAGCCTGTTGCTCAATCTCCTTGATCATCATCGCAGACTCAATTTTTACTTCTTCTTCCAGGTTATGCAGAAGTTCCTGTTTCGCATCCTCACTTGTCAAACCGGAAATTCTTTCCAATTCTTCGAGTTGCTTGCGAAAAGCGGCATCTACCTTTTCTTGAGAAGCGTTCAGTCGTTGTTCTTTGGAAGCAAGTTTTTCTTCCTTCCTCTCGAAGGATTCTATCTTGCGATCAAGATTTTCTTCCTTCTGCAACAACCGACGTTCCTGTCTTTGAATATCATTACGACGTTCTTTGTTTTCCCGCTCGGCCTCGGAACGCATACGGTGGATTTCTTCCTTTGCTTCCATCATAGCTTCTTTGCGTTTGGCTTCACCTGTATATTCAGCTTCCTGTATGATTTTTATAGCCTGTTCTTCAGCTGTAGCAATTTTGGCTTCCGCCACATTTTTGCGGTACAAATAACCTGCCGCACCGCCGGCTATACCCACAGCCACAGCGGTTCCAATAATCTCTAAAATAACCTTCACCTCCCGATTTCTACAATTTTTTCTAAACTTTATTGCATGGAAAGAGCAGGCGCTTGCGGCGTCTGCGGAATATGCCCTTATTTTGTTGAATTCTCTAATTATTTATATCTTTTTTAACAAGTATTCACACAAAGATAAATTATTATAAAATCACAAATAAAGGACATAAAAGAAAGGCAACACAATGTGTTGCCTCATGAATGAACACTGGTATTAACACGATTGGATAATTACATTTTAATTAAAATCCATCTAAATGTCAAGATTTCCACAGCATATATCCACGTTCTCACCCATCTCCCGCAAGAGCAGATCCATGTATCCGGCAGAAAATCCACGCGTCGCCAAAAATCTTGCTGCAGCGCCATAAATTTTTCTTTTATCGGCAGCAGCATTCCTCTTCCCGCGCCACCGTTTAACAAAAACTTTCGCTGCTTTAAGAGCATGCTCTTCTTCCAGAGTATCGGTGAAACTGTCAACAATTTCTTCCCGCAACTCCGCCGGAAGTTTATGCTTCTGCAACTCCATGCGCAAATGCGCCCTTCCGTACGAACCTTTGGCAAGCCAATATTCATATATGCGCCCGGCGTAACGCCTCTCGTTTATCAAACCTGATTCCTTCAGCTT
Organism: Acidaminococcaceae bacterium; assembly: GCA_034180005.1. Lineage (GTDB taxonomy): Bacteria > Bacillota > Negativicutes > Acidaminococcales > Acidaminococcaceae > JAXFPC01. The sequence continues at coordinate 17,917 of JAXFPC010000037.1, read as the reverse complement.
AATCAGAACTTCATATCGCTGTTCCTCCGTAGCACCTCTGAAGGAAAGCTTTTCGTCCATTTCAGCCAGGCTGTAGTCGCGGTTTGCCAGATAAAGCAGCGCACAGTCCCACACCTGCTCGATACGGGAAAATTCTTTATGAAATTTACTCCCTGAAAGCGGCCGGTGCATCGCCGTTCACCTCTTGACCGTCTTCTTCGCCGCTTGCAGCAGGTTTGGACGCCGTAACAAGTCTGATTTTATTTTCAATCTCTTTAGCCAATTCAGGATTATCTTTCAAATATTCTTTTACTTTTTCCTTACCTTGCCCTAAACGCACATCACCATATGAATACCAGGAGCCGCTCTTGGCAATAATATCGTATTCCGCCCCGAGGTCAACTATACAACCTTCGTGAGAAATTCCTTCGCCGTACATAATATCAAACTCGGCCTGCCGAAAAGGAGGAGCGACTTTATTCTTAACGACTTTAACTCTGGTTCTGCTGCCGATAACATCGTTGCCGTTTTTTAGCCCATCCACGCGTCTGACGTCCAGACGTATAGTTGAATAAAATTTTAAAGCTCTGCCTCCGGTAGTTGTTTCGGGATTGCCGAACATCACGCCGACCTTCTCCCTGATTTGGTTGATGAAAATAGTCGCACATTTGGACTTGGAAATAATACCGGTCAGCTTGCGCAGAGCCTGGCTCATCAAGCGGGCCTGCAGACCGACATGAGAATCTCCCATGTCTCCCTCAATTTCATTGCGCGGCACCAAAGCAGCTACCGAATCAATAACTATGATGTCGATAGCACCACTGCGCACCAGAGCTTCTGCAATTTCAAGCGCCTGTTCTCCGTTATCCGGTTGAGATATAAGCAGATCGTCAATATCCACGCCCAATTTTTTTGCGTACTCCGGATCAAGCGCGTGCTCCGCGTCAATAAATGCAGCGTAGCCGCCCATTTTTTGAGTCTCCGCAATCATATGCAGAGCGACAGTAGTCTTACCGGAAGATTCCGGTCCGTATATTTCAATTACCCTGCCACGAGGAATCCCCCCAACTCCCAAAGCAATATCCAACGATAAAGCTCCGGTGGGAATGACTTCTATGTTCATTTTAGCGCTGGCTTCGCCAAGCTTCATTATGCTGCCCTTGCCGAAATCCTTTTCTATCTGCCGCATTGCCAGATCAAGCGCTTTTTGTTTATCAGCGTCCATAGCTTACCCTCCGTCGTCAGTTATTTATCATTGCTTAAATTATACAAACAACTGTTCTGTTTTGTCAAGTCGATTTACTATTTACTCTTGAGAATCTCCTTGATTTCCTCGCGAGAGAATTTATATTCCGTGTCGCAAAACTGGCAGTGAGCCTCCGTTATTTCATCCTGCGCAATATCGTTCAAAGATTTTTCGTCCAACGCGGCCAGTGCGTCAAGCACGCGCTGTCTGCTGCAGCGGCAGGCAAATTCTACGGGAACATTCTCCTTAATATCTAGTTGAAGACCTCTGCCGAGGATTCCTATTATTTTTTCAGGTGTATAGCCGAGCTCCAATAATTGCGTAACGTATGGTGTCATGGAGATATTATGCTCCAACTTTTCCAAAACCTCCGCGCTGCAACCCGGCATAGCTTGAATAAAATAACCTCCGGCCGCCGCGACAGTACCGTCCTTGTCAATCAGAACCCCTAAGGCTACACTGGACGGGGTTTGCTCCGAAACATAAAGATAATTAGTCAAATCACTGGCTATTTCTCCGTCCTTAATCTCGCATGTACCGGTAAACGGTTCCGCATTCCGTAAATATCTGGCGACAGTCATATTCCCTCGGCCGACTCCTCCGCCTACATCAAGCTTTCCTTCTTTCAGAGGTAAAAACACATCCGGATGCTCGACGTAGCCTCTGACCTTCCCGCCTTCCGCGTCAGCAACTATATCACCGAGAGGACCGTCACCCTTAAAACGCAGGCTGATGCGCTCGCCGTCTTTCATAGTGGCGGCAAGAAGTAATGCTCCGCTGACAGCCCTGCCGAGAGCCGCACCCGCAAGGTGAGAACACTTGTGCCGACGAACAGCCTCGCCGACAAGTTCCGTTGAATCAAGAGCATAAATTCTTACTCCTTCAGCCGTAGCTTTTGTTAAAATATCTTTCATTTTTCTATGTTCTCCTCTGACATCCCGTATTATTTAGGGATACAAGATTATATTTCCTTGAACAAGTTCACCATTTCAATGGCAGACAAAGCCGCATCAGCTCCTTTGTTACCCGCTTTTGTGCCGGCACGTTCGACAGCCTGCTGAATATTCTCCGTCGTCAGGATTCCAAAAGCAACCGGCAGTCCGTACTCCAGGCTCACCTGCGCAATACCTTTGGAAGCCTCGGCGCACACATAATCAAAGTGCGGTGTTGCGCCGCGAATAACGGCGCCCAAACAAATTACCGCATCATATTTTCCGGAAGCCGCCAAACGCTTGGCCGCAACAGGAATTTCGAACGCACCCGGTACCCATACCAGAGTCAAATCTTCGGCGGATGCCTCGTGGCGTAACAAACAGTCTTCGGCACCGCCGATCAGCTTGCTCACAATAAATTCATTGAACCTGGCTGCAACGATAGCGACACGCATACCTTTAGCCGATAATTTTCCTTCATAAACTTTCATTCCATTTTACCTCCTGCTTTGACATGACAGCCGCATTCTCCATGAAGCTGATGTCCCATTTTCTCTTCCTTTACATCTAAATAAAATTCGTTGTACTGATTGGCTTCTATAACCAATGGTACTCTTTCCGTTATGGTTATGCCGTAACCGGAAAGTCCCGCCCGTTTAGCCGGATTATTTGTTATAAGGCGAATACTGCTCAGGCCGAGATCTGCCAAAATTTGAGCGCCAAAACCGTAGTCCCGCAAATCTGGAGCAAATCCCAGCTGCACATTTGCCTCAACCGTATCCAGTCCCCGGTCCTGCAGAGCGTACGCTCTTATTTTGTTGGCGAGACCTATGCCTCTGCCCTCCTGTCGCATGTAAATCACCGCACCGACGCCGGCTTTTTCAATCATCCGCAAAGCATTGCCGAGCTGATCTCCGCAATCACACCGCAGACTTCCCAAAGCATCGCCGGTAAGACATTCACTGTGTACGCGCACCAAAACATTTTCTTTGCCGGCAATATCACCTTTGACTATAGCCACATGGCAATTACTGTCCAAGTCGTTTTCATAAGCAATGATACGAAAATTTCCGTACTTTGAAGGCAACGCCGCTTCCGCAGCTCGGTGGATCATTTTCTCGTGTGATTTTCTGTAAGCTACCAAATCCGATACTGTTATAAATACAAGCTTATGCTTTTGCGCAAACTCAATCAGATCGGGAGTGCGGGCCATATGTCCGTCGTCCTTCATTATTTCGCAGCATATGCCGACAGGATTCAATCCTGCCAATTTGCACAAATCAACGGTAGCCTCGGTATGACCCACGCGAACCAGAACGCCGCCGTCGCGAGCGCGCAACGGAAACACATGTCCCGGTCTGCGAAAATCCTCCGGACGGGCGCTGCTGTCCACGCACTTTCGCATAGTATACGCACGCTCGTGCGCCGAAATCCCCGTCGTCACATCAACGTGATCAATAGAAACGGAGAAAGCGGTTTCATGATTATCGGTATTCTTACTCACCATTGCGCCCAATTCCAACCGGTCCATAATTTCTCCGGCCGCAGGCATGCAAATCAGTCCGCGCGCTTCTTTTGCCATAAAGTTGATAGCTTCCGGAGTACATAACTCCGCCGCCATAATCAGATCCCCTTCATTTTCCCTATCCTTATCGTCCGTCACCAAAACCATTTTTCCGGCTCTGATAGCTTCAACAGCTTCTTCAACAGTGCTGTACTTAAAATTATCCATTCTCTAAACCTCACATAAATCCATTTTCCAGAAGCATTGTTTTTCCCAGTTCAACTTCTTTTTTTTCATGCCCTGATGAGCTCAGCAAACGTTCCACATATTTACCGATGACGTCAGTTTCCAGATTGACTTTAGCCCCCTGCACTTTAAATCCCAAAGTAGTTTCTCTTGCAGTATGCGGAATTACGGAAACGGAGAAATCGTTCGCAGTCACCTGCGTTACTGTCAGACTGATACCGTCCACGGCAATGCTCCCCTTAGGAAGAATATATTTCAGCAAACGTTCTTCGGTCTTTATCGTAAAAACATTGGCAATGCCGTCGCTGCGCACTTGAGTTATAGTTCCGACACCTTCCGTGTGACCGCTGACTATGTGACCGTCAAGCCTGTCGCACATTCGCAGCGTCCGCTCCAAATTCACCTTGTCCCCGCACTGCAAATCTCCTATGTTGGTATGCCGTACCGTTTCAGGCATGACGTCTGCTGTGAAGCAATCCCCGCCCAAAGCTACAGCTGTCAGACACACTCCGTTAACGGCAACGCTGTCACCGATATTTAAATCTTCCATAACTCTGTGCGCCGCAAGCGTCAGCCTGTAAGATTCTCCTCTCCTGCGCAACTCCTGCACGATGCCCAACTCAGCTATTAATCCTGTAAACATTCAGTCCTTCTCCTTCAGCAAACCGGTCAGCATAAAATCTTCTCCAATCTGCACCAATTTTATTTTACGCAAACATTTGCCTTCGTTGATAAAATCACTTCCGACGCCGGCTATCGGCGATGGAGCGGCAGCACCTCCCACAAGCAAGGGCGCCACAAATGCGTACAGTCTGTCGCCTAAACCCGCGTCGTAAAATGCTCCTAAAATTTCACCGCCTCCTTCAACCAAAATACTGGTAATATCCTCAGCGACAAGTTCTTCCATTAGCTTATCGAGATGAATCTTACCGTCAGTTGACGGCAACTTCAACACCTTGACATTAGGCAATGCATTTAAAAATTCTTCTCTCTCCCGCGGAGCATCTTCGGCAGCAATGATCAGCGTTCGGGCTGCAGGATTTATCGCGGCCGCTGTAAGAGGTATCCTGAGGCGACAATCCAAAATGATCCTCACGGGATTTTTGCCGCGTACCATTCTTGTTGTCAACTCCGGATCATCTTTGAGCACCGTGCCGATGCCTACAATAATACCGTCATGCTGCCTGCGCAGACGATGTGCGAAAGTACGCGCTTCTTCTCCGGTGATCCACTTACTGTCACCACCGGACGAAGCTATTTTACCGTCAACAGTCATCGCATATTTTAAAGTAACAAAAGGTCGGCGTTCTCTGATCCAAACGAAAAATCTCTCGTTGAGAAGTTCAGCCTCTTCTCGGCAAATTCCGACTACTACTTCTACACCGTGCTGCCTAAGATACTCCACCCCCTTGCCGCATACAAGAGGATTGGGATCATTACAGGCAATCACTGCTCTTTTTATTCCTGCGCGCACTAAAGCGGCGCAACAGGGACCGGTTTTTCCGAAATGGGCGCAAGGTTCCAAAGTCACGTAAGCCGTCCCGCCCAAAGCGGCCTTTCCCGCCGCCTGCAAAGCATTTATTTCCGCATGAGGCTCACCGGCCTTGCGATGATATCCTTCTCCGACGATATTACCGTCCCGATCTGTTATCACACATCCGACCATCGGATTCGGTGTTGTATAGCCCTCCGCTTGTACGGCCAACTCTAAAGCGCGCCGCATAAATATCATATCCTGCATAATAACCTAATCTCCTGAATAAAAAACACGCAATCCTTAGGGGATCACGTGTTGCAATGTCAAAATACCTTTTCACATCCAGACTATACTGTCGGTATCGGAATTGCACCGATTCATGCCTGTAGGCTTGCGGACTGTACCGCCGGTGGAGAATTTCACTCCGCCCCAAAGGTCGATAAATTTATGAATGCGTTGAGGCGCAATATTTGTCCGCAGGATTCACTGAAATCCCACAAAATGATTCTACACCATCACCGTCCGCTTGTCAAAAACATTTTGCGAGCGGACTTACGCTACTCTTTATTTTTTCAAAGAAGCGATCGCCGCTACCACATCAGCTGCACCGTAAACATATGAACCGGCGACAAGCACGTTCGCACCCGCCTCCTTTACCAGCTTCGCATTGGCAGCGTTGATACCGCCGTCCACTTGAAGATCGATGCGCAATCCTGCTGCATTCATCATAGCGCGCAGCTTGCTTATTTTAGGCAAACAGCTCTCTATAAACGACTGCCCTCCAAATCCTGGATTAACCGTCATAAGTAACACCATATCCACATCCGACAAAATCTCTTCAACTGCAGCCAACGGTGTCGCCGGATTCAGAGCCACGCCGGCTCTCATACCGAATGCTTTTATTTGTTGGATGCAGCTGTGCAAATGCTTTGTCGCTTCGGCGTGAACAACCAATTGGTCAGCGCCGGCATCTTTAAATGCTTCTATATATTTTTCAGGATTCTCAACCATCAGATGACAATCAAAAAACATACTCGTAGTCTTGCGAATTTTTTTGACAACGGGAGCACCGAATGTCAAATTGGGTACGAAACAGCCGTCCATAACATCAATATGCACCCAATCCGCTCCCGCTCTTTCAATTTTTGTGATTTCCTCGGCTAAATAGGCAAAATCTGCAGATAAAATTGACGGAGCTATAATCACCATGATTTTCTTCCTTCTCTTTCCTTTATTTCTTCAAGTTCTTCCAGAATAAATTTATACGAAGCATAGCGCGTTGCGGAAATTTTTCCTTCCGTGACGGCAGCTTTCACTCCGCAAATCGGTTCATGCACATGGGTACATGGCCTGAAACGACAAGCGTTTTCATATGCGGCGAACTCCGGAAAATATTTGCTCACATCTTCTTTAAGCAATCCTTCAGGCAAAAGATTGCCAAATCCCGGCGTATCTACCAAATATCCCTCGGCAAACGGCAATAGCTGCGCATAACGCGTGGTATGTTTTCCGCGGCGAATCTTTTCACTGACTGCTCCCGTCCGCAAATTCACGCATCCGTCCACAGCATTTATGGTTGATGACTTACCCACGCCGGACGGTCCGGCAAAAGCGCATATCTTCCCGTGCAGCCTTTGGCGTAGAGAATCCATGCCGATATTATTTTTCGCCGAAATAAACAGCACCTCATACCCGGCGGCTTCGTAAACATTTTTAATCTTGTCCGCCGCTTCCTTATCGACAAGCTCGCATTTATTCAAAAGCAAAACAACCTCAATTCCTGCTTGAGCTGCGGAAAGCAACAGCTTATCCGCCAACAGGAAACTGAAATCCGGAGATACGCAGGCAAATTCAACAAATAAAAGATCCAGATTGGCTACGGCGGGTCGCGGCAAAAAATTTCTGCGCGGCGCCACTTCCACAATCATTCCTTCCGGTGTGCCTTCCGTTTCGAAAAACACACTGTCACCTGTGACGATGGAAAAGCGGTTCTGCTTCATACGCCCTTTCACCTTGCAGGTATATATACACCCTGTCGTCGAGGCTTTTACATAATAATAGCCGTTATAATTTTTCAGCACAAGTCCCTGAAGTCTTATCACAAATTTTTCTCCTCGACTGTTTTTCCGTCGCAAATAAGCTGAACGCTGCACGAACCCGAATATTCTATCTTGCGTCGAATTCTTACTCCGCCCATCTGCTTGGCGCTGTATACCACGCGACGACCTTCACTGTCTTCTGCCACGATCTGTACATCAGTCAGCTTATTTCCCGGTATGACAAACTCCACGTACTCGCTGCCCTGTTCTCCTCCGGCGGAAACCGTAAGGTCAATTCTCCGGCCTTTCTCAAGGACAACACCTTCGCCCGGATAAAGATCCAACACTACATTACGCCCGTAGGAATTATTTTTTACCATGTGTACGTCGCCGACAACGAAGCCTGCTCCCTGTAAAACCTTGCGAACTTCATCCAACTTTTTACCTTTGACTGAAGGAACCTTGGCACTGTCGCCGGCAATCTCATCATTAACGACCAGATCAACGGCGCTTCCTTTGGGCAATTTGCTTTTAGCCTGAGGATTTTGCGACAGTACGCTTCCGCCATTCTCTGTCGGAACTTTTTTTCTTTCAATCTTTCCGATTTTAAAGCCGGCATCGGTAAGTATTTTTTCAGCCTTAATCATCATAAGGCCTTTAAGGTCAGGAATTTCCGCAAGTTCGCCGCCTTTACTTATTTTCAGATTGACCACACTTCCCCGGCGTACCTTTCTGCCGGCAGCCGGAGTTTGCTGCATAACCGTTCCCACAGCAAATTTTTTCGGATCTCCGTATTCTTCCTCAAGCTCTACTTTGAAGCCTTCCTTTTCCAAAATACGCTGCGCTTCCACAACGGACATATTTATAACTTCCGGTACCGTATCCGTCTTGTTGGTGAAAGTTGATATTAAATGAGCGCACAGTGACAAAATGACAACGGCGGCTGTAAAAAGCAGCACCATCTTCGTATAATTATTTTTTTTAGGAGGCGGGGCAATCTCGGAAACTTCTGCAATAACTGCACCCGCAGAATCTTCCTCCATACGGACAGGTTTCATAATCAGCGTAGCATCCGTTATACCCTTCTCAGATGTCGCATCAGCGGCAGAAACTACAGCTTCAGTGCCAAAAGAATATTCATTTTTACTGTAGGGGAACAAAGAAGTCTTCAAAGCCAAAAGATCCTGTTTGAAACTTTCTGCATCCCCGTACCTTTCCGTAACTTTTTTAGCCAAAGCTTTATCTATTATTTCCTGCAATCCCGCCGGAACATTTTCCATATAATCTTTGAGTTGAGGAACCTCTTTCTCCGTGTGCATCCTCATGACGGCCAAAGCCGAATCACCGGTGTAAGGAACTTTTCCTGTAAGCATTTCAAACATCACGATGCCTAAAGAGTATACATCGCTGCAGGCAGTTACCTGTGTTCCTTCAGCCTGCTCGGGTGAAATATAATGCACCGAACCCATAACAGCGTTTGAATATACCATAGTCTGATTGGAAACTATTTTCGCTATTCCGAAATCGGCAATCTTAGGGTTAAGATCTTTGTCCAACAAAATATTTTGCGGCTTTATATCACAATGGATGATATTTTTTTTATGGGCATGCTGCAAAGCATCAGCCAAGCGTATGCTCATTTTCAAGACATTTTCCAAAGACAGTTTGTTGCCGCTTATATATTCTTTCAGCGTAACTCCTTCTACATATTCCATGACAATGTATTGATTGCTGTCATCGGAGACTACGTCATAGACGTTGATAATATTGGGATGCACCAGTTTAGCTGCCGACTTCGCCTCTCGTTGAAATTGCTCTAACAGCTCTTTTTCCTGATGAAATTGGTTGCGCAGCATTTTTATAGCCACACTGCGCTCTAAAAGTATATCCTTCCCCAAAAAAACTTCTGCCATACCTCCATACCCGATAGGACGGATTACTTCGTAACGGCCATTCAAAAGTTTTTTCCCCTGTTCATTCATAACGGCCAACGCTCCCTTCCTCAGAAAAATCTATCATTATCACGGAAATATTATCTCTCCCGCCATTCTCAAGAGCCTTCTCCTCTAAAGCAACGGCAACTTCTTCCGAATTTTCTCCGCTCAGCAGCTCTTTGATCTCTTCATATTCGAGCATATCCGTCAGGCCATCGCTGCAGAGTAGTACCCTATCTCCGGGCTGAAAAGTAATTTTAAAAATATCCGGCGTTGTTTGCTCGCTTACTCCGACAGCCTTCAAAAGCATATGTCTCATAGGATGTACTTTCGCCTCTGCAGCTGTTATCTTTCCTTCGCTGCACAGACCGGCCACAACAGTATGATCCTCCGTCAGCTGTTTCAGTTCACCGCCTCTCCATAAATAGAGACGACTGTCGCCTATATGACAACAATACCCTGTACATTTATCCTGAAGATACAGAGCTGTCAGCGTAGCTCCCATCCCGGTTAAGTTACTTCCGCCGGAAGCCATTTTCACAACGTGACTGTTAGCCTTCGCAAAAGCTTTCGCCAAAGCTTCCTGCAAATTATCACCGGCATTGTGCAACCCGACTTCAAAAGCGCGCAGAGCTGCTCTGCTGGCAACTTCTCCTGCCGCATACCCTCCCATACCGTCAGCAACAGCAAACAAATGCGGTTTTTTCACCAACAGAGAATCTTCATTATTTTCTCTCACCAAACCGACATGGGTCCTACTGACTATACGCATTACTCACACTCCTGTTCTCCGGCAACCGCGGCTCTAAGCTGTCCGCAGGCCGCGGCGATATCCTTGCCCATTTCTTTGCGTATGGTGGCGTTGATTCTGTTTTTTTGCAGAATGTACAAAAAATCGGCGCAAACTTTTTTCGCCGGCCTTGCAAAACCTTTTTCCGGCACAGGATTAGCCGGAATCAAATTAACCGCAGCCATCTTGAAACGCAAAATATTGCTCAGCAATTCAGCGTCTCTTACGCTGTCGTTAATATCTTTAAGCAAAATATACTCATAGGTCACCTGTCTTCCGCTGCTGCGGGCATATGCTTCAGCTGCGGCGATTGCCTCCGTCAACGGAAAACCTTTGTTGACAGGCATCAGACGAGTACGCAGTTCGCTAACAGCGGCATGCAGAGAAATTGCCAGATTGATCGGCTTGCCCTGCTCCTGCAATTTTCTAATACCCGGCACTATGCCGCAAGTGGAAATTGTCATATTACGGTAACTCATATGACAAGTATCTTCCCTGTGCATAAAATCAAAAGCTGCCAGCACATTATCAAAATTAAGCAGAGGTTCGCCGCTGCCCATTACCACAACACGACTGACTGTTTCATTATATCTGCCCAATCTCGAATTAAAAAGGTACACCTGAGCCAAAATTTCCTGAAAAGTCAGATTGCGTACACAACCGGTCAGTCCGCTGGCACAAAAAGCGCAAGCCATATCACAGCCTACCTGGCTGGAAACGCACACGCTGTAACCGTAATCATGATGCATGAGAACAGTTTCTACAGTGTTGCCGTCCGTCAGTTTGAGCAGCAACTTTGACGTATTCCCGTCAGACGAATGCTGTTCGCGTACCACTTGCAGCATTTGCGGCAGCAGACTAAATTCTCTCGCCAGCACTTCTCTATCCGCTTTGCTTATGTTATGCATAGCATCGAAATCAAAAACGGATTTACGATAGAGCCATTGGTATACCTGCTTGGCGCGAAACTGCTTTACGCCGACTGCGCTGAACGCGTCTGTCAGCTCCTTAATATCTAAACCGAAAATATCTTTTTTCATAAATCCCGCTCTAAAACACATATAAAAAATCCGTCGATGTGATCCGCTTGAGGAAGCAGCTGCAACTCTTCGCACTCCTTGCCGGTCAAAGGATGTTTTACCACTCTGCGCCGCCAATTTTTCTCCTGAGCCAAAAAATTCTCAATCACATAGTGATTTTCCGCCGGCTCAATAGTGCATGTACTGTATACAAGCCTGCCTCCCGGCTTCACATAAGCGGCGGCATTACTCAGCAAACGGAGCTGCAAACTTGGGAAAATCTTCAAATCTTTTTTCTTCTTTATCCACCTGGCTTCCGCTCGCCGACGCAACACTCCCAAACCGGAACACGGTGCGTCTACAAGCACAAGATCCGCGCTGCTTTTCCACTCGTCCACAAAAACGGTTCCGTCCTGCAAAACAGTTTCTATAATGGAAATTCCCAGTCTGTCAGCGTTGTTTTGAAGCAAATCCAGCTTATGTTGATGCACATCGCAAGAAAAAATTTTACCTCTGTTACGCATCAACTGTGCTGCGTGAGTGCTTTTGCCACCGGGAGCGGCGCACAAATCGATGACCGTTTCTCTCGCTCTCGGTCCGGCCAGAGAAGCTACCAACATGGAACTTTCATCCTGTACATAAAATTCGCGCGGCAACTCCTGCAGAACTTTATTCATAGACGGCAGACCTCCGGTACAAACTATTCCATCCGGACACCATGCCGAAAGCTCCGCCTCAGCACCGAGATCTTGCAGCCTACGCAAAAGCTCCCGCGCCGAGATGCACAGCGTGTTAGCACGCAAACAGATCGGTGCCGCCTCGTTGTTAAATGACAACAATTTTTCCGTCGCTTCTGCGCCGAATTGTCCCAGCCATTTCTTGACCAGCCAACGCGGATGACGATGCAGCAGCGCTAAATGGCCGGCTTCATCGTCAGCTCTCGCAGGAAAAGAAAATTTGGCGCTCTCCTTTTGCCTTAAAAAATTACGCAGTACTCCATTGACAAAACCCGCAGCGCCTTTATGAGAAAATTTATGCGCCAAAATTACGGCCTCATTGCATACGACGGCCTCCGGTATCCGCGGCAAATCCAAAAGCTGAAAAAAACTTATTCTCAGTATATTGAGAATTTTGCTGTCCAGTTTGGCCATGTCCCGCGCCACGCATTTATCGATGTACCAGTCAAGCGTGCCCACGGCTTTGACTGTACCGTAAACCAGCTCCGTCAAAAATCTTCTTTCCTCATCCGTAAATTCATGACGACGCAGCATACTTCCGACAGCTATATTGGTATAAGCGCCTTGTTCCAGCACATGCTCCAAAAGTTCGACCGCCGCGGCACGCGACGTATAACTTGACTTAGTTTTTTTCATCTGAGGTATCATCTTTCTTAAAAGCTAAAATAGCCTGCTCCAGTTTGGCAATATCTACTCTTGTGTTAAAACACGGTCCGAACGGTCTTTCATTGAGCACCCCCAAAACAGGCAAAGGAAAGACATCCTGAATGCCGCTCGTAAGATCCCTCTCGCAGGCTACTGCTACTATAGATTTCGGACGCGCTTCTTTTACCATTTGCCGCGCCAAAGTTCCTCCCGTCGCTACTGCAAATTTACAGCCATGTTTATGCGCCAGTCCCAACATATCCCCTACGCTGCAACGACCGCATTGCTTGCAGTTCTCCACATTCCTCGTTATTTTGTGCACGCAGGTATCCAATTGGATGCAATGTGGCGTCAAAATCATGATTCTTTCCGCCGGCACTCGCATCTTATGCTGCATGACGAGATTATTGTTGACCTCAATAAAGGATTGCTCTATTTTATCGCGCGGAATATTAAAGGCTCTGCCTAAAAAAACAGCGAAAGGAAATAAAATATTTATCGCTTTCCACGCGCCGAAATAAATCAGCTTAATTATGGGCATTCCCAAAAGCGCCGCCACTATTCCGCAGACTCCCGCCATCAGAGAAGCAGCGATAATAAAGCCAACTATACCGGCAAGTACCGGAAGATACACATTGATTTCCGTCAGACCGGGGACAGTCACTTTCCAGACAACGTAAATCAGCAACGCTCCTATAACGGCGCAAATAGATGTGAGAGCCATGAATATTCTTTTTTTAGGTTTAAAAATCGCTTCCGTCATTAACTCTACACCTGCCCAAAATATCTCCCTGACGGACGCCGCGTCCGTTTAAGAACACGCCGGACTCGATACGCTTCTTCGATTCCGGCTGCACTTCCAAAAATTCCAACACGCCGTCACCGCAAGCTACGCAAAAACTTCTCTTACTAACAGCAACAACCGTTCCGGGTTCACAGCTGCTCGTCATACTTGAAACCCGGCTGCTGAAAAGTTTTATGCTCCTGCCGTCAGGCAGCAAGGTAAACATACCCGGCGCCGGGTCGAATCCACGCACATAATTATGCAGTTCTGCGACCGGCTTATGCCAATCTATTTTTTCCATACTTCTGTCAAGCATCCTGGCGTAAGTAGCGGCGCTGCTATCCTGAGGTTCGGCTACCGCGGAGCCGCGTTCTATTTCACCCATTACATCCAAAAGCAATTCCGCACCTTTGTCGCGCAACTCGTCATGCAGCTCTCCCAAAGTCATATTCTCCCCGACAGCAACTCTGATCTTCCCAAGCATCGCTCCCGTATCCATGCCCACATCCATCTGCATTATCGTCACACCGGTCTCTTTTTCGCCGTTTATTATTGCATACTGAATCGGGGCGGCGCCTCTGTATTTAGGCAACAGCGACGCATGAACATTAATACAGCCGTAGCGCGGCAAATCCAAAATATCTTTGGAAAGGAGCTGACCAAAAGCAGCGACAACTATAATATCCGGTGACAGTCTTCTTAATACCTCGACAAAATCCGAATTTTTTATCCGTTCCGGCTGATATACTTCGTAGGCATGCATCAAGGCATATTCTTTTACGGGAGACATCACAATTTTTCTGCCGCGTCCTTTAGGCCTGTCCGGTTGTGTAACAACAGCCGCTATATCATATTTGCCGGACTCGGCAAGAGCCTGCAAACTACCCACTGCAAAATCTGGCGTTCCCATGAAAACCACTCTCATAAATTTATCTCACCTTCGTCTTAATTCTTCGCCTGCGTCCCTCTGTTTGGTGAACAAGCTTTGAGCCTTATCTATAAACAGCACCCCGTCCAGATGATCAATTTCATGCTGAATCGCTACGGCAAGCAAACCTTCCGCCCGTACCAACATATCTTTTCCCGTGCGATCCCGGTACTCACACTCAACATAAGCCGCCCGTTCCACTTCACCCTCATAATCCGGTACGGAAAGGCATCCCTCACTGCCGAGAACGCATCCTTCTTTTTTAACGATGCGTGGATTGATCATCTCATAAGCATATCCGTCACCTACATCAATGACAACGATACGCTTAGATACACCGATCTGCGGAGCGGCAAGCCCCACTCCGTTGGCGGCATGCATGGTGTCCGCCATATCTTTAAGCAGTTTTGCTGTTTTTTTATCTATTCTGGTAACAGGCTCCGCCACTTTTCTCAAAAGCGGATCACCTGCAACCAATATTCTTAACTTCGACATAGGATATTCCTCCAAAAACGCTAAAAATTTATCATCGTTAAATTATATCACAAAAAAAATTATTTGACATCAAAGCCCCCTCTTAGATTACAGAAACAGGATCCACATCGAAGCTGATGTTTTTCTTCTCTTTAAATTCACTACCGAGAAGTATTTCCTTAACTCTACTCAAATCAACTGCTTTAAGCAGAATATTAAAACGATACATATCCCGTACTTTTGCTACCAAAGCAGGGAAGGGTCCTATAATCTTAAGATCTTCCGCAGCGCCGACAGCGCTTTTTGCGCGCAAATACTCAGCTGTCCGCTCGGCCAAAGCCAAACCGCGGTCTTCATCTTCATCCCAGACTGTTATTTTTACCATCTCCACGAATGGAGGATACAGATATTCTTTGCGCGCCTGCAACTCTCCCGCAGCAAACGTATCATAATCCTGTTTTGCCGCCAGACGCAGAATGGTATTTTCCGCATCATACGCCTGGAAGATAACATGACCGCCTTTGCTTCCGCGCCCCGCTCTTCCGGCAGCCTGTGTAAGAATGGAAAATGCTCTTTCACCGGCGCGAAAATCCGGCAAGTTAAGCGCACTGTCCGCAGACAATACCCCGACAAGAGTTACGTTCGGGATGTCATGTCCCTTGGCAACCATTTGTGTGCCGATTAAAACATTGCGTTTGCCGGCGGTAAAACTTTGCAGAATTTCCTCGTGAGCAAACTTGCCCGCCGTTGAATCCTGATCCATACGCAACACTCTTACTTCAGGCAAAGCGCTCAATTCTTCTTCAGCTTTCTGCGTTCCAGTCCCGAAAAATTTTATACGTTTGCTGTGGCACTCCGGGCATTCTCTCGGAATTTCCGCTACGGCGCCGCAATAATGACAGCGCATGAGTTCCGATGAGCTGTGATAAACCATGGCTACCGCACAATGAGGGCATACCACCGCACTGCCGCAATCTCTACACATGACAAAGGTAGAATAACCGCGTCTGTTTAGCAGAACGATCGCCTGCTCGCCTTCGGCGGCAGTTTTAACTAAAGCTTGCTGCAGTCTGCGCGAAAGCACGCCAAAATTTTTATCCTGCAATTCTTGGCGCATATCCACTATTTCCACATCCGGCAAAACTGCTCCGTTGGGTCTCGCCGTAAGACGCAGATGAGTTATCCTGCCGCTGATGGCAGCGTAATAAGTGCAAATATCCGGCGTCGCGCTCCCTAAAACCAACGGCGCTCCTACCAACTGTCCGCGACATTCCGCCACCTTAACCGCATTGTAGTTAGGACGCTCTTCCTGCTTGTAACTCGTTTCATGCTCTTCATCAATGATTATCAGTCCCAAATTTTCAAAAGGAGCGAAAACTGCGCTGCGCACTCCAATGAGAATTTTCGCCTGACCTGTGTGCATTCTGTACCAAACATCACTCCGCTCATTTTGCGACAGCTTGCTGTGAACCACAGCGATGTCATCACCGAACAAAGACTTAAACCGGCTCACCAGTTGCGCCGTCAGAGCTATTTCCGGCACCAGCATGAGCACTTGCTTTCCTGCCGCTACAGCTTCAGCCGCAGACCGCAAATACACCTCAGTTTTCCCGCTGCCGGTTATTCCCTGCAACAAAAATTTTTCTCCATCGCCTCTATTTACGGCGGCGCTTATCTTTTCCACTGCGTTGCGCTGCTCTTCCGTAAGTTCAAATCGTTCCAAAATTTCCTTACGTCCAGCGTAACTGTCGCGCAGGATACGTTTGCGACACGCTTGCGCCAATCCTTTGGAAACCAAACTTTTCATAACGGCAGCGCCAATCCCTTCTGCAGCAAGCTGCCTCAATGTCAACGCTTCGTTAAATCTATCCAACAAGCGCAAAGCTTCAAATTGTTTTTTTGCTCTGCTGCCGAGAACATTACCGCGCAATGCTTCAGCACCGGTGGCAGTTATAATGTACGCCGTCACACTGCGTTCCTTTAATCTTTCTTCACATTCGTAGTGCGACAGTTTGCCATCGCCTGTCTTTACAACTTTACGATTTACGGTAGTCTTACCCGGAATAAACAAGCGCATCGCTTCAGCTAAAGAACAAAGATAATATTCACTGAGCCACTGTGCCGCTGCCAACATCTTCTCGTCGAACCAGGGACGATCCCCCAGTGCGGCCTCTATATATTTAAGTTTGAGAGAATTTTCGACGGCACAACAAGCTGCGGACTCGCTGACTACAAAGCCCTCAGTTTTCTGCGTTCCGAAGGGTACGATTACTCGCCAACCCGGTCTGATAAAACTCAAGCCTTCCGGAACCATATATGTATACTGCCGGAATAATCCTTTGACCGGCAAATTTATTGCAACATCGACACAGCGCATATTTCCTCCCTGAACCGTCTTTTAAATCTGCTTATATTTTAATATTTCTGCTCAAAAACGCTAAATCCTTTATAAAAAAAGACGGAGTACTAAAATTCAGTACTCCGCCGTAATTATTGTTTTGCAAAAGATAGTCAGATGCCGGCCTGTTCCTTGAGAATCGCAGCTTTATCAATTCTTTCCCACGGCAGATCCACATCGGTACGACCGAAATGACCGTATGCCGCAGTCTGTTTGTAAATAGGTCGAAGCAGATCAAGCTCCCTGATAATACCTGTAGGACTGAGGGAAAAATTCTTACGCACCAGTTCCGCCAATTTTTCTTCAGCAATTTTGGCAGTTCCGAAAGTTTCCACCAAAATAGATACCGGCTGTGCCACACCAATAGCATAAGCCAACTGAATCTCGCATTTATCAGCCAGTCCCGCAGCGACGATATTCTTTGCCACATAACGAGCTGCGTAACTGGCGCTGCGATCAACCTTGGAAGGATCTTTACCTGAAAAAGCTCCGCCTCCGTGACGCGCCATACCGCCGTATGTGTCGACAATTATCTTGCGTCCGGTCAACCCGGAATCACCCTGCGGACCGCCTATAACAAAACGTCCGGTAGGATTGATATAATATTTTGTATTTTCGTCCAACATTTCCGCCGGAATTATTTCTTTGACAACATGCTCGATCAAATCCTTTTCAATTTGCTCGTGCGTAACTTCCGGAGCATGCTGAGAAGAAACGACTACCGTATCCACACGCACCGGTTTATCGTCAACATATTCCACCGTTACCTGCGTCTTGCCGTCCGG
>JAXFPC010000074.1:0-1525 GCA_034180005.1 Acidaminococcaceae bacterium | reverse complement strand
AGGCGTGTTCAGCGAATTTGACCTGAACGGTAAAACAGCAGGCGCCGTTTCCGTCGGCAAGGCTGACAAATTGCGTCAGATCATCAACGTGGGAGATGCTACGGAAGATACGGATGCAGTTAATCTGCGTCAGCTGAAAGCACTTAAAACAGGTCTTGAAAGTAGCGCTGTGCATTATTATTCTGTGAAGAGCACTGATCAGAGTGCGGGCAGTAATTACAAAAATGATGGGGCTAAAGGCGATAATTCTTTGGCGGCTGGCGTAAAAGCCAACACGATGAGTCACAACAGCGTAGCCATCGGTATGTCAGCCACCATTAAAGACAGTAACGGCAAGCGCGGCAGCGGAGATATTGCTATAGGCAACAATTCTTATATTGATAATTATGTCGATCAAGGCGGCAGCATAGCTATAGGACAGAATGCCAGAGTAGAAAATATGGCCGGAAACCAGGAAAGATTGTTTGCTTTCGGTCAGACTACTTTCAGCGGATATCCTTCAATTCCTGCAGATCCATCAAAGGAGGCAGGCGGTATCGCTATAGGCGAGAATACATTCGCCAGAACGGGCAGCTTGATGGTTGGCACGCATAACTACAAAGGTAAATTGGGAGATGCAGATATCGACAGTGCCAATACAAGAGCTACCGGAATCAATGTCAATGCTACTACTCTTGGCACAAACAGCTATAACCAGGGAGCTTTTTCTACCGTTACAGGAACGTATTCCATTATTTCCGGTAAATACAACGGAAGTAACTGGTCTTTACACGCCGGTCAGAATTTTGGTGCTACAATCACCGGTTCTCTGAACAGCATTGAGTCCGCTACCTCTTCTTCAACGTACTCCGGTATTGCCAACAGTATTGTAGGTGTGGCCAACAGATCGTTTAATTCCAACGGCGCTTTGATTTTTGGCGCAGGTAACGAGATCACCAACTCTATTACTTCAATTTCTGCACCCACGGATGGCGGAAATTCCGCACAGGATTTGCAGAAATCCCTCATGGAAAAGGTAAAGGCATCAAATAGCGGCGGCGCAACTCTCGCTATCGGCGGCGGCAACAAGGCGGATTATACGCAGGCGTCCCAGATGATCGGTGTGAACAATACTTTAACAGGAACTTCCGGTGCTATCAGCAAATACAATATGATCAATGGCTATAAGAACACGGCCGGCAACGTGTCGAATGTTTCTGTTATCGGTTCCGAGAATACTGTGGAAAATGCCAAAAAGGTTATTCTTCTCGGCGATAAAAGAAAGCTTACAGCTGCCAACAACAGCGTTATCTTAGGCTCTGCCGATCAAACTATGACCACGGATAAAGAGAAAGTAGTAGTGCTCGGCGCCAACGCCAACAGCACCGTAGAGGGCGGCGTGGCTTTGGGAGCTGATTCCGTAGCCGACCGCGAGGGCTTTACATCTGCAAAGAAAGGCGTGTTCAGCGAATTTGACCTGAACGGTAAAACAGCAGGCGCCGTTTCCGTCGGCAAGGCTGACAAATTGCGTCAGATCATCAACGTG
>JAXFPC010000064.1:0-56147 GCA_034180005.1 Acidaminococcaceae bacterium | reverse complement strand
AAAGATCCGGTGGCGAAAGCTGAGGGGGACCACCTGTACCCATCCCGAACACAGCAGTTAAGCCCTCAAACGTCGAAAGTACTTGGCCGGAAGCGGCCCGGGAGGATAGAAAGCTGCCGGTTGGAAAGATACCGCACACACGTGCGGTATCTTTTTTTTGTGGGAGGGGAAGTTTTTGGGCAATTAGGCGGGGATGACAGATACCATTGCGAAGTAAATTGTAGGAAGTAAATTGTAGAGGGAATTATATAAAAATGGACTATATGCCATTTTCAAGAGAGAAGAGGAAGAATGTTGTATATATAAATTTATACATATTCGCTTCCAGGAGGACGTTCTCTGCTCAAGAGAAAAGGATTATAGTTCAAAAATGCTGGAAGAAACAAAATATGAGGTATAATACTAATTTTATGCGGCTGTCTGAGTAGTGAAATAACAGGATGCGAAAAATAGTAGCGCGTACATTACGCCTATTGTCTTAATTCTTCCGTCGCAAAGACTCATTTTGTGATATAATACAAAATGTTAATTTTATTTTTGGAGTGATACCGTTTATGCGTAAAACAAATTACACTTTTTTGGGGATAACTTCGGTGATAGCTTTAGCTCTTGCCTTTTACAGCTACAACGTACCCAACGTCGTCGATGTTGAAACGTTCAAACCTGCCGTATACTCTTCCATAGGATCTCTGCTGCCGCCGGTTATAGCGATAGGCTTGGCTCTGATAACCAAAGAAGTATACTCATCTCTGTTTATCGGTATTGTTATCGGCGCGTTGCTCTACGCGGACGGCAATCTGGAACTGATGCTCAATACTATGCTTTTTCACAAGGACGGCGGACTTGTGACCAAACTTTCCGATGGCTGGAATGTGGGCATTATAATCTTTTTGATTATTTTGGGTATTATGGTTGCGCTCATGAACAAGGTCGGCGGTTCCGCGGCTTTCGGTCAGTGGGCCTCCAAAAATATCAAAACGCGTGTGGGAGCGCAGTTGGCCACTATAGGTTTGGGTATTCTTATTTTTGTGGACGATTATTTCAACTGTCTTACGGTCGGCTCCGTAATGCGGCCTGTTACGGACAGACATCAGGTGAGCAGAGCCAAGCTGGCATATCTCATAGATGCTACGGCAGCTCCCGTCTGTATTATCGCTCCGGTTTCCAGCTGGGCGGCGGCAGTAACTTCTTCCATACCTAAGGACTCGGCTATTAACGGATTTTCCATGTTTCTGCATACTATTCCTTACAATTTTTATGCTTTGTGCAGTATTGTTATGATGCTGACGCTGACGGTGCTGAATTTTGATTTCGGCTCCATGAGGCTTCACGAAGAAAATGCCGTTAAAGGGGATCTCTTCACAACAGAAGCACGTCCATACGGAAATGTGGATGATGAAAGCGGAAATCCTGCCGGTGAAGTTATTGATTTGGTGTTCCCCGTAGGCGTGCTGATTTTCTGCTGCATTATCGGGATGATTTATACGGGCGGATTTTTTACCGGGGAAACTTTTGTGGACGCTTTTGCCAATGCTGACGCTTCTAAAGGCTTGGTGCTGGGAAGTACTGTAACGATGTTGGCGACCTTCTGCTTTTACATGACGCGCAACGTTATGTCTTTCAGAGATTTTACCGACTGCATTCCCGTCGGCTTCAAAGCGATGGTGGCTCCTATCATGATCCTGTCCCTGGCTTGGACTCTTTCCGGTATGACAGGTCTTTTAGGCGCCAAGCATTACGTGCATGATCTTGTTGCCGGTTCTGCGGGCGGACTGCAGATGTTTCTGCCTGCTATCATTTTTGCTGTGGCCATCTTCCTGGCTTTTTCCACAGGTACAAGCTGGGGGACTTTTGCTATTCTGATTCCGGTTGTATGCAATGTTTTCAATCCGGAAACTGCTTATGATATGTTAGTGATCTCTATTGCCGCCTGTCTTTCCGGAGCTGTTTGCGGAGATCATTGTTCGCCGATCAGCGATACGACAATCATGGCTTCTGCCGGCGCACACTCGGATCACGTCAACCACGTGTCGACTCAGTTGCCATATGCTTTGACTGCGGCAGCCGTTTCTTTCATCGGTTATCTGGCCGCGGGCATTACCGGTTATCTCTACGGCAGCGCGGTGGCGCTTTTGGCGATTCCGGCAACGTTGCTGCTGCTTTTGGGAACTCTTTTGGCGATTCGCAAATTACATTACTGAAATTTATACTGCAAAAGCCTCGCTTCCGATTTAAGGAAGCGAGGCTTTTTTGTGAGCCGAAACTTGTTAAGTTGGCGGTTACGGTAAAATGCATCACCTGCGAGCGAGATAATTTTCACGCAGGCAATTTTGCCGAATGTAGTGAAAAGAGGAGCATTCTCTGTTATAATAAATAATATACAGAGGTTACGGCAAGGGAGGAACGGAGCTATGAAAATAGAATTTGTAAAAATGCACGGAGCAGGTAACGACTATGTTTATGTGGACTGTACTGAAAAAGAGCTTCCGAATATGGAAGCCGTTTCCGAATATGTAAGTCACAGACGTTTCAGTATCGGCAGCGACGGTTTGATTTGTATATGCAGGTCGGATATAGCCGATTTCAAGATGAGGATGTTCAACGCGGACAGATCCGAAGGCAAGATGTGCGGCAACGGCGTGCGCTGTGTAGCCAAATTTGTTTACGACAACGGTCTTACGGACAAAACAAAAATTACTTTGGAAACTTTGGCGGGAGTTAAGGAGATAGAGATGACTGTTGCAGATGGCAAAGTTGTTTCCGCCAAGGTAGATATGGGGAAACCGGTGTTTAAGTGCGCCGAAATTCCCATGATAAGCGATCACTTTATGTTTGTGGATCAAGGTCTGGTGCTGAGCGATAACTACGGCGAGGAAAAAGTTGTTTACAACGGCACGTCCATTTCCATGGGCAATCCGCATTTTGTGACCTTCGTCAAAGATGTGGACAGTCTGGATTTAGAGAAGCTGGGGCCTCAGTTCGAGCATCACAAGCTCTTCCCGGAGGGAGTAAATACCGAATTCGTAGAGATCATTGATAAGAATACGGTAAAATTCCGGGTGTGGGAACGCGGCAGCGGCGAGACATGGGCCTGCGGCACCGGAGCGAGTGCTGTAGCAGTGGCCTGCGTGCTGCTGAACAACGCCGGCAAAAAAGGAGAACCTCTCACGGTGATCGCCAAGGGAGGTACTTTAAAGGTGACGTACGAAAAGAACGATCACGTAACTTTGGAGGGCGGCGCGGAAGAAGCTTTCCGCGGCACTGTCGAAATTCCGGATGAACTTTTAAAATAGGCGCGCTTTGATATAAATAGTGTAAAAACTTTACGCATTGAGTGCGGAGAATGGTGTCGGGAAAATTTTTTCGGATATTATTTGACGTAGAGGCTGATGTAAAGTAAAATGGTTTCTGCTTTTCAAAATTTGCATTTAACGGAGGTCGTTTAATGGCTTTAGTAAACAGTAATTATCTTAATTTAAAGGAGAGTTATCTCTTTGCCGACATAGCACGCAAAGTCAACGCATATGCTGCGGAGCATCCGGACAGAAAAATCATCCGGCTCGGCATCGGCGATGTGACGTTGCCGTTGGCTCCAAGTGTGGTTGCCGCCATGAGCGGTGCCGTGGCTGAAATGGGAGCGCAGGAAACTTTCAGGGGGTACGGCCCGGAGCAGGGATACGATTTTCTGCGGGATGCGATTGTGCGGTATTACAGCTCTTTCGGCGTGACGCTCGAGCGGGAGGAAATTTTCGTCAGCGACGGCGCCAAGAGTGACTGCGGCAATATCACGGATATTTTCAGCAATGCCAACAGAATTTTGATTCCTGATCCGGTTTATCCGGTTTATCTTGATACGAATGTTATGTGCGGCCGCGATATTATTTACATGGAAGGCAAGCCGGAAAACAATTTCCTGCCCATGCCGGACTACGATGTTCAAGCGGATGTTATCTATCTCTGCTCGCCCAATAATCCTACTGGCGCGGCTTACACCAGGGAGCAGCTTGAAGAGTGGGTGGTTTACGCTCTGAAAAATGACGCGGTGATTTTGTATGATGCCGCTTACGAAGCTTTTGTTGACGATCCTGCCATTCCGCGCAGTATTTTTGCTGTGGAAGCTGCGAAAAAATGCGCCATTGAGCTGTGTTCTCTTTCCAAGACGGCCGGCTTTACCGGTACGCGCTGCGGCTATACCGTGGTGCCGAAAGCTTTGGTGCGCAAAACTTCCGAAGGTGGAGAGATGGAGTTGAACAAAATGTGGCTGCGCCGTCAGACGACCAAGTTTAACGGCGTGCCTTACATTGTCCAAAGGGGTGCGGAAGCTGTTTTCACACCGGAAGGTCAGGCTGAATGCCGCGCCAATTTGGCGTATTACCAGGAGAACGCCAAAATCATGATGGCCGGTTTCGATAAAGTGGGCATCAAGTATTTCGGCGGCATTCATTCGCCCTACATTTGGCTACAATGTCCCAACGGAATGAAATCATGGGAATTTTTTGACTTTCTGCTGGACAAGCTTGCTGTTGTCGGTACTCCTGGTTCCGGCTTCGGCAGGATGGGCGAGGGGTATTTCCGTCTGACGGCTTTTGGCAGCAGAGAAAATACTATAGAAGCCATGGAGCGCATTGTGAGCTGTTTCGCGGATAAATAATGAGCCGACTGTAATTCAGGTAAAAAAAGAGGCATACGTTTTGCGTATGCCTCTTTGACGTATCATGAGGGATTTTTCGGAGCGTACTTTCTCTAATGCTCGGTTATGTCGCATTTGACGAATCAACACGGTCGACGCATGTCGGTCGAAGGCGTGGGTCGCGCCGCATACTGACGGCAGTCGTCGCCTGATGGCGCACGTGGTATTGATGACAATTTTAAGCCTGCTATAAAATTCACAGAGCAGATTTAAAAACATCCTTCCGCCAAAGAGCCTTTGCTTAAACTCGACAGACGAGGAGCAAGCGGCGTGAATTTTCGCAGGACTTTAAATTTTGTCGACCGCGTCTTTGCCGAAAATATCGGCGAGAAGATCTTTGGACTGTTGTTTGACATCGTCATCGATATACATGGATAATTTGCCTAAAGCAAAGGCTATGGCGATCACATCATCCGTGTAACCTAAAAACGGCGTCAGATCCGGGAGAAAGTCCAGGGGAGCGATCAGATAACCTAAGGCTCCCATGATGACGGTTTTTTCCTTGAGAGGAAGTTCCGGCTTTTTCATTACATACCATAACAGGGCGGCGTTGTACACGGTTTTTAAGCCGATGATTTTGCCGTAAGCGGTAAGTTTTCGCAGCAAGCCTTCTTCGCTGTAGGCATTTTTATACTCTGCGATACTGTTCTCGTTTATTTTACTTTCATCAAATTTTTCCTGTTCCATTTTATAAACTCCTGTCATATTCTTTTTACGCTAATTATAGTCCGATTGGTCGGAGTAGGTCAAGGCGGAGCGTAAAACCTACTGATTCAGGTATTTTTGAGATAAATATGTGCAATCGGTGTAAAATATTCTTGAAAAAGCGGCTTTTTGCTTGTCATGAAAGCCGGGAACACCTATAATAGTTATCATAAACCGATATGGAGGTTCAGAAATGAAAAAGATTTTAATGCTTCTCACTATGGTCATGATGTTAGGCTTCAGCGCAGTTTGCAGCGCTTCCAACGGCAAGCTTCTCGATGCGGAGGAAGCGGCGGCTCAGAAGTTTTTCAACGGCGGCAGCTTTAAAGTGGCAGGCAGCGTTTTTGGCGAGAACATGAAGAAAAACTGGGACGAAAAATCCTATAATAATTTCAAAGATGCTTTTGCCAAAGAATTCGGCAAAGTTCTTTCCAGTGAAATGGCTTTTCTGGAAAAACGCGGCGCTACGGATGTGCTGGTGTACCAAATAAAAACGGAAAAAGTTCCCGTAGCTCGTGTGGCATACCTTTTTTCCGTGAACGGCGACAAAGCTTTCCTGGAAGACTTCAATATCATTTTGCCGCAGAAAGAACAGGCAAAAGCGGCGGAAGAGAAAAAATAATTCGGTTCGGTCAAGGCTTCGCTTCGGCGAAGCCTTTTTACATGGACGGACTGCGGCAGCAGATTTTGCACACGGCGGAATTCAGCTGCATCAGAACTGCGCGCCGATAAACTTTGCGCAATAGCTTCAGGTAGGATATAATAAAGAATATATATTGCGGGGGTGGGTGTATGCGGACAAAGGAAGACGTGATCGCTTACTGCAGTTCCTTGCCGGGAGCGTACGAAGATTATCCTTTCAAGGATACCAATTGGACTCTGATGCGGCACAGCAGAGGAAATCGCGCCTTTGCCTTCATTTTTGAAAGAGAGGGACGCGTCTGGGTCAATGTGAAAAGCGATCCGGAAGAAAAATATTACTGGCTGGAGCATTTTGCCTCCGTGCAGCCGGCTTATCATATGAATAAAAAATACTGGCTGTCGGTTATTTTGGACGGCACACTGTCGGACAGCGAATTGAAAAGTCTGCTTGACGCGAGTTACGCTTTGACGAAGAAAAAGTAAACGTCCTAGTATTTCGCATTGCGATTGACGGAAACTGTCACGGATTTTGAGCAGGGAAGAGGAGTACGATATGGCGGAAAAATTTTTGATTATAGATGGCAGCAGCCTTATTCACAGAGCATTTTTTGCCTTGCCGCAGTTGATGAACAGCAAAGGTTTGCATACGGGAGCCGTTTACGGCTTTTGCAATATGCTGGTGCGGCTTTTGGAAGAAAACAAGCCGGCCTATGTGGCTGTGGCCTTTGATAAATCGAGAAAGACTTTTCGCACGGAGCTTTACGCCGACTATAAAGGTCAGCGTAAGCCCACGCCGAGCGAGTTGTCGGAGCAGTTTCCTTTAGCTGCGGATGTTTTGCGCGCTCTGAACATCAAGTCACTGGAACTGCAGGATTATGAGGCGGATGATATTATCGGCACTCTGGCAAAGCATGCTCCTGCCGGCATGGAGGTGATCGTCGTCACGGGCGACAAGGATGAGCTGCAGCTGATAGACGAGCGCACTAAGGTGTTTTATACCAAACGGGGCATAACGGATATCAAAGTCTATGACACGGAAGCTTTTGCCGCTGATTACGAAGGACTTTCCCCGGCGCAGATTATCGACTTGAAGGGACTGATGGGGGACGCTTCCGATAATATTCCTGGAGTTCCGGGAGTGGGGCCTAAAACAGCGCTGAAACTGATCAAAGAGTACGGCGATGTGGCGAGCGTGTTGGAGAATATCGACAGGATAGACGGAAAAGCTCTGAAAAATAAACTGATGGAGCATAAGGATTCGGCGCTGCTGTCCAAACGGCTGGCAACAATTTGCACCGATGTTCCGATGGCGACGGAGCCGGAACTTTACAAACTGAGCGCTGTGGGAGAAAAGGCTCGTCTGCTTTTACAGGAGTTGGAATTCAGAAATATGTTCGAGCGTTTTGCCGCCGCTCTGGGCAGTGAAACGGAGCTGCTTTCTCTGTTTGCCGCCGAGGAAGAACCGGCGGCTCCGCAAATAGCGATTGCTGATGCTGCTGCCGCCGCGGCTTTGGCGGCAAAGCTGGCGGACGAAAAAACACAGGTCGCCTTGGCGGTTCGTATAGGAGGAACGCTGCCGGAGATGTATTTTGAGGAACTGGAAATTTTTTGCGGCGGCAGCCTGTATGTTGTCGCTAAAGAGCAGTGCCCTTATTTTTACGGCTGGCTGGCGGACGAACATTGCCTGAAAGTTGTGTGCGGAGCCAAAGATATTTATAAGACGTGTCTGTGCTTAGGCGTTGTCGCTGCCGGAATTGCGGAGGATGTTTCTCTGGGCGCATATTTAGTCGACCCGGGACGCAGTTCCTACGAATTGGACGCTTTGGCTGAACGCTTTTTGAATAAATCCTGCGGTAGCGACGGCGAAAAAACGGCAGCTTTAAATGAAGTTCTGCGGGAAAGACTTGCTTCGCTGGAGTTGCTGCCGCTTTACCGGGAGCTGGAGCTTCCTCTCGCTTCGCTGCTGGCGCGGATGGAATTTGCGGGCATAGCTCCGGACACGGAGCTTTTACAGCAGCTGCGGGATGAGATGGCTTTGCGCATCGAACAGTTGGAACGGCTGGCGGAGGAGCAGGCGGGCGAAAGCTTCAATCTTAAATCTACCAAACAGCTGGGGACGATTTTGTTTGAAAAGCTGCAGCTGCCGGTGCTGAAAAAAACAAAAACAGGCTATTCTACGGACGTTTCCGTGCTGGAAAAGCTGGAGGGCATGCATCCTTTAGTAGGTACGCTCCTTGAGCATCGCAAGCTGGCCAAGCTGCAGTCCACTTATTTGGAAGGCCTGCTGCCGCTGGTAAATTCTTCTACCGGAAGGATTCATACCCATTTTCAGCAGACGGTTACGGTTACGGGACGGTTGTCCAGCACGGATCCCAATTTGCAGAATATTCCCGCCAGGACCGAGGAAGGCAGGCAGATACGGCGGGTGTTCGTTCCCGGCGCAGGTTACGATTTGCTGCTGAGCTGCGATTATTCCCAGGTTGAGCTGCGTATCCTGGCCTGCATCGCAGGCGATGAACTGCTTCTGGAAGCTTTTCGCAGCGGTCAGGACATTCATGCCAGAACGGCGGCGGAAGTTTTCGGCGTAGGTATGGACGAAGTGACACCGACATTGCGCGGACGGGCGAAGGCTGTAAATTTCGGCATCGTGTACGGCATCAGCGATTTCGGCTTGGCAAAGCAGCTGAATGTTACCCGCAACGAAGCATCCGGATACATTAAAAATTATTTTGAACGCTACAAAGGCGTGAAAGCCTACATGGAAAATATTGTGATCAAGGCGCGGGAACAGGGTTATGTAAGTACTTTGATGGGGCGCAGACGTTATCTGCCGGATATCAGGCACAGCAATTTCAACTTGCGCAGCTTTGCCGAACGCACGGCTATCAACACTCCTATTCAGGGATCGGCTGCGGATATCATGAAAAAAGCCATGTTGGACGTGTCCGCCAAGCTGGACGCTTCGGGTTTGCACTCGCGCCTGCTGTTGCAGGTGCATGACGAACTGGTGCTGGAGGTTACGGAAGCGGAACTGGAACCTACGGCGGAACTGGTGCGAAGCGCTATGGAGCAGGCTGTAACGCTGGATATTCCGCTGTTGGCGGATGTCAACTGGGGTAAAAATTGGGCAGAAACTAAGTAGGGGTGAGATGTATGCCGGAAATGCCGGAAGTGGAGCAGGTGCGTAAATCACTGGCACCGCATATAACAGGAAGAAAAATATTGCAGGTGGAAATAGATCTGCCGCGTTTGATCCAATACCCGGACGCGGACAGCTTTGCCGCGCGGCTTAAGGGAGCCGTGCTTACGGAAGTTGGACGCAGAGGAAAGTATTTGGTGCTGCATACGGATACGCAGCAGAAGCTGATCGTTCATCTGCGCATGACGGGCGCGCTGCTGGCGCAGGATAGTAATTTGGCGGCGCCGCCTTACGCTAAAATTCGTTTTACTCTTTCGGACGGCGTTACCATGTGGTTTACGGATATACGCACTTTCGGAACGCTGTATCTGGTGCGCGACGGCGAGCATTTTATCGAAGGTTATGAAACTTTGGGGCCGGAGCCTTTGAGCGACGCTTTCACCTGCGCTTATTTGACAGGTATCGCTGCCGAAAGCCGCAAACCGATAAAAAATTTTATTCTTGATCAGAAAAATATCGCCGGCTTAGGTAATATTTATGCCGATGAATGTCTGGCGCTGTCAGGCATACTGCCTTCGCGTCCGGCCAATACTTTGACCGGTGAGGAAGCGGCCGCTCTGCATAAGGCGATCAACTCTGTTATAGCTCAGGGAATTAAAAACAGGGGAACGACTTTCCGGGATTATAAGGACGGAGAGGGCAACAAAGGCAGCAATCAGCATTATCTTTTAGTTTACGGACGCGGAGGCAAACCTTGCAAAAAATGCGGCGCCACGCTGCAAACGACTAAAATCGGCGGCAGAGGCACTGTTTTCTGCGCCAATTGTCAGAGGTAGGAACTATGCTTGTTATAGGTCTTACAGGAGGCATCGCTTCCGGCAAAAGCACCGCCGCGGCAGAATTGACACGGCTGGGTATCCCTGTTTTTGACGCCGACGCCGCCGCGCGCGCCGTTGTCAGCAAAGGCAGCGAAGGATTGGCGTTGGTCGGCGCGGCGTTGGGAAAGGAATTTATCACGGCGGACGGAGAGTTGGACAGAGCCGGAGTGGCTGCGCTGGTCTTTAAGGATAAAGTCGCCTTGAAAACTTTGGAAGGCATTATTCATAAACTTGTTTGGGAACGGGCGGAAGTTTTTCTGGCGGATTGTATTGACAAGAAGACCGCTCTTGCGGTTCTGGACGTACCGCTTTTAATAGAGTGCGGTTGGCATGAGCGCGTCGATAAGGTTTGGCTGGTGGCGCTGAGCGAGCAGGAGCAGCTTGCGCGCGCAGTCGCAAGAGGCGGCATAAGCAAAGAGGATGCGGCGGCGCGGTTGGCGGCGCAAATGCCTTTGACTGAAAAGAAGAAGTACGCCGATACGGTGCTGGATAACAGCAGTACGAAAGAGCAGTTGGCGGAACTTTTGCGCGGAGAGGTAGAGAAGGTTTTAAGTGAGCTCAAAAAAGAGAAGCGTAAGTAGAAAGAAAGCGCCTTCGGGGCGAACGGGAACAAAAGGAAGTATATGCGTTCTGCTGCTCGTATGTCTGGCTTTGTTCGGCTGTTGGAAGTTATGGCGCAGCGATGTCGTGCAGATGCGTTTCGTCTATATGTGGGAATATCAGCAGGACATCATCGATTACAGTGAAAAAAATAATATTGACCCTTACCTTGTTGCCGCCATTATAAAAAATGAGAGTAATTTCGACCACAAAGCCGTTTCCAAGGTCGGAGCAGTGGGACTCATGCAGATAATGCCGGAAACGGGCAGCTGGATCGCCGAGTCCATGGGTCTCCCCAATTACAGGAGCGAAGATCTCTATCTTTCCAAGAACAATATTCGTATGGGGTGTTGGTATGTCGGCGAGCTTGAGCATGAGTTCCGAAGAAATCTCGTGCTGATGCTGATCGCTTATAACGCCGGACGCGGCCAGACGAAGCAATGGATGCAGGAAAATAATTGGGACTACGGGTTCAACGAAGCTGAAAAAATTCCTTATGACGATACCAGAGCGTATGTGCTTAAAGTTATGCGCGACAGGGATGAATATTACAGATTGTATAAGGATAAGGTAAAAAGTCGCTAGTATTTGCGTTTGCTAAGCGGAAGCGCCAAGACGCGTGAGGAAGCGGCAAAGCGACTGCTAAAAAATATTTGCGGCGTGAGGAAAAAGTATTGACATGCCAAAAGCCTTATGCTATCATATATTTGTTGCCGAGATGGCAGTATAAATGCGGTAGTGGCGGAACGGCAGACGCGCTAGCCTCAGGAGCTAGTGGGGGCAACCCCGTGGAGGTTCAAGTCCTCTCTACCGCACCATTTTTTTCATATTCCCTGCGGTTGTGGTGGAACGGCAGACACGCTACTTTGAGGGGGTAGTGGGAGAAATCCCGTGTGGGTTCAAATCCCACCAACCGCACCAAAAACTTTATTCAATCTGACAGGCTCAGGAACTCAGTGTTCTTGAGTTTTTTGTTTTTACGGCTGATTGCAGCTAAAAACGGTTTAGAAAGTGTTTGAACGGTAAAATTGTCCTTCGCTGAAGTGTGAAGCTGAGCGCGACGCTTAAATATCCAAAAGTTTTGTCCTGTGCGCTCCGCTTTGTCTTTTACGTCAAATATTCGCAGTTCGGCGAAAGTCGAACTGCGTTTTTTGTTGTCGGAGTCGTCGCTTTTTGTGACGAAGAAGAAATGCGCTCTCGCCGAAGACATTTTCCGGGATGCGGGAGCGCGTTTTCGGACAAATTAAAATAAAAACGGCATGAAAGTAGCCGATATTCCCGAATCAGAATGGTGAGTCGGTAAATATTGCTTACCTCCGACACTCATAATATAATAATAGCAACGGCATTTACACGGCAAAAGAAAGGCAGCGGCACGAACAGCTACGGACGGTTTGCCGAGAAAGACGAAAAAGGTGTTTGATTATGCAAAAGTACGAATTTGCGGCATTGACGGCGAAATCCGATATGCTCATGGGACTGAGTTATCCGGCGGTATTCGGAATTCT
This sequence comes from Acidaminococcaceae bacterium, assembly GCA_034180005.1. GTDB lineage: Bacteria > Bacillota > Negativicutes > Acidaminococcales > Acidaminococcaceae > JAXFPC01. The sequence goes on along the minus strand of JAXFPC010000064.1, from coordinate 43,985 downwards.
TATATTGGCGGCGCAGACAGGCTTTTTTTACTCAGGATTTAATAAAATTTTAAAAGAACATTATCTGTTGACGATTTTGATAATGTTTTCGATACTTTATACAGGTCATCTTCTGATAAAACGCATAAAAAAGAGCTTGGTAAAAAACTATCTTGCGAAGCTTGACGGAACGGATATAAAGATATGGGAGAGCGGTAAAGAAATCATGTGCGGCCGGGTCGTGTTTTGCAGGGTAAAGATTGAAGATACTAAAATATCAAGGTCCGTAACCGTGGAGATACATACCGATACAGATAAAATATCTTTCAGATCAAGACCGGAAGAATACGAATCTGTTACAGGAGTCGTCAACTGTAATCCTTTTGGTACGGGTAACAGATCCGACATGGAAACCATATTTTCATTAGGTGAAAGAATAAAAAGCGTTATCGAAGAACAAGCGGCGGAATAATAAGCACGGCAAGTGTGAAAGAAGTGAATTGCGGTTCGGCTGGGAGCGATTTTTATAAGAATGTATACACGAATACAATTTGCAAAAAATATTGAGAAAGTGATAATATTGTAAATAATGTTGGATAATTGAAGGAACTAATGTGTTTTCTAAGTTTGTGTCAGATAAAGCTGCGCTGCTTGAAAACAGGAGAGAGAAAGGGGTATTATTATGTCGCAAACTAACGATGCAGCACCCAAAAGCACCATGGATAAAGTACTCGATTGGGTGGAGCGCACAGGCAACAGACTGCCTGATCCTATTACGTTGTTTTTGTATTTGGCGGTAGCCGTGGTGGTTTTGTCAGGCATCTGCAGCCTGTTGGACGTACAGGCGGTAAATCCCGCCAACGGAAAAACAATTAAAGTATTTAATTTATTTTCCGCTGCCGGAATCAAATATCTTTTCAGCAACGTGGTCAAGAATTTTTCCGGTTTTGCTCCAATGGGCATGGTGCTTGTAGCGGTATTGGGAGCGGCTGTGGCTGAAAAATCCGGTTTTCTCATCGCTTTGATGCAACGCTTCCTCGGCAAAGCCAAGGGGTGGATCGTCACCGGTGCGATCATCATGGTCGGCATCAATATGAATGTGGCCGGCGATGCGGGCTTCATCATCCTGCCGCCTTTGTGCGCCATCCTTTATATTTCTTTGGGGCGCAGTCCTCTCTTAGGGCTTTATGTTTCCTACGCCGCGGTGGCTGCCGGTTTTTGCGCCAATTTGTTTCTGGGACTGTCGGACGCTCTGGCCTACGGTTTTACTGAACCTGCCGCCAAAATGATCGACCCTAATTATCAGCAGTCCATCGCTATAAACTGGTATTTTCTTTTCGCTTCCTGCATTCTTTTGACCGTCGCCGGAACTTTTTTGGTGGAAAATTTTTTGCTGAAACGTTTCAATGTTACGGAAGAAGAGCTGCAGCAGTATGATTATGACGGAGGCGCGGCACATATTTCCGCCGAGCAGAAGTCCGCGCTCAACAAAGCTTTACTTGGGTTTGCGGCTTTCATTGCTTTGATTACCGTTCTTTCCGTTACGGGAATTCTGGCTGACGACAAAGGCTCCATCACTTCGGGAGCTTCTCCGTTCTCCAAAGGTATCGTCTTTACGGCATCCATAGCGCTTTTGATACCCGGCGCCATTTACGGCTTTGCAACCGGTAAATATCAAAATGATAAAGATTTGTGGGCCGACATTTCCAAAGGCATGGCGGAGATGGGCAACTACATTTTCATGTGTTTCTTTATCTCCATCTTCACGAATTTCTTCGGCGTGTCGCAGCTGGGAACCATTCTCGCCATCAACGGCGCAGAGGGACTGAAAGCTGTCGGATTCACAGGCATTCCTTTGCTGCTCGGACTGCTGATTCTCTCCAGCTTTGTCAATATTTTTATCGGTTCGGCTTCCGCAAAATGGGCCATTTTGGCTCCGGTGTACGTACCGATGATGATGCTCATGGGATACGATCCGGCAATTACGCAAGTGGTGTATCGTATCGGCGATTCGCTGACCAATCCGCTCAGTCCGCTGTTTTATTACACGCCTGTTATTTTGGGTTATGCTCATAAATATAAAGAGGATGTGGGCATGGGCACGATCATTTCCAACATGCTTCCCTTTTCGGCTTGCTTTACCGTAGTGTGGGTGATCCAGCTCATCGTTTGGGTGCTTCTTGATTTGCCCTTAGGGCCGGGCGGAGGAATTTTCCTCAAATAATCGTCATAAAAACCCCGGACTTTAACCAGTCCGGGGTATACTTTATAAAACAGACTGTAACAGGTCGCAAGGAGTTAAGATGAATTTTAAAGAAAGTGCAGCGGCGCTGCTGCCGCGGCTCAAACAGGACAGACATTGGCTGCACCGACATCCGGAACTTTCTTTTCAGGAATACGGAACGACGGCGTACATAGCAGAGCAATTGCGCGCTGTGGGCATCGAAGTCGTGCTTTTTCCGGATTATACCGGCTGCATCGGCGTAATCAAGGGTGAAGCTTCGGGTAAGACAGTTTTGCTGCGTGCCGATATCGATGCTTTGCCTATCAAAGAGAACAGCGGCGTAGCTTACGCCAGCGAAAATGACGGCGTTATGCACGCTTGCGGTCATGACGCTCACACTGCCATGCTGTTGGGAGCAGCGCGTTTGCTGCAAGACGCGCGCGGGGAACTTCGAGGCAATGTAAAATTGTTGTTCCAGGCGGCAGAAGAGGGTTTTACCGGCAGCTATTACTATGTGGACAAGGGTTATTTGGACGATGTGGATTTTGCTTACGGTCAACACGTCTGGCCGGAGCTTCCCGTGGGACAGATAGATGTAAGCGACGGCTACCGCATGGCGAGCTGCGATAATTTCGCTATCACCGTGGAGGGAATTTCCGCTCACGGCAGCGCGCCGCATTTGGGACGTGACGCTATCGTGGCGGCAAGCAGTATCCTGTTGGCTCTGCAAACACTGGTCAGTCGTTTCAATGATCCCGCCAACCCGCTGGTTGTCAGCGTGTGCAGGATGAGAGCGGGTACGGAGTTCAACATTATAACGGACAAAGCTGTTTTGGAAGGAACGGTGCGCACGTATAATCTTGCCATCAGGGACAGCATCGAACCGGAAATGCGCAGGCTGACGGCAAGCATCGCCGCGGCTCACGGTTGCACCGCGCAGCTTGATTATCATCGCTATGACGAACCGATTATCAACGAACAGAGTAAAATTAACGAACTGGCGCGCAACAGCGTCCGCAAATTGTTGGGCGACAGCGGCGTAGGCAGTCTGCCGCCGACCTTGGCCAGCGAGGATTTCGGCTACATCATGCAGGCGAAGCCGGCAGCTTTCGGTTTTGTAGGCTGCGGCATCGGCGGCGCGGAGGTTCAGAAACTTCACTCCGATAAATTCGTCATGCCGGACGAAGCTATGATTTGGGGCGCAGCCCAGTACGCGCAGTTTGCCTATGACTATCTTCTGTGTACCGCAAAGGAGGACGAGCGATGAATATTAAAGAGCTGAGCCGCGCTTACGCCGCGGACACTGTCAGCGCCCGCAGATATCTTCATGCGCATCCGGAGCTGGGCACGCGGGAATTCGCTACGACGGAGTACATCTGCCGACAGCTGGAAGCTTTCGGCGTGCAGGTGCAGCGCTTTGAGGACATAACCGGCTGCGTCGGCGTTATTGAGGGGGCGACGCCCGGAAAAACAGTCATGCTGCGCGCGGACATTGATGCCCTGCCTATTCAGGAAGGTGATAAAACCAGCTCCTATTGCAGCGTGAACGACGGCGTGATGCACGCCTGCGGACACGATTGTCACACAGCTATGCTGCTGACAGCGGCGCGTATCCTTATGGAAAAACGCGGCGAATTCAAAGGCAGGGTCAAACTGCTCTTCCAAATGGGAGAAGAGTTGGGGCGGATGAGTGAAAAATATGTGGAGCGAGGCGTGTTGGACGACTTGGAAGCCGTTTTCGGAATGCATATTTGGAATAACCTTGATGCCGGCAAGGCAAATTTTGTAACAGGGGAGCGCATGGCGTGCAGCGATCGCTTTACCGTAAATATTTCGGGCGAGGCGGCGCACGGAAGCACACCCTTTTTGGGCAAGGACGCTCTGGTGGCGGCAGCGGCGACGGTCATGGCGCTGCAGACCATTGTCAGTCGCGGCAATGATCCTCGCGACGCGTTGGTGATCACCGTGGGCAAGATGAACGGCGGCGATGCGGTTAATGTGCTGGCCGACAGAACGGAACTGGTGGGGACCTGCCGCGCGTTTAACCGCTCTCTGCGTGAAAGGCTGCCGCAGCTTATAAAGGAAACCGCCGAGCGCGCTGCCGCTGCCTACGGCTGTCGGGCGGAATGCACATATTATTTCGGACCGGACCCGGTGATAAACGAACATGAAGAACTGGTGGAACTGGCTGCCGCGGCAGCTGAAGAACAGTTAGGCGCCGCGTATCATCAGGATCTTCCCAAAATGTTGGGGGCGGAGGATTTTTCCGTTTTCATGAGCCGCGTTCCGGGAGTGTACGGTTATCTGGGCGGCAGGAATAAAGCTAAAGGTCTGACCGTCGGACATCACCATCCGCTGTTTGATACGGACGAAGATGTTTTGCAGCACGGCGCGGGCATTTATGCCGGTTTCGCCGTAAAGTATCTGATGCGGAAATAAAAAAATCCACGCGTAAGCGTGGATTTTAATTTTGTCGATCAGGGTAGCGCGTTAATTTTTTCTGCGGTTGCTTTGTCAAGCATCAGACAGGTCACGCCGTCGGCATAGGAACCGAGGACGTAGGGCTGGTACAAAAGCTTCACCGTATTGGCGCTCTTTAGCACGAAGTTCGGGCTGATGTTTTGCAGCAGGGACGTGTCGAAGTTCATCAAGGGTTTTTCGCTATTGGTGGAATAAACTTTGATCATACCCATGTCGATGGCTTTACGAACTTTCTCCAGCTGTAATTCAGGAATAAAGTCGGTGTATTTCAACCTTTTGCCGGTAGCGGCGTCAAAAACGTAACCGTTTTCATTATACATGCCGTGAGCGCCGCCGTTGTAGATGTAGGGAATCATGGAAAAGCTTAAATGTCTGTCGTCATTATAATGTACGACATAATGAGTTTCGCCTTCGATCAATCCCGCTGATTTTTTAGCGTCCTTTTGAAATTTGACGAGAGATTTTTCGATGTGCTTGTTGATTTTTTGCTCGGCTTTTTTGTTTTCCAGGGACACTACAGGGTATTTCATGGTGAGTTTGCCATCCTGCCGTTCAGCTCCGGAGATCTGTGAGCTTGCGGCGGCTGTGGAGGCGATGGTAAAAGAAAGTAAGAGTGCGGTTAATAATTTTTTCATGACTGTCCTCCTTGTAAATTTTGCTACAGTTTTGTTACTGCACCCTGACATTATATAGTTACTAAATCAGGCAAGTAAAGCAACATTTCTGAAAACAATTGATGAAGATTTTGCGTGGAACATAATCTCGCCGGCGGTATCACAGCGATATAAAGAAACACTTTTGCGCAAAGTTGCAAAAAAATGGCGACTTTTTGTAAAATGTAAAGAAATCGGCAAAAAATATTTGACAAGTAAAAAAATCCTGTGCTAGAATGAAGCCAATGGAAAAGGAGCGTTGTGCAGGTCTTATGTGAAGATCGGCTGCGGCAAATGGTAAGAGGCAACAAGGTAACTCTCAACGGTATTGCGGTTGTCGGCGGAGCAGGAGGTTTTGCGCGGCGGGATTTTTCCAAATAAATTTCCTGAGGAGGAAAGAAAAATGAAAAAATCTTTAGTATTGGCAATGGCTATGGCTCTTGGCGTAACCGCATCCGCTTACGCTGCTAACCCGTTCTCCGACGTACCGGCAGGTCACTGGGCTTATGACAGCATCTCCAAATTGGCAGCAGCTGGCGTAATCGAAGGCTATCCTGACGGAACTTTCGGCGGCGACAAACTGATGACCCGTTATGAAATGGCTCAAATCGTTGCTAAAGCAATGGCAAAAGGCGCTAACGTTGACCGTTTGGCAGCTGAATTCGCTGACGAGCTGGACAACTTGGGCGTACGCGTAGCAGCTTTGGAGAAAAAAGCTGACAACGTAAAAATCACCGGTCAAGTTCGTTACAACTATGCTGATCAATCCGGCGATTTTGACGGTCATGCAAGCAAACTGCGTTCCCGTCTGTGGATCAAAGGCCAGGTTAACGACGATTGGTCTTACACCGGCATGCTGCAAAACATTCAGGATTTTGCCGACAATGATGGCGAAGAGAAAACTGAGTTCCAACGCGCTTATGTAAGCGGCAAACTGGGCGGCTTACAAGTTGAAGCCGGCCGCAACAACCTGACCATCGCTCAGGGCAATCTCTATGATCATCGCGCTGACGGCGTGAAAGCTGCTTACGGCAAAGACGTGAAACTGACCGTTGGTCACTACAAACTGACTCCTAAAGACGCAAAAGAAGTATATGATGCAAGATTGACCTTCGGCGAAGTTGGCGCTAAATTGGGCGCAGTTGACTTCGGCGCCGGCTACTACAACTTCGACGGCAAAAATACTGCTGAAGACAACAATGTTTGGCAGGCAAACCTCGGCTTCGGTTTGGGCGAAGACTTCAAACTGGGCGCTATGTACCTGAGAAGCGACGCTGACGTTGATGACAAAGACGGTTTTGTAGTTTCCGCCGACTTCAAAGGCGCTAAAGCTTCCAAACCCGGTTCTTGGGGTCTCTTCGCTAAATACTACGATCAGGCTAATGTTACCTACCTTGAGCACACCATGAACGGTAACTACACTGAATTGGACAACGGCTTCAAAGGCTACATGGTAGGCGCTAACTACGCTGTTGCTAAAAACATCGTAGGTCAGGTTGAGTACTATGACCTGAAAGATAAAGAGAACGATGAAAAAGCTAAGACCCTGTGGTCTCAAGTAGTATTCACATTCTAATTTCTGCCTCGGCGGATTGGAAAAACATAAGCAGGACAGCGTAAGCTGTCCTGTTTTTATATGCCATTCTTGCGGTAAACTTAGGCGATGTCAGAAAAATTCTTTTGCTGTATTTTTTTTTAGAAATATGGTAAAATGAAGAGGTCGTGATGACATTTAATAATTGTAGTGGAGGAATTGGAAATATGAAAAAATTATTGCGTTACTGTGTGATGACGATTATGGCCCTGTGCTTCTGCGTTCCCGCTTTCAGCTCTGTCGAAGCGGCAGGCGTGGCTCTGCTTCCGGTGGTGAATAATGTTGCCGGCGACGAATTGGTAAGCCAACTGTATTTTAAAGCGGCTCTTTCTTCTATCAATGCCAAGAGAGGTTTCGTGCTGCTGGAGAATGACACCTTGTCCGCGGCGACAGCTAAACACGCGCCCGCTATGGGGCTGCCGGATGAAGCAGCTCTGCGCGCCATTGCCGTAGAGGGCAACGCCGACATAGTTATTGCTATGCAGCTGGATAAGTTGGAGGATCATCCTATCCGTTCCAGTGAAGAGGACAGATTGAAGCTTACTATGGAAGGCTATTGCGTTTCTTACAACAATCTGACCGGCAAAATGACCAAACACAGAATCTACAGCGATAAAGAAATTCCTGACGCTCTTGCCAGCCGTTGGGATTGGGTTCACGAAGAGTGGCAGCGTGCCGTTCGTCTTGAAGTGGATCGCGCTCTGAGCGCTAAATAAACATTGCTTTCATGTTCCGACATTCCTCCGGGAATGTCGGAAATTTTTTTTGTGTAAGACGGATACTTGCAATCATTGCTTGAAATGCTGCGGTTTGGCGAACTCCATATATACGGTAGTAACAAAAATATGTTGGAATTACTGTACACGCAGCAGATTGGGTAGAAGAACGAAGTGGCTGCAAAAAAATTTTAAATTGTAATTAAGACAGGGAAAGCTGTAAAATTCCGATAAGCACCTTTGAAAACACGGCGGATGCAAGAACTGTTCTGTTGATGTCGCGCAACTTGTGTCAGCAAAAAAAGACGGGAAAAGGGTTCGCCCTGCTTCGGGAGATACTTTTTACTTAGAGTTGCAATTTGTTACTAATTGTGTTAGAATCGTGACAAGGGTTTTACTTTTATTTGAAAGTTTTGCGGAATGAAATGGACATTAAGAGGAAACGTGGGAACTCTTTTTCACTTATTTCATGCGCGATACTTCGGGAAAAGCTTGAAACCCTGAGAAATATTTTTGGGAGGTATCTACCATGAAAAAATCTTTAGTGTTGGCCATGGCTATGGCTCTTGGCGTAACCGCATCCGCTTACGCTGCTAACCCGTTCTCCGACGTACCGGCAGGTCACTGGGCTTATGACAGCATCTCCAAATTGGCAGCAGCCGGCGTAATCGAAGGCTATCCTGACGGAACTTTCGGCGGCGACAAACTGATGACCCGTTATGAAATGGCTCAAATCGTTGCTAAAGCAATGGCAAAAGGCGCCAACGTTGACCGTTTGGCAGCTGAATTCGCTGACGAGCTGGACAACCTGGGCGTACGCGTAGCAGCTTTGGAGAAAAAAGCCGACAACGTTAAAATTGCCGGCGAATTGCGCTATGACTACTTGGAAACAGAAGGAGCAACTTATCAAACAGGGTTGCGTTCCCGTCTGTGGATCAACGGCAGAATCAATGATGATTGGTCTTACACCGGCATGCTTGAAAACACTCAGGATCTGAAAGACAACAGCGGTAACGAAGATACTGAATTTAAACGCGCTTATCTGGAAGGTCGTCTGGGCGGTCTGGACATTGTGGCAGGTCGTTACAACGAAACTACCGCTTCTGGAAATATTCTGGACATTGATTTGGACGGCGTAAAAGTATCCTACGGCAAAGACGTAAAAGTTTTCGGCGTAGCAGGTAAAGCTGCGGACGGCGTTACTATCGAAGACAAGAGCCGTGTGTACATCGCCGGCGCTGAAGCTGCTTTCGGAGCTGTGGACGCTTATGCTAACTACTTTAAAGCAGATAACGATTACAAACAGGAAATCTACAATGTTGGCGTAGGTTTCGATATTGCCAAAGACTTGAACCTTTCTTACGAGTACATGTGGGGCGCTAAAAAATATGACGATCGCGTTTCCAAAGACGGTTATGTTGTAGGACTGTCCTATAAGGAAGCTGATCCTGCCGAAGCCGGCACTTGGGGAATTCATGCCCGTTACTACGATCAACCGGCCAATGCTTTCCTCGCTCCTACTCATGACGGTGATGTTTTTGACAAAGATGGCGGCTACAAAGGTTGGAACGCCGGTATTGACGTAACTCTTGCTAAAAACATTCAGTACAGCTTCAACTACTACGATACTGAAGCTAAAGCCGAGGATTTGGACAGCAAAGTTCTTTACAACGAACTGTACTTCTTCTTTTAATCGGATAACGATTATTTCGCAAATTGAGGACTGCCAAAGCAGTCCTCAATTTTTTTGTTGTCAGATAGCCGCGGCATTTTGTAAATTTATTTCACTCCGCTACAATATGTGGTATAATTAAACAAATAACGTGATCGGAGGTAGGACGATGAGACGCTTACTCAGTATGCTGATGACTTTTGTTTTTTGTGTGACTATGGTGGTGCCGGGTTTTGCGGCTGAAGTAAATGTTCCTGTTGCTGACAAGGTCGGCGCGATGGAAAAAATTCTTTACGGTACGGAGCAGAACGGGTCGCTGCTACAGCGCATGGACAGTATCGAGGACGATGTTTACGGGACCGTGACGAGCAATGCCATTCTGGATCGTGTGGAGAATATGTATGATTATTTGCATGGCAGCTCCTCCAAAGCGGAGGCTTCTTTCTCCACTCGTTTGAATGTGGTGGAATGGCGTTTGAATGAAAGCATGTCCGGCGGACCGGCCAAGACAAGAATCGAAGCTTTGGAAAGATTGATCAACGGCTCCGTGCAAAACGGCGCTTTGGGTCAACGTTTGGACGCTTTGCTGCGTACGGCTTCGTATGACGGCGGAGCTATTCCCGTGCAGGAAGTTGTTCTGCCTAAGGATGTAGTGTTCAAAATTGAATTCACCGACGAACTGAGCACTAAAATGAGCAGACAGGGAGATTTAGTGCGTTTCCGTGTGGACGACAACCTCTATGTTAATGACGTACTGGTGCTTCCCAAAGGAGCTACCGGTGTGGGAACTGTTAAAAAAGTCGTGCAGCCGGGAATCTTCGGCAAGGACGGACGTATCGACATTGAGTTCACGAAAGTTTACGCCGTTGACGGCACGGATATCGGTGTGACCGTAGGCGATTTGGCGAAGCAGGAGGCTAAAAGTTATGCCGGAGCAGCAGGAGCATCTATCGGCGGCATGATCATTCTCGGGCCCATAGGCATTGTGGGCGGAGCTTTCGTAAAGGGAAAATCAGTGGTTATTCCTCCGGGAGCGAAAACTTTTGTGCAGACTACGAGCGAAACGGCGATTCAGGGAGTTGTCTACAACTAAACATTTGCAGCATACGACAAACAGCTCACAGACTTGTGAGCTGTTTGTTTTTTGTGATATAATGTTGAATGGTTCAGTGGGCGATAAAATCCCTTTTGCGATGGAGGGATTCAATTTACATATAAGGAGCGTTGCTATGAATAAGTCGTTATTGATCGCTTTGGTGTCCATGAGTTTATGCGGCACTGCTTTTGCGGAGCAGCAGTTCACCAACAGAGGCGAAGAACGTTATGCGGGATTTACGGAAGAGAACGTCGAGATTGTCGAAGCCGATCAGGCGGAGACTTCGGCGAAAAAGAGCACGGCGGCGCTGCCGATAAGATTGACAGCCGATCACGCGGAGTACGACGGCGAGAGCGGGGATTTTGAAGCCAAAGGGAATGTAGTGGTCATCCAGGGCAAGGAAAAGATTACTACAGTTCACGCCAAAGGCAACCTGCAGACGGGAGATATCCTGTTGGAACGTGGCGGCACCGTGACGGACGCTCAAAGTACCGTTACCGGCAAATGGGCGCATTATAATTTTAATACGAAAAACGGCGAACTGAAAGAAATCAGCGGTAAGAGCGAAAAAGACTTTTTCAAAGGCGACCACGCCTTTATCGAAAACGGCAAGATAGTTTTGGATCAGGGAGCTGTATCCAGTCGCTGCCCGGCGGTAAAACACCCTCCCTGTCTTTCCGTATCTGCCAAAACAGTGGAGATTTATCCCAAAGACAGGATAGTGGCGCATAACGTTAAAGTTTATGTAAAGGGTAAACATATTTATTCCAAAGATCTTTGGATCAACAGACTGGACGGAAGCAAGCAGTCACGCATTATGCCGCGCCTGGGCTTTGACAGCAGGCGTAACGGTTTTTACGGCAAGCTGGACGTAAGCCTGCCGGTATCGGCAAGGACGGAGTTCAACGCGGAATTGAAACAATATTCCAAAGCCGGCTTCAGACCCATGTACTCAGCGGAACATGACGCTAAAAATTTCCGTCTTTCTTACAAATACGGCTGGGAAGAAGATGACGATATTTGGTACAAAAAGAAAAACACCTGGCGTTTTGATTATAAGACGCACCGTATAGCCGCAGGCTTGCCTCTCACATATTCCGGATATCTTGAATACGGTTTGTGGAGGAAGGAGCATGCAAAGTACCAAAGCTGGCACAAAGAGTATGCCGTTTATTTGAACCACGATCCCATTCGCCTGTTCAATTCCGATAAAACTACGCTTAATCTTACCGTGGGCAAAAAATGGGTCAATGAAAGCTATACGGGAGATACCGTTTCCACAAATATGTATTATGCCACTTTGCGCCATAAGTTTGACGCGAAGTGGAGCACATGGATGGGTTATTACAGAGAAAAGCGTACCAGCGAGCTTTTTGATATAGGTCAGGCGGATATGAACAAGGAATTGCGCAACGGTTTGCAGTTCCATCTGGATGATAAGAATACTTTTACCGTCGTCAACCGTTACGATCTGGACAAAAAGGAGCAGTACGAAACGAATTTCCGCTGGCTGCATCGTTTCTGCTGCTGGGCTTTGGAGTTGGATTACACCAGAGAACATGCAAAGGATGACCACACCTTTAGAGTGCATTATTATTTCTATAATTTCTGACGGAGATAAAAAATGAAAAATATTATCGGACAAAGAATAGAAGAACATGCGGTTCTCGTCAGCAAGCTGCATGAGGATGAGCATTTGCAGGGACAGCTGGAAGAAGCTGCTGCGGTGATCAGGGCAGCTTTGGCGCGAAGGAATAAGCTGCTTTTGTGCGGCAACGGAGGCAGCGCTGCCGACAGCCAGCACATTGCGGCGGAGTTTGTGGGGCGCTTCCAGAAAGAAAGAAAGGGTTTGCCGGCAGTAGCGCTGACGGTGGATACTTCTATTCTTACGGCAGTAGGCAATGATTACGGTTTTGAAAATATTTTTGCCCGTCAGGTGGAAGCTTTGGGACGGCGCGGCGATGTGCTTATAGGTTTTTCCACCAGCGGCGGCAGCGCCAATGTGCTGCGCGCGGTGGAGCTGGCGCGGGCCGAGGGTATTTACTGCATAGGTATGACCGGAGCGGGCGGCGGCAAGATGAAGGAGTTGTGTGATATCTGTTTGGCTGTGCCGTCAAAGGTGACGGCAAGAATTCAGGAAATGCATATTTTGTTGGGACATATTTTGTGCGAACTTACGGATGGTGAATAAAGTGCATGGACTCACGGTTACTGGTTTTCTGTCGGAGCAGGTAAAAAAATTAAAAATTGCCGTCATCGGCGATATCATGCTGGATAAATATTTGTACGGTGAAGTAAAGCGTATTTCGCCGGAGGCTCCCGTTCCGGTGACAAAAATCAATGATACCAAGACGGTGCTGGGCGGCGCTGCCAATGTAGCCGCCAACTTGGCTTTTTTGGAGTGCCGGGTTTTCCTCGGCGGAGTTACGGGCGACGATGAGGGGCGACAGCAGGCGGAGGCCCTGGCTGTGAAGACGGGCATAGATTGCAGCGGACTGGTGCGCAGCGAACGTCGGGAAACTATCAGCAAAATCAGAGTCGTCAGCGGCAATCAGCAGATGATCCGTCTTGATTTTGAGGAAAAGGGAGATTTATACGTTGAGGAAACGCTGCGGTTGAAAGAATGGCTTAGCGCTCTTTTGGACGGCGGTCTTGACGGTATTATTCTTTCCGACTACGCTAAGGGTGTATGCTCCGACGAGTTCTGCCGTTGGGTGATCAAAGAAGGGACAGCTTACGGCGTGCCCGTGCTGGTCGATCCCAAGGGGAGCGACTGGAGCAAGTACGCCGGCTGCGATTTTATTACGCCCAATTTGAAAGAAATGTGTGAAGCCGCGGGGTACAGCAGAGAAAATGATAATGATGCCGTGGTGGAGATGGCTGGAGCGGCTCGCGACAACTACAACATTAAAAATGTCGTGGTTACCAGAAGTGAGAAGGGTATCACTTTAGTAGGAGAGCGGGAGACCATCCACAGTCCGGCTGCAGCCAGGGAGGTTTTTGACGTTTCCGGAGCCGGCGATACGGTGGCGGCTGTGCTGTTGGCCGGCGCTGCGGGAAAACTTTCTTTAGAGGACGCCGTGTTTACGGCTAACAGAGCGGCAGGCATCGTCGTCGGCAAAGCAGGCACTTATCCCGTACGCCGTGAAGAGCTGCTGCGTGATATCGTAGCGGAAGAACGAGGTCGCGGAGGAGCGGCATACAAGATTGTCGGCCGGAGCGAAGCTGCGGAGCTTATAAGAACATGGCAGGCAGCAGGGGAGCAAGTTGTGTTTACTAACGGTTGTTTCGATATTCTGCACGTGGGTCATGTAACTTACCTGGAAAAAGCCAAGGCTTTGGGCGGACATCTTGTCATCGGTCTGAACAGTGACGCTTCCGTAAAGCGTTTAAAGGGTGCAACCAGGCCTTTGGTCAGCGAGCTGGACAGAGCGAGAGTTTTGGCGGCGTTGGCCTGCGTGGACGCCGTTGTTATCTTTGAACAGGATACGCCGGCAGAATTGTTGGAGCTGCTGCGTCCGGATTTTCTTGTCAAGGGCGGCGATTATGCTCCGGAGGAAGTAATCGGCAGGGAGTACGCCGGCGCAGTGCGTATCATACCTTTTGAAGAAGGATATTCGACTACCGGTATCGTGGAAAAAATAACGCAGACGGCGCGGGGTACGCTTTTATGAAAGCGGTATTTCTTGACAGGGACGGAGTGCTGAACGATGACGTCGGTTATCTGCACAAAATTGAAGATCTGCATTGGATCGACGGTGCCCGGGAAGCATTGGCCTGTTTGAGAAAATCAGGTTACACGCTCTTTGTGGTGACCAATCAAAGCGGTATTGCTCGCGGCTATTACACTATTGAGGACATGAAAAAGCTGCATGAGCATATGGGCAGAGTGCTGGCGGCGGGCGGCGGCGCTGTGGAAAAATTTTATTACTGTCCTCATCACAGGGACGGCTCCGTTGCGGAGTATGCCGTGGACTGCGATTGCCGTAAGCCCAAACCGGGAATGTTGTTGCAGGCCATGAACGAATATGATATAGACACCGAAGAAAGTTTTCTCATTGGCGACAGCTCCAGAGATGTGGATGCTGCAGCTGCTGCCGGCATTAAGGGTTATTTATTCACCGGCGGGAATTTAGAAGAATTTGTAAAAGAGATTTTGGAGCAGCGACAGGCTAAGAGCCGGGAGGAGTGAGATCATGATCATTGTAACAGGCGGCGCCGGATTTATCGGCAGCAATATTGTTAAAGGTCTTAACGAATACGGTATAGATGATATATTGGTGGTGGACAATCTTACCAATATGATCAAATTCAAAAATATCCAGGGACTAAAAGTAAAGGATTATCTTGACAAATACGCTTTTGCCGAGGCGCTGACTGCGGGAAAGTTCGACAGACAGAAGATAGATGTTGTTTTTCACGAAGGCGCCTGCTCCGATACAATGGAGTATAACGGCAAGTACATGATGGAAAATAATTTTGAGTATACGAAGAACTTGCTGCATTTCTGTTTGAAAAAAAGCACGCAGTTGATTTACGCTTCTTCCGCTTCCACCTACGGCAGCGGCGCTCACGGTTTCAGAGAAGAACCTGCCTGCGAGGAGGCGCTCAATGTTTACGCTTTTTCCAAACTGTTTTTCGACAATTACCTGCGTCGTCTGTTCGACAGCCTTACAAGTCAGGTTGTCGGACTGCGTTATTTCAATGTTTACGGGCCGCAGGAAAACCATAAGGGAAAAATGGCGTCCATGGTTTATCAGATGTATAATCAATGGCTGGCGGAGAAAAAAGTGCGCCTTTTCGATGCTTATGACGGCTACGGACCGGGGGAGCAGACCAGGGACTTTATTTACGTCAAGGATGTTGTGAAAGTTAACTTTTATTTTTGGGAACATCCCGAAATCAGCGGTATCTTTAACTGCGGTACGGGCAAGGCGCATCAGTTCAATACTCTGGCGCAGGGCGTGCTGAAGCATTTCGGCAGCGGTGAGCTGGAGTATATTCCGTTCCCGGAGGTGCTGAAAGGCAAGTACCAAAGCTTTACTCAGGCCGATACGGGCAATTTGCTGGCCGCAGGTTATGACGGAGGCTTTACGCCCGTTGAGGAAGCCGTGGCGGAATATTGCGCTCTGTTGGATAAAACAGGCGGTTATTATGTTTACGAGGGAAGATAATTTTCAGCATGGATTATAAAAATATCCTGATTATAAAGATGAGCTCCATGGGGGACATTCTGCACACGCTGCCGTTTGCGGCGGCTCTGCGCAAACGCTTTCCGGAAGCGAAGATCAGTTGGCTGGTGCATCCGCAGTTTGCCGGGTTTGTGCCTGATCCTCCCGTCATTGACGAGGTGCTGTTTTTTGACAGGAAAAAACTGGCGGCGTTGGGGATTATCGACAAGCTGCGCTATCTGCTCGAATTGCGGCGCCTGCTGCACAATAAGAAATTCGATTTGGTCATAGATATGCAGGGACTTTTTAAAAGTGCTCTGATGGCGGCTCTCAGCGGCTGCTCCGAGAGGATAGGTTATTGTGAATTGCGGGAAGGCAGCGGCCTTGTCAGCAAAAGAATCGTCGGTGCTCATGCCGGTGAGCATGTTATAGAAAGATATCTTGACGTGGCAAGGTATTTGGGCGCTGAAGCAGACGCGCCGGAGTTTCCCTTTCCCGATGTGAGCGCGGAAGCTGCTGTCGTAAGAGAAAAATTGCGGCAGCGAGGTTTGCCTGCGGACGGGGAATATGTCGTCTTAGCGCCGGGAACTCGTTGGCGTACCAAGGAATGGCTGCCGGAATATTACGGTGAACTGGCGCAAAAATTGTCTGCCGACGGTTATGCCGTCGTGCTCGCGGGGGGAGCGGACGAAGCCGCCAAAGGCGAAGAGATTTGTCGGTTTGCGGCTGACGCAGTAATCGTTAATATGATCGGCGCGACGAATTTCAGAGAGCTGGCGGCTTTAATCAGGGACTGTAAAGTTTTTATCAGCGGTGATACGGGACCTCTGCATTTTGCGTCCGCTCTGCAAAAACCGCTGCTGGCTATGTACGGACCGACACTGGCGGACAGGACGGGACCATACGGCAACAAGAACGCCGTTGTTTTGGTAACGCCGGCCGAGTGTGCCGGTTGCTTAAAAAAGCAATGCTCCGATTGGTATTGCATGGAAAGGATAACTCCGGAAACAGTGTATCGGGAGTTTAAAGAGTTGATATGCAGGTTGAGTTAAACAAAAAAAGAATACTCGTAACCTTTTTGATGCATTTGGGAGATCTTACGCTTACCACGCCTTTCGTTCACGCCCTGCGCAAGGCAGCTCCGGAAGCACATATTTCCATGTTGGTGGACAGCAAGCTACAGGATGTCGTCCTGCATAATCCCTACATCGATGAAGTGCTGACCATAGATAAAAAAGGCGCTGACAACAGTCCGGCAGGATTATGGCGCTGCGCGAGAAGGCTCAGTTCCATGAATTTTGATGTGATCATCAATCTTCATCCCAATGAGCGCTGTTCTTTTATTTGTGCCATGACGAAAACGGGTTTGCTAGTCGGAGCTTCGCACAGGTTGCTGCGTCCTTTTTGGGATATGCATACGCCTTTGGACAGAACCAGACACGCCGCGGATATGTATCTTAATGTTTTGGAGCAATTGGGCGTTGACCATCCGGTTCACAACGGTCTGGAAATTTTTCCGGGGGCGGATGACAAGCTGAGTGCGGAAAAATTTTGGGAACAGCACAATCTGCAGGAAGAGCATCTGATCGGTTTCAATATCGGCAGCGCGGTGATCACCAAGAGGTGGGCGCCGGAGCGTTTTGCCGCGGTTGCCGATGCTCTTGCCGCGCAGGGATACAGAACCGTATTCTTCGGAGGCTCGATGGATCTTGACATGGTCAGGGAAGCTGCGGCGTCTATGAAGACGGTTCCCATTATCGCTACCGGAGCTTTTTCCATAGGCGAGCTGGCAGCGGCAATGAGTCGTTGCAGTTTGATTATTACCAATGACAGCGGACCGATGCACGTGGCAATCAGTCAGAAAGTACCGATTGTAGCGATGTACGGACCGTCAAGTCCTAAGTTGTACGGACCATATACAAGCAATGCTCTTGTAGTGACGGCTGAACCTCCCTGCACTGGTTGTGCCGGCGGCATGAAACACAGCTGCGACGATATGCGCTGTATGCGTGAGCTTACGGTGGCACAGGTTTTGGCCGCGGCGGCAAAGATGCTGCAAAAGAACAGCTGAGCATGAATGATTTTGGTATGGAAGAGGGCGGGATTTTGGCAAAAACAAAAATTTATCAAGCCTTGCTGTGTACCGTCGCGGGATTGTTGCTTTTCGGCAGTTGGTACCTGGATCCTTACAGCGGCTTTTGGTTTGCTTTGGATAAGAAAATCTTTTGTTTTTTCAACAGTCTGCTGACGGCGAACAAAACTTTTATGTATTTTGTGGCGGCGGTCAATCTGCGTATTTTCGATATAGTATCTTTGGCGGCGATGGCTTTTATCATGTACGGCTATTATAAGAATGCCAATGTGGAGGGAAAGCGCTGGCTTTTCTGCGTCGGGGCGACCATGTTGCTCAGCGCCGTGCTCATTAAGCAGCTGGATTTTCTTATTCCGGCGGATCGTGTCAGCGCCAGTGTTTATTTCAATAATCTGGAACATAACGTCAACTTTGTCAGCCAATTGAGCGGTTGGCCGGCCAAGGACAGATCGTCCGGCAGTTTTCCGGGCGATCACGGTATCATGCTGATGATTTTCGCCTGTTTTATGTGGAAATATCTGGGGCGCAGAGCTTTTGCCAAGGCTTTGGTCGTATTGGTCGTTTTTTCGTTGCCGCGGATAATGTCCGGCGCCCACTGGTTCACCGATATTGCCGTAGGCTCTCTGTCGGTGGTGCTGGTAGGCTTGAGCTGGATTTTGCTGTCGCCGTTTGCCGACAGGGTGACGGGATTGTTGGAAAAGTATGTGCCGCTGCGTTGGTTCCTGTTAAAAAGAAAGTAAGTGTAATTTATAAAAAAAACGGAGCGCTGCAAGCGTCTTCTCCTCCGACGAGGATGGGACTTTTGCAACGCTCCGGTTTTTTTATCTGTTACTGTCGGGGTTGTTCAAATATATCTTCGGTCAGCTTTTTTTGGCCCAGCATGGTCGTCAAGGTTTCCCGCGTGTACTTATAGCGGTCGCTGGCGATGCTGTTGCTTTCATCGTAATTGGGTGAAGTTATGTTGAAAATTCCGCACATGGCTTCGTACATAAGATCGTTGGTGAAATATTTATCTTTGTTGGCTGTGAGCGCGGCCGTTCTTTCAGGATAAAGGGTTCTGTATTCGTCTGAAAGATAAACGAAAAAGGGTATCCTTAAAAATGTGAAGGCAGCTTTGTCAGGATGTCTTTTCCTGTTGGGGTCGGAGCCGTGATCGGAAAAGTAAACCATAGCCTGCAGGTTAAGTTTTTCTTTGGAATAATTAAATATCTGCTCCAGGACCCAATCGGAGTAAGCTAAACTGTTGTCGTAATTCAGCTGCAGATCCGCTTTCCCCCGTTCTCCCCATTTGGTAAATTCAGGCGGATAACGGTTGATATAACTCTCGTGGCTTCCGTAAATATGGAAAACGATAAAATTGTTTTTTTCGGGATCCACGCTGTCGAGGAATTTCAGCAGATCGCCGTCGTATTTTGTAGCTGTAGCATCCTGGGAGTCTTCTAGCCAAGCGCTGCGGTCCGCAGTTTTGGCTACCAATGTTATGGGAGTATCGGCAGCGCCGATGGTGCTGTGACCGCTGAACCAGTAGGTTCTGTAACCGGCTTTTTTGGCGATGTCGATTATGGTGACGCTGTCGTTAAAAGCTTTCGTGTTATACTGATTCTTTTCCGTTAAAGCTCTTTCCAGTGTGGGCACGGTTTGGTTCCAGCTGGAGTAAGCATTTTTAAACAACAGGAAATTTTTTTCGGCGGCGGATTTTTTCAGCCAGGGCGTATTGTTGTTGGCTGTTTCGCTAAAGGCGCTCATATAATTTCTGCTCGCCGATTCGCCGATAACCATGATAATGGTTGACGGCTTGCGAAAACTTTTTTCAGGCAGCGTTACAGTTAGTTTGGAAAAGTTGCTTTCGTGTAAATCCAGAAATTTTTTGGAGGCGCTGAAATAATCCGCAGCAGCAATACAGGAACCGGGTACGCCGGTTCTGGTGAAAATTTTTGCGGTATAGGCTCCAACGGCCGCAAAAACGATCAGAGAGAAAACGAAAATCTTGCTCGTAAGCAGTTCCTTCGCAGGTTCAATATTTTTCGGGCCTGTATATTTGTTGAGCCTGATAAAAAGCAGTAGCAGAAGTATCAACGCAAAAGCGCCGCCGACGATACCTGTCATGCCCAAAGTCTGCAAAAGATATTCCCTCGCTTCTGCAGGATTTGTCTGTAAAACAGCCATCGCAGCCGCCGGAGTTATTGAGGAGCCGTAGATGAGAAAATACACGGTCTGCGTTATGGGAATGATGAGCAGCAGGGTGTGCAGCACGCCAAAGATAAATTGCGAGATGCGGGCGAAGACACCAAATTTGCCCATGAGAATCTGCAGGCAGACAGTCATGAAAAAACAATAGGCTGCAAAAGCTATGTCGGCGTTGTTGTCTATGCATTGCGACGCTTTATGGAAAGCGCTCCAGTCGGCCACGGGAAAGGCAAGCGACCAGGCTGCTGTCACGATTGCATGGGGCAGCAGTCCACTCGGTTTGAATCCGTTCTTCAGATAAAGAAAGACAGCAACCGTTACCGCCAAAGCGCAGACAAAATAACGTCTTGACTGTAAATAAAAAGTTTTGTCGGGAATGTTTACAGACAGCAAAGTGTAAACTCCGAAGAAAAAGGCGTAGGTTAAAATGAAAATGAGCAGGTACTTGAAATTTTTTTTAATGAAAGACATATCAATTTCTCCAGATAAATAATGTGAACGGCATTAATTTTACGTTGTTATTTTAGGAAAGGTTGCAGGTTTTGTTGCACTGCCGCCAGAATTTCATCCATTTTCTCAAAACGTCGGCGATGCTGGGCGCGTTTTGACGGTTTTAATTCTTCCATGGTTTTACGTTTCTCCTGTACGGGTATCACATAGAAGCGTTTGTCCTCACAGGGGATGCCTTCCACTTCCAGCCAGAAGTTGTCGAAGGAAGTTTTAAGCTTACGGTTCATGCGGATGTGATTCATGGCGTAGTAGCCGCTGTTGCCCACAGCGAAAATCTTTTCTATTCCAGCTGCGGACGCAAAGGAGCGCAGACCGTAGAAAATAAGATTTTTGGTGCGGTAGCCGAAAAAAGCTTTCGTCAGATCCTTGACGATGGCGTTGCCGCTTGCAGGGCCTTGCAGCGCGCCGATATGAACGGTGGTTTCGTTTTTATCGCGGGAACTCCCCAGCCAAAAGATGATTTGATAAAGGGGTTCTCCGTCGTAGTGAAGCACAAGGCTCAGGCAGCCTTCCTTACGTTGTCCGGCGTTAAATTCCAGGCGTAGAGATAAAGGCTTGCCGGCGTAATCGTTTTGCCACAGAACCAAAGGTTTTTTTCTGATATAGATGTTCTCCGTAAAGGACGCCGTAAATCTGTTCTGCAGGAAAAGAATATGCTCCTGCACAATATCCGTGCGTTCCTGCCATGTGGAATTTTTATAAAAAAAACCCCGCGTCGTCTGTTCGACAAAGGACGGCGTGTGCAAAAGCAGCTGTCTCCGCGCTTCCGACTCGTCAAAAAAATTAAGGAGTCGGTCGATCTGTTTTTTGTGCAGCATACAGCGAGTGCGGAAAACAACGTATCGTTTATATTCTTTTAAGATATTTACTTTGTATAAACTTTTGCCTATGTGGGAAAGAATATCCTTTTGCATGGTCACCTCGTAAAAGTTATTGATTTAGTTCGCCAAAAAACATTATAGCATTTTTAACGCGCGCGTATCAACATTACTGCGCTTCGGAGAAATTATGGCGACAGATTTAGAAATTTTGTGAAATATGCTATAATGTCGTAGAAAGATCAAAATTGCGAAGGTGAACGGATGCGTTTTCTCGATAAATTTTCCGCGGGTTTGCTGCAGGATTTTAAACTATTTGCTTTTTGGTGCCTTGTTATAATGTGTTTCAGAATAGCTTTTCTTGCCATGTTCACCGAACAGGGGGAAGGATTGTATTCAGTGCATCTCGGAGAAGCTTTATGGTACGGATTTCGTTTGAGCCTGAAAACTTCATGGTGCATTGTTGCAGTCGGGGCTTTATTTTCTTCCGTGCCTGCTGTGTTCTGTAAAAATTGGCCGGCGGCAAGATTGAGATTTTACGTGCATGGGTGCGCTGTTGTTTTGTTTTCGGTGTTATTTTTCGCGCGGAAAGAATATTACGAAATTTTTCATTCCGGATTTAATATGATGCTTGTTCACGGTTTGTATGATGATAAAAAAGCCATTTTTGCAACCGCTGTCAAGGAATATAATTTGTTCGGCAATCTGGCTGCTGCTTTTTTTGTCAGCGCCCTTCTGCTTATTGTGTTGAAGCGTATTCTCCGCGAATTTAGCGGCAGCGGTAAATCTGTCTGGATGGGCAGGATTATAGTTCCGGTGTTTCTTCCGGTATTCTGCGTGTTTGTTCGTTACGGCGGAGCTTTTTCCTACGCGGCTTCCATCGACTGGCAGAGTGCCGGGCGTACGCCGTCCCGTCTTCTGAACGAAGCGATTTTGGATGACGGACAGGCATTGTACAGAGTTTACAGCATGAAAAAAAAGCTGGATAAGTCGGCGGCGGTTGATTTTTCCGCTGCGCAACTTAAGGGATATATACGTGCTGCCGCGGGAAATCCGCAGTCAGCGGATATTGAAAATGCTTTCCTGCGGGTGGTCGAACAACCGAAATTACCTGCGCAGCCGGAGCAGATAATCGTGATTGTGGGCGAAAGTTTCGGTATCTGGCCCATGCTGCCGGAGTTCAGAGATTTGGGACTTACAGAAAAAACTTTGAAGATAGCGTCCGCTGCAAATGCGGCATCAGTAAGCAATATGCTGGCGCACGGAACCGGAACTGTCAACGCGGTGAACGGATTGGTAACTGGACTTCCCGAAGCGTGTCTGCACGAAAATTATCGTTCGGGACAGGTGTATCGCACCGGCATCGGCTACATCATGAAACAGTTGGGTTATAAAACTGTTTTTTGGTACGGAGGGTTTCCCGGTTGGCAGAACATAGAAAAGTTTACGCAGGAACAGAATTTTGACGAATTCTATAGCGCCGATGATTTTCAATATGACGGAGGCAATGCGTGGGGCTGCGAAGATATGGAACTGTTCGGACAGATAGAGAAATATATCGCTTCCGCGAAGGAGAAAACTTTCCATGTAGTGCTTACGACCAGCAATCATCCGCCCTACACGGTGGACGTGGACAGACTGGGTTTTCCGCGCCGCAAGGTGGAGGAAATGCTGCCGACGGCAATCCGGCGCAGCGAGCGCAATCTTACGGAACTGGGACATATCTGGTATGCGGATTTGGCTGTAGGAAACTTCATCGACAAGGTGAAGAGCGGGAAAAAAGATACTCTGTTTGTCATTACGGGAGATCATTCGGAGCGTTTTACTTTTGCTGCGGAGCAAAATATAAAGACTTTGTCAGGTATACCCTGCATATTTTACGGGGAAGGTGTGGATAAAAAATGGTTTGCCGGAAATCCCGGCTGTCATATGCAGCTGGCGGGAACTTTGGCGGAGATGATCGCTCCGGCGGGATTTACTTACAGTTCCTTTTTGCCGAGCATGTTTTCGGCGAGGGAAGTATTTAATCACAGGTTGACTGCCGATTTCGGAGGCATATACGCCGGATATAAGAATGAAGAACTTAAGTGGAAAGCTGAAAGTATGAGAAAAATCGCCGCGTGGCGCGTAATAAAGGGGAACGATTTTGAAGCGGGAATGTGAAGTAAATAATGTATGCGTGATTATTCTTACGAAAAATGAAGAAAAAAATATTGTCGGTGCTGTGCAGAATGCATGGCTGGTGGCGGACGAAGTTTTAATCGTCGATTCCGGCAGTACGGACAAAACGTGCGAAGAGGCCAGGAAGAACGGCGCCGAGGTGGTTTACAGGCAGTGGGATAATGATTTTGCCGCTCAGCGTAATTTCGGGCTGACGCAGACGGATGCGGAATGGGTACTGTATCTTGACGCCGACGAGCGCATGAATGAAAAGTTGGCGGCTGCGGTGAAAAAAGTTATTGCCGAGGGTAAAGATGCTCAGTATTCTTTTATGCGCAAGTCGGTCGCGTTCGGCAAAGAATTCAGCTACGGAGTCCTGCATCCCGATCGTGTGCTGCGTTTGTTTCGCAGGACGTCGGTGCATTGGGTCAACAAAGTTCATGAGAGGCCGGTCTGCAGTTTGCCGTCTTGTAAATTAGACGGATATGCCATGCATTATACTTACGAGAATTGGCAGCAGTACTACCAAAAATTCAATCAGTATACGACCATCTGGGCCGAAAATGCTTTTTCCAAAGGCAAAAGGACAGGTTATCTCAGCGCTTTTGCGCACGGACTGTTTGCTTTTATCCAGACGGCGTTTTTGAAAAAAGGTCTGCTCGACGGTTTCCCGGGTCTTGTGCTTTCGTTGAACCATTCCTTCTATACATTGGTCAAGTATGTGAAGCTGATAGAACTGCAAAGGATCAGTAAGGAATAATCCGGACATGTTGTCAACCGGAATATAATACGGTGCGGCTGGGACGCGTAAAAAATAAGCATCATCGGCAGAGAGTCTCTGACGATGATGCTTATTTTCGGTTTTTCAGTGTTTTTTTCAAAATAATATATCGCTTTGCTGAAGGACAGGGGTGTTTGCGACAAAGTTCAGCGTTATTCCCGGGCATGTTTCGTATGCGCAATGAAAATTTTTCGCTACTTCTCCTGCAGTTTGGCCATGAACTTTTCGTTGTTGATAATGAATCTTTCGTGGCTGCCCTGCCCGATGATCCCGCGGGAATCTTCGGCGGTAACCGTAAAGGTAAGTTTGCGGCCGGAAATTTCCGTCAAGACGGCGGTGGCGGTGACAGTATCGTTCAAGGCGGTGGCTCTTGAATGAGTTATATTGAGACTTATGCCGACGCTGCCCTCGCCGTCCTGCAGCGCCGTCGCAACAGCCGCGCAGGCGGCTTTTTCCATCAGCGCACACATGGACGGCGTTGCGAATACGGGCAACAATCCGCTGCCGACAGCTACGGCGGTATTTTTTTCTGTTACGGTCGTAAAAGCTTCTCCTTTAAGACCTGCTTGTAGTGACATAAAATGACCTGCTTTCCGGTTAAAATATTTCGGTAGCGGAGCTACCGCATTCGACCATGCTATCATGATAAAATATTTTTCCGCGATTGACAAGAGCGCCGCCAGAATGTGTAAAATTTTATACTTTTTGAATTTTTGGGAGCGAAAAATTTTCTTGAAATAAAGAAAACTTTCACAGAATTTTTTACCATGGTATAATTAAGTGTATAAGATTGATACCGAAGGGATGGTGACGGCTTTGGAATTCAAGAAGATAACCATGTTGAAGATTTTTACGGGTGAGGACATAATGTTGGGCGACGTGCCTTTGTATAAGGCGATTATTAATGAGGCTCGCGCTTTGAATCTTGCCGGCGGAACTGTTTTTAAAGGCGTGGGAGGCTACGCCGCCAGCGTCAGAGGTATCAACAGCGGCGCTGTAAGTTTTTTCAGCGGCATTGCGGATCTACCGGTGCTGGTGGAGATAGCTGACAATCGTAAAAATATCGAAAGACTTTTGCCGTTTTTGGAAAAGAACGCCGATCATGCGCTTGTATTGGTCGAGGAAGCGGAATATCTGTCCACTGCTTACACTAGGGAAAGAGAGCGGCAGTTGGCGCTCGGCGAAAATAAGAAAGATTGCGGGACAGTTTGAGGGCGGCGCAACGGATGAACTTTATCGGTGATCCGGCGGTGCGGGGAGTTTGTTTCGCATGTGCGGAGGAAGCAATGACATTGGAAGAAAAATGTAAAAATACGCGTGATACCGGAGCGCAAACGGAAGAGGGTACGTTTGCCGAAAATGATATTCAGGTTGTGGAAGCGGATGAAATCATCGACGACCGTCTTCGCGATGAAGAAGCGGAGAGCTTGTGCCGATGGGGCGCGGCCAGAGCCGGTGTTATTATCGTCGCTCCTTTGGTGGGAACTATGAGCCTTGTAGCCAATGAGGTTTACATGGTGACCCGTATCGGCAAAGTTTACGGAGAAAATCTTTCGCAGCAGGATGTGTTGCGGCTTTTGGCATCCATCGGCGGGTGTTATGTGAGCAGCAGACTTACGACGCTCATTCCTTTCGCGCCCTTGCAGATACCTGTGGCGGTGGGCACAACCTACGGCATCGGGCGCGTGGTCATAGAATGGATAAAATCGGGCAAGACTGACGACATGAGCGCGTTTAAAAAGGTTTATGAGGATGCCGTGGCTTTTGCCGGAAAGAATATTGATTTTCTCAAAGATAATCCGCGCAGGGATGAACCTCTGGGCGACGAAAAGCAGCATTACGATATTTAGGAGGAGTTTTGATGTACGATGTGGCCATTGTCGGCGGCGGTCCGGCAGCTATTTTTGCGGCGTATGAATTCGTTATGCAGAATTCGGAGCTGAAAATAATTATGCTGGAGGCCGGCAACGAAGTTGCCAAGCGTTTTTGTCCTTTGGCTGCCAAAAAAGTGGATCACTGCATCAACTGTAATCCCTGCAGTATTATGCGCGGGTTTGGCGGCGCCGGAGCTTTTTCCGACGGAAAATACAATTTTACAACGGAATTCGGCGGCTGGCTCAATGAGTATCTGCCGGAAGAGAAAGTCATCGAACTGATAGATTATGTGGATGAACTTAACTGCCGACACGGCGCTCCCGGCGAATACTTCACAACCAAGAACAGCAGTATCGGCGTGCAGGCGCTGAAGTATGATTTGCATCTGCTGAATGCCAAGGTGCGGCATTTGGGTACGGAAAACAATCTGCTGATCATGGAGAATATCTATAAATTTTTGCAGGAGAAGATAGAGATACGCTGTAAGACCGACGTGACGGAGATCCTGCATAATGAGGACGGCACGTTCACTTTGCTGACGGGTAAAGGAGACAGAGTAGACAGCACTTATCTGATCGCCGCTCCCGGAAGAGCCGGAGCGGAATGGTATACGGAGCAGTGCGGGAAGATGGGGCTGAGCTTTATCAACAATCAGGTCGATATAGGCGTGCGCGTCGAAGTTCCTGCAGACGTGTTCAAACATATTACGGATGAAGTTTACGAAGCCAAGATACTGTATCGTACCGGCGTTTACAACGACGTTGTCAGGACGTTCTGCATGAATCCATACGGTTACGTTGTGGCGGAAAATACCGACGGCATCATCACGGTAAACGGACACAGTTTCAGAGATCCCAAGCTGCAAAGTCAGAATACCAATTTTGCGCTTTTGGTCAGCAGTAAGTTTACTGAGCCGTTTCACTCTCCGCTGCAATACGGCAAGAGAATTGCATCTTTCTCCAACATGCTGGGCGGCGGCGTTTTGGTGCAGCGCTTCGGCGATTTGGTCAAAGGTCGCCGCACCAACGAAAAACGTATGGCCAGAAGTTTTACCAAGCCTACGTTGTCAGCTACGCCCGGAGATTTGAGTCTGGTGCTTCCCAAGCGTCAGCTTGACGATATCATCGAAATGATTTATGCTCTTGATAAGATAGCTCCCGGCATGGCCAATGCCGACACTTTGCTGTACGGAGTTGAGGTCAAGTTCTATAGCGCACGGCTGGAATTGGACGGGAATCTGGAAACGAAGATTCCCAATATGTTCGCTATCGGTGACGGAGCCGGCATTACCCGAGGTTTGTCCCAGGCAAGCGCCAGCGGAGTCTGGGTGGCTCGTGTGATTCAGGAGCGCATAAAGAATAAAGAGGTGTCCGCGTAGATGAATTTTGAGTTTTTTGCATTTTTGGTTTTTATGTCCTTTGTTTCCTTTGCGGTGGCATTTTTGGCGTACGCCATGGTGGCGCGCTGTATGGGAAAAGAGAGCTGGGCTTCTAAAATATCCCAGGTGGTGCTGGTGCCGGCTTGCGTGGTGATATTCAATTTTATTACGATTGCCGCGCCGGCTTCTTACAGATATGTCGTAGGCAGCGCGCCGCTCATACTGGTAGCATGCATCTTTTTCTATTTCCGCTTTTTCCGGGGAGCGGACGTGTACGGAGGAGCGCCTACGCCGAGCCAGGCGGCGAACATCAGCCGCGAACCAAAAAAGTTCAGCAAAAAATCTGCCCGCATTCACGAAGCGCGCAAGAGCAGGGGCCGCGAATAAAGCGGTTCGCACTTCGGCTTTCGTAAGGGCAATGACATACAGGAATCTTTGTTTCGGCTTGTGAAAGGAGTTGTTACTATGTTTAAAAAGATTTTAGTTCCCGTGGACGGAAGTGACGGATCTCTGCGCGCCTTGCAGAGCGCGATGGAGATAGGTGAGAAATTTGCCGGAGAGTTGGTGATCGTCAATGTCATCCAACCCTATAATAACGCGGCTTTACTGGCTGTGCCTCTGGATCACGCCACCATTCAGCAAGGTAATACGGAGCTTGAAAATATCGGTGAGCGTGTGCTGCAGTTGGCGCAGGATAAGGCTGAAGCGTATCCTTATGCTAAAACTTTCAAACTGGAAATAGGACATCCTTCCGAAAGAATCATCGCTTTGTCTAAAAAAGAAAAATGCGACGCTATCGTTCTGGGGTGCCGCGGTTTGTCCGGCATTGCGGAGTTTTTCCTGGGCAGTGTCAGCTCTAAGGTTTCTCAATACGCCGATGTTCCGGTGTTGATTGTGAAATAACATGATGCAGCGTATTTTGGTTCCCATTGACGGAACGGAATCATCGTGGCGCGCTTTCGAGTACGCTGTGAATATGGCTCAGTGCAGCGGAGGTTCTTTGGTGATCATGACTGTGACTTCCGACAGTGCCAGACCTGTCCCTGCGGTTGTGGACGGTCATTATGCCAAAATAGGCAACAGCGTGCTGGACGCCGCCCGCACTTTTTTGGAAGACAAGCCTTTGGACTGCACTTATTTGCTTGAGCATGATTTTGATGTGGCGGAACGGATCTTGCAGGCCGTGGAAGACGAGTGCTGTGACGCTGTTGTTATCGGCAGCAGAGGCTTGGGCGCTGTGGAAGGCTTTTTGAAAAACAGTATCAGCCGCACTATTGTGGAGGATGCTCCCGTACCTGTTACGGTAGTGAAATAGTTTGTCGGTAAAATTTTATAGTGTCGAAGACTGTTCGCAGACCGCTAAGCTGTCTGTGAACAGTCTTTTATATTTGCCGTGGAAAAAAGGTCGGCGCATGTTTTACAAACATACCTAAATAGTGTATACTGAAAGTCCAGAAGGATGTTTTATCTTTGCGATATGGTTGAAGATTTTAAGAAAGAAGGGAAAGCAATGGCAAAAATGAAAACTATGGACGGCAATACGGCGGCAGCGTATATTTCTTACGCATTTACCGACGTTGCCGCCATTTATCCTATCACACCCTCTTCTCCTATGGCGGAGGTTGTTGATGAGTGGTCCGCGCAGGGCAAAAAGAATTTGTTCGGACAGTCGGTTAAGGTTGTGGAGATGCAATCGGAAGCCGGCGCTGCCGGAGCTGTACACGGATCTTTGCAGGCGGGCGCGTTGACGACCACATATACCGCGTCTCAGGGATTGCTGTTGATGATCCCCAATATGTATAAATTGGCGGGCGAACTGCTGCCGGCGGTGTTTCATGTTTCCGCCCGCGCGTTGGCTACCAGCTCGCTGTCCATCTTTGGCGATCACCAGGATGTTATGGCTGCTCGTCAGACCGGCTTTGCGCTTTTGGCGGAAAGCAGCGTCCAGGAAGTGATGGATCTGGCAGGCGTGGCACATCTGGCGGCCATTAAAGCCAGGGTACCTTTTTTGAATTTCTTTGACGGATTCCGTACTTCCCATGAAATTCAGAAAGTGGAGATCATGGAATACGAGGAGCTGGGCAAGCTGCTTGATCGTGACGCCGTGACGGCTTTCCGTCAGCGTGGTTTGAATCCGGATAACCCTGTCGTACGCGGTACGGCGCAAAATCCTGATATTTACTTCCAATCCCGCGAAGCTGTCAACAAGTATTACGAAGAGCTTCCCGAAATAGTGGAAGATTACATGGGGCAGGTTTCGAAGCTCACCGGTCGTGAGTATCATCTGTTCAATTATTACGGCGCAGAGGATGCCGAAAATATTATCATTATCATGGGATCGGGTGCTGATGTGGCTCGCACCGTAGTCGCAAAACTCAACGAGCAGGGCGCCAAGGTGGGCGTTTTGAACGTGCACTTGTACCGTCCTTTCAGCGTGAAACATTTCCTGCAGGCTATACCGAAGACTGTGAAGCGTGTCGCCGTAATGGATCGCACCAAAGAACCAGGCGCTTTCGGCGAACCGCTTTATCTTGATGTCAGAGCAGCTTTTTATTCCTCCGGAATCAATCCGACAATTGTCGGCGGTCGTTACGGTTTAGGTTCCAAGGATCTGCTACCGACTGACATTGTCGGAGTTTTCGACAATTTGGCCGCGGCCGCACCGAAAGATCATTTTACAGTAGGCATTACCGACGATGTTACCGATACTTCTCTGGCAGCAGGCGCGCCTATCGATGTGACTCCTGCCGGCACGACAGCCTGCAAATTCTGGGGTCTCGGCTCCGACGGAACTGTGGGTGCAAACAAGAGCGCCATCAAAATCATCGGCGATTATACGGATTTATACGCTCAGGGATATTTTTCCTACGACAGTAAAAAATCCGGCGGCATAACCGTTTCGCATCTGCGTTTCGGCAAACAGCCGATCATGGCCCCCTATTTGATTACCGAGGTGGATTTTGTAGCTGTACACAAGCAATCCTACGTCAATCTGTACGATGTTACAGCAGGTTTGAAAAAAGGTGGCGTGTTGTTGCTTAACACCAGCTGGGATGCTGAGGAGCTTGAGAAGCAGCTGCCTGCTCACATCAAACGTTATATTGCCGCCAACGGCATTAAACTCTATACCATAGACGCCGTAAAAATTGCCGCAGCCATAGGCTTGGGCAACCGCATCAATATGATCATGCAGTCCGCGTTCTTCAAACTGGCCAATGTTATTCCCGTTGAAGACGCCGTAAAATATTTGAAAGACGCCGTAGAACACTCCTACGGTAACAAAGGTCAGGCCGTTGTCGATATGAATAACGCGGCTATCGACCAGGGTGTCAATGCAGTAGTCGAGATTGCAGTGCCTGCTTCGTGGAGCGAGGCTGCAGGCGAGGCTGCGTCTGCTGCCGCTACCGGCAATAAATTCGTTGACGAGATGCTTGCTCCTATGAATCGTCTGGAAGGCGACAAGTTGCCTGTAAGTGTTTTGGCGGATCATGCTGACGGAACTTTCCCCTCGGGAACTTCCGCTTATGAAAAGCGCGGTATTGCGATCAACGTACCCGAGTGGCAGCCGGAGATGTGCATACAGTGCAATCAGTGCGCCTTTGTTTGCCCTCATGCCGCTATACGTCCTTTCCTGATGAATGAGCAGGAAGCGGAAACGGCTGCAGCCAAAGGATTGCCATCTTTGCCGGCTGTGGGAGCTAAAGATTTGAAGTTCTCCATCTGCGTTTCGCAGATGGACTGCACAGGATGCGGCAACTGCGCCCAGGTTTGTCCCGCGCCCAAAGGCAAGGCGCTGATCATGAAACCGCTGGAAAGTCAGCTGGCTAAGACGGAGGCTTGGGAATATGTTTCCGGAGAAGTTGTTCCAAAACAGAATCCGATGAGCAAGACTACCGTCAAGGGCGTACAGTTCGAACAGCCTTTGCTTGAATTTTCGGGAGCGTGCGCCGGCTGCGGCGAAACTCCTTATGCTAAATTGGTCACCCAGTTGGTCGGCGACAGAATGATGATTGCCAACGCTACGGGTTGCTCTTCCATTTGGGGCGCTTCCGCTCCTTCCATGCCGTACACGAGAAATGCGCAGGGACGTGGACCTTCCTGGGCCAACTCTCTCTTCGAGGATAATGCGGAATATGGCTTGGGTATGTTCGTCGGTGTGCGTCAGGCTCGCGAGCGCGTGGCCGAAATGGTGAAGGACGCTTTGCTGAAAGAGCTGCCCGCTGCTTTGAAAGAAGCGATGGAAAGCTGGTTGAACGGCTTTGAAGAAAGCGAAGGTACTCGCGAAAGAGCGGAAGCCTTGAAGGCAGCTTTGGAGCTTCACGCGGACAAATGCGAAATCTGTGCCTCCATCTACGCGGAGAAGCAGTACTTTGTCAAACGCAGTCACTGGATTTTCGGCGGCGACGGCTGGGCTTACGATATCGGTTACGGCGGACTCGATCATGTTTTGGCTTCCGGTGAAAACGTCAATATACTCGTTTTCGATACGGAGGTTTATTCCAACACCGGCGGGCAGTCGTCCAAAGCGACGCCCACGGCCGCTATTGCCAAATTTGCCGCCGGCGGCAAGAGAACGAAGAAAAAAGATTTGGGCATGATGGCTATGAGTTACGGCTATGTGTATGTGGCTCAGATTGCCATGGGTTCCGATAAAAATCAGGCGCTGAAGGCTATTGCCGAAGCGGAGGCTTATGACGGACCGTCCCTGATCATTGCATATTCACCCTGTATCGCTCACGGACTTAAAGCAGGCATGGGATGCACCCAGCTGGAAGCAAAACATGCCGTGGAGTGCGGCTACTGGGTAAACTACAGGTATAACCCGCTGCTCAAAGATCAGGGTAAGAATCCGTTCACTCTCGATTCCAAAGAGCCTACGAGCAGCTTCCGTGATTTCCTCATGGGCGAAGTTCGTTTCAGCTCTCTGTTGAAAATGTTCCCCGATCGCGCGGAAGCTCTGTTTGAAAAAACGGAGAAGGATGCCATGGATCGTTTGGCGGCTTACAAAAAATTAGCGGGCAGAGAATAAACGGTACGTAAATAACTTTTTTCTGTAGTATCTCTCAATATCCCCTCCGTGACATTTTGAGCTGCGGAGGGGATACTTTCATAATGGGGCCATGCAGTGCCGCGCAAAAAGGAGGTAGAGCTTTTGAAAAAAATTATCAGTTTGGTGACGGCGGGTATGCTGTTCGTCGGTATTGCAGCTGCGGAAAGCAGCGTTCTGGTGAAGGTCAAAGAAAATAGCCGCTGGGGCATAAGCGATGCTCAAGGGCGGACAATTTTGCCGACGGAGTACAAAGTCGTCCGCGTAAGTGATGACGGTACCGTTTTGGCTAAGGGTGATAATAAAAAAATCGCCGTTTACGACACACAGGGACATATGCTCCTGCCGCAGGAATTTGATGCAGTTTATGTCAATGACGACAAAAGTTATTTCGCCCTGAAAAATAAAAAATATCGATATTATGATCAGGAGGGCAGGCAGGTAACGCCCGACGAATATGACGACATCGCTAAATTTTATGAAGGCTATGCTTCCGTAAAGCAGGGGAAAAAATGGGGCTTCATTGATAAGGCAGGAAAAATGAGCATTGCGCCGCGTTTCGACAGCGGAGGTTTCTTTTCTGAGGGATTGGCGGCGGTGAAGCAGGGGAAGACCTATAGCTATATAGATTACAGCGGTAAGGAGATCCTCGGCGGCGCTTACAAGTATGCCGCGCCATTCAGCGAGGGACTGGCCAAGGTACGCGTAAACGGCAAGACAGCTTTCATAGATAAAACCGGACGCGTGGCTTTCATTTCTTCTTACGAAAATGTTTCCTCGTTCATCGACGGTTTGGCGCAGGTCAAAGTTAAAGTCAGCAAGTTTTCTCCCTTGGGCTTTATCGGCAACGCCATCATCGGCTCCTGGGCCGGACCGGATATTTACCGCGTCAAAAAACATTATTCCTATTCGGTGACCAAAGCCGAAGATCCCTATATTTTCGATACAGTGGTGGAAGACGAGAAGCGCGGTTTTCTCAACAGAGAGGGCGAACTGGTCATCACCACTAAATATGATTATGTAGGTCCTTACGGCGAGGGTGGTGAAGGACTGACTCTTGTCGTCAAGGATGATAAGGCAGGATATGTGGATAAAGAAGGCGCGTTCGTTATCGCTCCCCTGTATGACGAACTGACTCCTTTTGCCGAAGGCGCGGCAGTGGCTAAGTTGGGCGGTATGGCGCAATTCATCAACATCAAGGGTGAGCCTCTGACGAAGAATGTTTACAATGACGCGCAGCTTTTTGCACACGGACTGGCAGCTTTTAAGCTGGGTGACAGGTGGGGTTACATTGACAAGAGCGGCGTTACCGTCGTAAGACCTAAGTATGACGAAGCCGGTTATTTCTCCGGTCGTGTCGCCCCGGTAAAATTGAACGGCAAATGGATGCTCATCGATGCCGGCGGAGCCAAGGTGACTGATCTGCGCGGCGTAAGTGATGTGGGGACTTTTGTAGGCGGTCTGGCTCCCGCCGAAAAAAGCGGACATTGGGGAGTTGTCGACGAAAGCGGCAACTTTGTCATCGAACCGAAATACAAGGAAGTGGAGCTGCTCTCCATAGAAAGTTGATGTGGGCACGGAAGTTGTGCGAATGTGAAACGAAACGCCTCTGCCGGAATTATTTCCGGAAGGAGGCGTTTAATTTTTTTTGACGGAGCTTAACAAATTCACTGCTTTGTACCGAGTAATTGCGTTTAAATACCTCTTTGGAAGGAATTTAAGATTTATCAACGCGAGCATGCTTGACAAATATTGTTAGCTGCGGTAAAATTTTATGTGCGGTTAGGTAAGTCTAACTAATTATTTTTGGCGTTAAGTTAGCTTAGACTAACAAAATTGCCGTAAAGTTTGCGCCTTACTCAGGCTTAAACGAAATTGGAGGGAAAGATGATGCCGCTCATTATGGCTAAATGCGGAGATGTAGGTAAAATAGCTGCCGTCAGGGGCAAGCCGGAAATAAAACGCTATCTGGAAAGTATGGGTTTTGTGGAGGGCGCGCTGATAACGGTTATTTCGGAAATAGACGGCAATCTGATCGTCAATGTAAAGGATGCCAGGGTTGCGCTCAGCCGAAATATGGCATCGAAAATTTTCGTTTAAGCAGGAGGTAAATATATGAAAACATTGAGAGATGTCGCGGTGGGAGAAACAGCTGTCGTAGTTAAACTGGTTGGCGAAGGCGCTGTCAAACGCCGTATTATGGATATGGGGATTACGAAGGGGGTCAGCGTGTTCGTAAGAAAAGTCGCTCCTCTGGGCGATCCTGTTGAAGTTAATGTGCGCGGTTACGAGCTGACGCTGCGCAAATCGGAAGCGGAAAATATCGTAGTTGAGTAAGGAGTGTGAAGCGATGAGTGAAGTAAAAATTGCGCTGGTAGGCAATCCTAACTGCGGTAAGACGACAATGTTCAATCAACTGACCGGTTCCAATCAATATGTGGGAAACTGGCCGGGAGTTACGGTTGAGAAAAAAGAAGGCCGCTTAAAGGGGCGCGGCAATGTTGTGCTGACAGATTTACCGGGAATTTATTCTCTTTCTCCATACACTTTGGAAGAAGTCATCTCCCGCAATTATCTTTTGGAAACGAAGTTGGACGGGGTGCTGAACCTGGTGGACGGCTCCAATATAGAACGCAATCTCTATCTTACCACACAGGTTATGGAGATGGGGCTGCCCGTAACTATCGCTATGAATATGATGGACATCGTGCGCAGCAACGGAGATGTTATAGACAGAGCCGCTTTGGCGGATAAATTGCAGTGTGATATTGTAGAGACATCGGCTTTGCACGGAGAAGGTGTTGCGGATGCCGCGGCGAAGGCTGTGGAAAATGCCGGCGGCAGCGCTGGCAGATGCGTGAAATTCAGCAGCGAGGTTGAAAAAGCTCTGCTGAAAATTAAAAGCATTGTCGGCGAAAAAACTGCGGGCATCAGCGAGCGTTGGCTTTTGATAAAATTGTTCGAACGTGATGCCAAGATTGCGGCGCAGCTTGAAATTACGGAAGCGGAACTTGAGGAAATCGAAACTGTCGTTGCCGCTTGCGAGGAAAAGCTTGAAGACGACAGCGAGAGCATCATCACCAACGAGAGGTATGATTTCATAGGCGGACTGATTGCTTCCGCCGTAAAAAAAGGTACTTCAGGACTTACGCTTTCCGATAAGATCGACCGGATTGTTACCAACCGTTTTTTTGCTTTGCCGATTTTTGCAATCGTAATGTTCATGGTATATTACATCGCAATAGAAACGCTCGGTACAATGTTGACGGATTTCACCAACGACACATTGTTCGGCGAGTGGATCCAGCCTTGGGCCAAAGAACAGCTGGAGGCGCTGGGAGCGGAAGAGTGGCTGGTTTCGCTTGTTGTCGACGGTATCATTGCCGGCATCGGCGCTCCTTTGGGATTTGCTCCTCAAATGGCTGTAGTTTTCCTGCTGCTCAGCGTTTTGGAAGACTGCGGTTATATGGCTCGCGTAGCTTTTATCATGGATCGTTTCTTCCGTCAATTCGGCATGAGCGGTAAGAGTTTTATCCCCATGCTGATTTCTTCCGGCTGCGGCGTACCCGGAATTATGGCTTCGCGTACGATTGAAAATGAACAGGACAGACGTTTGACCATGATGACCGTCACCTTTGTTCCCTGCAGCGCCAAGCTGCCGGTGATTGCTCTGCTCAGCGGCGCTATCATGGGCGGAGAGTGGTATATGGCTCCCGTTATGTATTTTGTAGGCTTCGGCTCTGTTGTCGTGGCCAGCATTATTTTGAAAAAGACGGAGCTTTTTGCGGGAGAGCCTGCTCCTTTCGTTATGGAGCTGCCACCTTATCATATGCCGCTGGTGAAAAATGTTCTCTTTACTACTTGGGATCGCGTTTCCGGTTTCCTTGTCAAAGCGGGTACTGTTATCTTCCTGTGCTGCGTAGCCATGTGGTTCCTGTCAAGCTACGGTATTGAAGACGGAGCTTTGGCGATGGTGGATGTGGATGCAAGCTTTATTGCTGTCATCGGTACGATGCTGTCACCCATTTTCGCCCCCTTGGGCTTCGGCAACTGGCAGGCAGTGGCTGCGGCTTTCTCCGGCTTTGTGGCTAAAGAAGCTATCGTCAGCACCATGGCTATCCTGGTGGGACTGGCAGAAGCTACTGAAGAAGACGCAAGTTTGTGGACTTCGGTTATGGCCATGTTCCCGGGAACAGTTGCGGCGTTCTCTTTCCTAGTGTTCAATTTGTTGGATTCACCTTGTCTGGCGGCTATTTCTACCATGGGCAAAGAGATGAACAGCAAAAAATGGACGCTGGCTACGATTTTGTTCCAAAACGGCTTTGCTTATGCAGTTTGCCTGATTATTTACCAGTTCGGCAGAGTTTTGCTCGGCGGAGAGGCTTTTAGCGCCGGAACGGCGGTTGCAGCCGTGCTTTTTGTGGGCATGCTTTATCTGCTTTTCCGTCCGGCTGTGAAAACTGCGTCCGGCGGAAGATTGGGTGTAGAAGCTAAGTAATCCGGCTGTTGTAAAAGAAAAGAGGTACTTTATGGCTACATGGGTTATAAGTTTGCTGATAGTTGCGGCTGTCTATTTTGCCGCAAGAAAGATCATCCGCGCCAATAAAGAAGGCGGCTGTGTAGGCTGCAGCGGCGGAAGCTGCTGTGGCGGTTGTAATAAAGTGACTTTACCTAAAAAATAATTGCATACTCATCCCGTGCCTTTGCTCCGATCAAAAAGAGCGGCACGGGATTTTTGCCGTTTAGAGTGAAAAGAATGAGAGAACTGGGAATTTATTAACTTTTAACATTTATTTGGTTTGCATTTACGCTGTCCCTGTGTTAGTATCAAAGTTGTAATCGGCAGGTAACGGAGGTAGTATATAAGTGAGTTCTGAGGAACGCTTCGGGAAAGCATGTCCGGAAGGTACGGGGAAACAGGTTCAGGAAGGAAGCGGGACGGAGTCGCGCCTGCGTTCTTATGAGGGGTATTTTGGAAAAATAATAACGGTTTTATTGTGCTTGTGGACGGCGTTTCAGCTTTACTTTACAACTGTGGGAGGCATCAGCGCCGTAACTTTACGCGCTATGCACTGCATTTTTCTGCTGCTCTTCACATTTCTGCTTTTTCCGGCTTCCGGCAAGGAAGAACGCAGGCCAACTTTGCCGCCGTTGCGGGATGTTTTGCTGGCAAGTGTAGGTGCGGGAACGCTTGGCTATTTGATTTTTAATTATACGAGGATTGCAACTTCCGGCGGCAGGATCGACGATGTGGAAATGGGAATAGCCGTCGCGGCTTTGCTGGTGATTTTTGAAGCGGCGCGGAGAGCATCCGGAAATTTGGCGTTTTTAGCGCTGTTTTTCCTGGGGTATAATTGGTTCGGGGCATATTTGCCGGGGCTTTTAGGACATAACGGTTTTACGTTGAAGCGAGTCCTTATTACGCAGTATTGGGGAACGCAGGGCATTTTGGGAACAGGTATAGGTGTTTCCGCTACATATATTTTTTTATTCGTGGTTTTCGGCGCTTTTTTAAAACACAGCGGCTTTTCAACCTTTATCAACGATTTTTCACTGACGCTGGTGGGACGGACTCCAGGAGGGCCTGCCAAAGTTTCGGTTATCGCTTCGGCGCTCATGGGTATGATCAACGGCTCAGCGATCGCCAACGTGGCCACGACGGGAACGATTACCATACCCTTAATGAAACGCACCGGATACAGAAAAGAGTTTGCCGCCGCTGTGGAGGCCGTCGCTTCTACAGGAGGACAGTTCTGCCCGCCCATTATGGGAGCTGTCGGTTTTGTCATGGCGGAGTTTCTCAATATCAGTTATGCAAAAGTCATGTTGGCTGCTATCGTACCGGCGCTGCTTTATTATTTCGGATTGCTGCTGGCGGTGCATTTTGAAGCCAAACGCATGGGACTTTCAGGGTTGGACAGGGAAAACATTCCCGCGGCAGCAAAGGTTTTGCGGGAGCAGGGGCATTTAGTTCTGCCGCTCTTGGTACTGCTGACGCTCATGTTCATTGGTTATACGCCTTTGTATGCGGCAGTGGCAGCTATTTTTGCCACGGTTGCCGCCAGCTGGCTGCGAGAAAAAACGCGCATGAACGGCGCCAAAATTATCGCAGCGGTGGAAGAGGGGGCTAAAGGAGCGGTAGCGGTAGGCATGTGCTGCGTAATCATCGGCGTGATTATCGGCACGGTGACTCTGACCAGCATGGGCTTGAACATGGGTTATCTGATTTTGTCGGCGGTGGATAACAGCAATATCTACCTCACCGGTCTGCTGGTCATGCTTATGTCCACTGTTTTAGGCATGGGCGTTCCGGGAGTGGCGGCTTATGTCATTGTTCAGGCGGTGGCTGTGCCGGTTCTGATCAATGCGGGAACACTGCCGCTGACGGCGCATTTGTTCTGCCTTATCTATGCCTGTCTGTCTAATATTACTCCGCCCGTAGCTATGAGCGCTTATGTGGCCGCCGGCATTGCGGGGGCGAATCAGACAAGGACGGGACTTTTGGCGGTGCGTTTGGGCAGTATAGGTTTTATCATACCGTTTTTCTTTTTGGATAATCCGCTGCTGCTGATGGGCGTTGATGCATCATCGAGCGTCGGGGCTACCATCTGGGCGATTTTTACGGCTTGCCTGGGCACGGCGGCTTTGGTGGCCGCCATGGAGGGATGGTTGCTTAGCAGCTGCGGCAAATTGCAGCGTCTGCTGTTGCTGGCGTCGGCGCCGCTCATGCTTTTTCCGGGCAGCGCCACTGATTTGGCCGGAATTGTTTTAGCTTTTTCCGTAGTCGGATATCAGTGGCGGCAATTGGGGAAAGGATAAAAGCTGAAGGAACACTTCAAATAGAAATTCTGTCGGCGCTTTGGCGTCGTTTGTCGTAAATAACGGCGCGTTCTCGGTTTAACAAAGGAGGGCAGATACATGAAAAAAACGTCTTTACTGAAATATTTGTCGGTGACGGCTCTGCTTTTGGCGTTGGTTGCGGGCTGCGGTTCTTCGGCGGGGAAGGCGCCGCAGCAAGATGCCGGGGGAACTGTCAAGATAAACTTTCCGACCGCTTCCGCTTCAGGAGCGTTGTATGCTGTCGGTGCGGCAATTACCAACAACTGGAATAAGCATGTGCCGGGAGTGTCGGCTTCCAGCCAGGCATCAGCCG
This sequence comes from Acidaminococcaceae bacterium, assembly GCA_034180005.1. GTDB lineage: Bacteria > Bacillota > Negativicutes > Acidaminococcales > Acidaminococcaceae > JAXFPC01. The sequence goes on along the minus strand of JAXFPC010000064.1, from coordinate 4,398 downwards.
GCGGTATTGCCAATTTGAATATGGTTGCGGACGGCGAAGCGCAGATTTCCATAGCTGTCAGCAGCAACGTTTATCAATGCCTTAAAGGTACGGACAGCTTTAAGGATCACGGCTATAAGGATTTGAAAATAATCGGCGGTTTGTATATGAATCCCAATCAGGTAGTGGTTACGGAAAAGTCCGGTATCAATTCTCTTAAAGATATGAAAGGGAAAAAGTTTGCCGTAGCTTCCGCAGGTTCTTCAGTGTACAATGAATGCAGCGCGCATTTTAATGCCGCCGGGTTGGCTTTTCCGGGAGATATCAAGGCGGAGTACATAACTTTTACGGATGCTTCGGATATGCTGCAGAACGGCAATATCGATGGAGCCTGGATTATGTCCGGCGTTCCCGCGTCCGCCGTTTCTCAGGCGCTGGCGGCTAAATGCAGGCTGGTGGATATAGATGACGATGTGGTGGCTTCTTTGCAGGCCAAGTATCCCTGGTATGCCAAATACATAATCCCCAAAGGAACTTATCCTAATCAGGAGCAGGATATTCACACTACCGCTATCAAGATGGTGATGTTCTGCCGGCATGATTTGAGTGAAGAAACGGTTTATAAGCTGACAAAATCTTTTTGGGAGAATATCGGTGAGCTGGGCAAGGCGCAGAAAAATCTTCAGGGATTGACGCCGGCGGCAGCCGTTAAAGATATTGCCGGTCTGCCGCTGCATGCCGGCGCGGAAAGATATTATAAAGAAATCGGCGTCATTAAATAACGCCGACTCGGTATTAAGGAGGTTTTACAATGTTACAGGTAGGAGATAAGGCGCCGGATTTCGCGCTGGAAGATCAAAACGGCAAGGTGCATACTCTGAAGGATTATCGCGGCAAAAAGTTTATTTTATATTTCTATCCCAAGGATAATACACCTGGCTGCACCAAGCAGGCTGTGGGCTATACGGAAAGACTGGAACAGTTCCGAGCCAAAGGTATCGAAGTCATCGGTGTCAGCAAGGATACGGCGGCTTCTCACAAACGCTTTGAGGAAAAGCAGCAGTTGGGCTTGACACTGCTGGCCGATCCGGCGCTGCATGCCATAAAAGCTTACGACGTGTGGCAGGAGAAGAAGAACTATGGCAAGGTTTCCATGGGGGTGGTGCGTACAACCTATGTGATTGACGAAAACGGCGTTGTAGCCTTTGTCAATCCCAAGGTCAAAGCGGCGGACGATCCGCAGCTGATGCTGGAAGCGGAGCTTTAAAATTTAACGGACAATATAAAAGGAGCGCTCCGCATGAAACGGACGCTCCTTTTTGTTGTGTATTTGCCACCGCAGGATTTTAATAATAGTAGAAGCCGACAAGTTTATCGTTCGTGTCAAAACTTATGGTAAAGACGATATCTTTCTTCGCGTATTTGGTATGCTGGGTGACAGTCGTGTAGATTTCATCATTCTGCGCAGTTTTTGCCGTTTCCGTTTCGGTGAAGGCGGTAACGGGTCCGCAGTCTTTTAAAAACTTACATACCAGCTCAAGGGTTTCGTCGTTCAGCGCTTCATTGAAGAGCGCGCTGCCGCGGCTTCTGATTTTTTCCTTTTGTCCGGCATTGAAGTAAGCTATTATTTTCTGAGCCATCCTTGCGTAGCGCTTCTCGGCTGCTTGCGGCAGAGAGTAGTCACGTTTGTAGTAAAATCCTGCCAGCTGCATATTTTCGTCGAGGCTGACGGTATAGATCAAATTATTTACAGAGTGTACGGCATGCTGAACTATAACCGTGTACGATTTACCGTCCTGCAGAACGTCTTCAACACTGCTTTTAGTAAATTTTTCCAGATTGCCGTTCTCTTCGAGCTGTCCGTAAATCTCCTGCAGCTTTTGGTCGTCTGTGACGGTATTGAAATCAGGAGAGCTGAAATTTCTGATGCCGTCAGTGATCCTAGTATTGAAAAGTTCTATGATCGTCTGCGCAATATCCAGACGACGTGATTCCGAGCCTTCTTTGCATGCCTGAGCCGAACCGGCTGACAGGGAGAGGAGTAAAAGGGGCAACAACAGGAAGATTTGGATTTTTTTCAACACAATCACCTCATCTTGTCAAAAAATGTAAAAAACAAGCGGAGCTTATTTGCCGGAATTTTGGAGAACAGTCTTTCACGGTTCACTTACTTCGCTTTGTGCATTTGTCGTCTGTTGTTGCGCCGGAGCGTGCATGTTGAAAATCTTTCTCGTAATCGGCGGTTTTCAGACAGGTGAAAAGTTCTGCCGCTCATGCTTACGGACTTTTTCGAACAGTATCGCGGCTTTGGCGCAGTGTTGTCTTGATTTGAATTATAGCATATTTTATGCAAGTGAGCCACGGCGATAATTAGGGCGGCGCGCTCCGCAATTTTTCTTGACACCGTCCGCCGAAATTGCTAAGATATGAAGTGCATATTATTGTAAAGGCTGAGAAGAAGAGTTGCCATGCGTGGGCAGCAGTCAAGAGAGGCGGCGTCAGGTGGGAGTCGCTGTGCTGTGGCGTGGCATGTAGCTTCGGAGCTGCCGGGCTGAAATTGTAGTAGGTTCGGACGCGGCGCGCGTTAAACGCGGAGAGTGCCCCGCTAAGGCGGGGAAGATAGGTGGTACCGCGATGCAGAGTCGCCCTATTCCGTGAGGAATAGGGCTTTTTTCATAAGTACGGTCCGTCAAATTGTGATTTTCGGGAGGAAGAAGCATGAGTGAAGAGCATAATATACCCAAGGTATACGACCCCGCTGTCGTAGAAAAAAAATGGTACGCGTACTGGGAACAAAACGGATATTTTCACGCGGAGCCTGAAGCGGACAAGCAGCCGTTCAGCATTGTTATTCCGCCGCCAAACATTACGGGGCAGCTGCACATGGGTCACGCTTTGGACAATACCTTGCAGGATATCCTGATTCGCTGGCACAGGATGCAGGGACACAATACTCTCTGGATGCCCGGGTATGACCACGCCGGTTTGGCGACGCAGATCAAGGTGGAAGAAGTCATCAAGAAAGAGGAAGGCAAAACTCGTTATGACTTGGGACGCGAGGAATTTTTAAAACGCGTTTGGGAGTGGAAAGATCAGTACGGCGACCGCATCATCCACCAACTGAAACAACTGGGCGTTTCCTGCGATTGGGATAGAAAACGCTTCACCATGGATGAAGGTTGTTCTAGAGCAGTGCGTGAAGTTTTCTGCGCTCTTTTTGAAAAAGGTCTTATCTACAAAGGAACACGTATTACCAACTGGTGCGTCAACTGCAACACGGCGCTCAGCGATATTGAAGTGGAGCATAAGGACGATTCCGGCCATCTGTGGCACGTTCGCTATCCTGTTGTCGGCGAAGAGGATATGTACCTGACTATCGCCACCACCCGTCCCGAAACAATGTTGGGAGATACTGCCGTAGCCGTAAATCCGGCCGACAGCCGTTACGGTCGCCTGGTGGGCAAAGAGCTGCGCTTGCCGCTGACGGACAGAGTCATTCCCGTTATTGCTGACGAATATGTTGATTTGGAGTTCGGTACCGGCGCTGTAAAAATCACTCCCGCTCATGATCCCAACGACTATGAGATGGGTATGCGTCACGGTTTGCCGAGTGTAGTCGTTATCGGCATGAACGGTATCATGACGGAAGAAGCCGGGAAATACGCCGGGCAGACTCGTGAAGAGTGCCGTAAAAATGTGGTGGCTGATCTGCAGGAGCAGGGATATCTCGTCAAGATAGAAGATCATGCGCACGCCGTAGGTCATTGTCAGCGCTGCGGCAGCGTGGTGGAACCTTTGGTATCCACTCAGTGGTTCGTAAAAATGGAGCCGTTGGTCAAAGCTGCCGTGGATTGCGTTAATGACGGCAGGACGCAGTTTGTGCCAGAGCGTTTTACGAAGACCTACACAGGCTGGATGGATAATATCAGGGATTGGTGCATCTCTCGTCAGATTTGGTGGGGGCACAGAATTCCGGTTTGGTACTGCGATGATTGCGGCGAGATGTCCGCATCGCGTACGGATCTGACCGTTTGCCCCAAATGCGGCGGCAGCCATATCCATCAGGACGAAGATGCTTTGGACACGTGGTTCAGCTCCGCTCTGTGGCCTTTTTCCACTATGGGCTGGCCGGAAAAGACAGAGCTGCTGAAACAGTTCTATCCCACAAGCGTACTGGTTACCGGCTATGATATTATTTTCTTCTGGGTGGCGCGTATGCTTATCATGGGTATGGAATTTATGGAGGAAGTACCTTTTGACAAGGTCTTTATCCACGGTTTGGTGCGCGACAGTCAGGGCAGGAAGATGTCGAAGTCCCTGGGCAACGGCATCGATCCTTTGGAAGTTATCGAAAAATACGGCGCCGATACGCTGCGTTTCATGCTTATTACCGGCAACACTCCCGGTAACGATATGCGT
>JAXFPC010000038.1:0-14012 GCA_034180005.1 Acidaminococcaceae bacterium | reverse complement strand
CACTTCGCTACATCTCCGTTAACATTGTTAATTATACAGGAAACATCTCTTCTTGGCAAGCAGCTCAACCTTTAGAAACGCGCTTGTCATCTTTATTTTCTCTGCGACGACGATGAAAAAACTTTTTAATGATCGCCGCGCACTCTTCCTCGCAAACGCCGCTGACAACTTCCGATCTGTGATTGAGATTGGGGTTGTTAATGATATTAAAAATAGACTCCGCACCGCCGGCCTTACTGTCCGGGCAGCCGTAAACGACTCTGCCCAGGCGACTGTTGACAATGGCACCGCTGCACATGGAACACGGCTCCACCGTAACATAAAGCGTGCAGTCGCTGAGACGCCACCTTTTCAACTTGGCGCAGGCCTCCCGGATAGCAATTATCTCGGCGTGAGCGGTGGCATCTTGCCAACTTTCACGCATATTATGCGCTGTCGCAATGATATTGCCTTCACTTACGATAACAGCACCGACAGGTATCTCGCCTAAAGCGGCGGCTTTTTCTGCTTCCCCCAAAGCCATTCGCATGTAATCACGATCTTCCATCATTCCTCCTCGGCAGCTTCCATGAGCAGCTCCCATTTTTCTAAAAGCTCAGCTATATTCTCTTCGTAAGCTGCATGCTCGGCAGCCAAAGCTGCGCTTTGTTCCGTACTGACATGATTTGTCGGATCCGACATTTTCTGCTCTAAAAGTTTCTGCATCGCTTCCTGTTCCCGAATCTGCAACTCCACTTTCGGAAGCAATTTTGCAGCCTCTTCACGACTGTAACGTCTGCTGTTTTTTGCGGGTGCTTTCTGCTCGGTTATTTTCGTCTCCGTTGAAGCGGAAACTTTTGAAGTGGTTGCAGTCTCTGTTTCCGTACGCGCGACTTCCTCTGAATAATATTCATAGTCACCTTGATACTGCTTTATTCTTCCTTGCTCAAGCTCCCAAATTACGGTAGCTACCTCATTGATAAAATAACGATCATGACTGACGAACAATATCGTACCGTCAAAAGTCTGCAGCGCAGCCTCCACGGCTTCCTTGGCAGGAATATCCAAATGATTGGTCGGCTCGTCAAGAATCAGACAGTTCGCTCCGTCCAGAACCAATTTCAAAAGTACAAGCCTTGCTTTCTGTCCGCCGCTTAAAGTGCCTATTTTTTTGAAAACATCATCGCCGTGAAAAAGCATACCTCCTAAAAGGGAGCGTGTTCTCTCCTCGGTAAAGCCGTATTCGGACACAAAATTTTCCAGCAGTGTTTGCTCCTCGGCAAGCCTTTCGTAACTTTGCGAGAAGTAACCTATTTTTACTCGGTTGCCAATCTTGACAGTTCCTTTAAGCGGCTGAATTTCTCCGAGAATGGTTTTTAAAAGTGTCGTCTTGCCTGTTCCGTTAGCCCCCAAAAGAGCGACCTTATCTCCGCGACGCAATGTAAGTTCCAATCCCGCGACGAGAATTTTTCCTGCGTAACCGAGGGAAAGATCCTCCAATACCACTACCCTGTCGGCACATTCAGCCGCAGGAGGTAAACGCAGCGAAAATTCTTCTCTTTGTTCAGGAGCATCAAGCCGCTCCAGTCTGTCCAACTGTGATTGACGCCCCCTTGCCATCTTGCTTTTTATGCCGGCTTTGAATCTTCTGATGTAAGCTTCGGTTTTCGCAATGTATTCCTGCTGAGCATTATAGGCCGCTTCCAAAGTAGCGGTGCGTACAGCCTTCTGCTCCAGATAACGGCTGTAATTACCCTTGTAAGAGTAAATCCTGCCGCCCTCAAGCTCAAGGATACGCTGCGCAACATTATCCAACAACGCTCTGTCATGGCTTACAACAAGCATGCCGCCGCGAAATTCCTGCAAATATTTTTCCAACCATTGCGTCATTGCAATATCCAAGTGGTTCGTCGGCTCGTCAAGAATCATAAAATCAGGATTCTGGGCCAAAGCCGATGCCAGCAGCAATCTCGTCTTCTGCCCACCGCTCAAAGTGCCGGCATCCTCTTTCCACCACGGCTCGGAATACCCCAATCCTGTCAGCACTCTCTTTATTCTGTTTTCATAATTGTAACCGTCCAAATGCTCATAACGTCCGGTAACGCGGGCATATTCCTCCAAACATTCCGACAGCGCTTCTCCAGCAAGTCCTGCGGAACGATGTTCCAGTTCCTTGAGCCTCTTCCGCAGCTCTTGAATTTCCGGACAGCTGCGCAGCATAAATTCCCAAATTGTTCCGCGCAGTTCGCCGAAATCTTGACGCACATAACCGACATTCGTCCCGACAGCAAATTTTATGCTTCCCGAATCCGCTCCCGTCGGCTGCAAAAGACAGCGCAGCAAAGTAGTCTTGCCGCTGCCGTTGGCGCCCACCAAACCGACATGCTCTCCTTTATCGATCATAAAGGATATTTCCCGAAAGATTTCCTGTATTCCAAATGCCTTACTCAGATTCTCAACTACAAGCTGCATATTTCTCCCTGTAACCTGAAAGAAAAGAGCTAATTTCTCCGCCTCTTGAAAACTTCAAACTACGGCGAAAAAAATTGCTCTTTTCTCACTATATATTTTCCTGAGCCACAATATTTTTTAAATATCTCAAAAACTCTTCCCGAAGTTCCGGCCGCTTCAGCGCCATCTCAACCGTCGCTTCCAAAAATCCCTGCTTATCGCCTACATCATAGCGGCGTCCCTCAAAATTATATGCATATATGTTCTGCCGTTCGGCAAGCACCTTGAGGGCATCCGTAAGCTGAATCTCACCGCCCCTTCCCGGCGCGGTTTCTTCAAGGATAGGAAAAATTTCCGGTGTTATGATGTAGCGCCCCAATACGGCTAACCTGGAAGGAGCATCCTCCCGCGCCGGCTTTTCCACCATATCCTTAACCTTGAACGTACGTTGCTCTTCCGTAGATTCTACAGCCACAATCCCATAAGAAGACACCTTGTTAATCGGCACTTCCTGCACCCCCAGAACGGAGGATCCCTTTGCATCGTAAACGTCCATAAGCTGACGTAATGCCGGCACACTACCATCCACCACATCATCTCCCAACAATACGGCAAACGGTTCGTTTCCCACAAATTGTTTGGCGCACAAAATAGCATGGCCTAATCCTTTAGGCTGTTTTTGACGAATGTAATGCACGCGAATACCGGCAATGCGCTGCACCATCTCCAAATCAGCTGTCTTGCCGGCAGCCTCCAAATTAAGTTCCAATTCTATATTGGCGTCGAAATGATCTTCGACTGCTCTCTTGCTGCGTCCTGTGATAATCAGAATATCTTCGATACCTGAAGCTAAAGCTTCCTCTACAATATATTGAATCGTAGGTTTATCTACGATGGGCAGCATTTCCTTGGGCGTTGCCTTCGTAGCCGGCAAAAATCTGGTGCCGAGTCCTGCCGCCGGTATAACTGCTTTAGTTATCTTATTATTCATAATACTTCTCCTTCTTTTATGCTTCTTCTCCGCCGATAAGCGCCAACAACTCGGCAGTTTTTTGCTGCAGAATCTTTTCATCGCCCTTGGTTTCCAAATTGAGCCGCAAAACAGGTTCCGTGTTGGAAGAACGGATATTGAAGCGCCACTCTTCATAAGCTACACTTAATCCGTCAAGTCTATCTATAGCTCCGTCAGCATAAACTTTTTCCACTTTCTCAATAACGGCGGCAGCATTCTCCACCTTACGATTTATCTCGCCGCTACACGGATAAAGCTTTATTCTTTCCTCCACCATCGCCGACAGGCTTTTCTTTCCTGCTGAAAGCAGCTCCGCTATCAGCAGCCACGGCAACATACCGCTGTCACAGTAAGAAAAATCTCTGAAATAATGATGGGATGACATCTCTCCGCCATACACGACATCGTGCTCGCGCATAAATTCCTTCATAAAAGCATGACCGCTCTTACAACGCAACGGTACGCCGCCGCACCTTTCCACGATGTCTTCGGTATTCCACAGCAGACGCGGATCGTACATGATACCGGCTCCGGAATTTTTGCGCAAAAACGCCTCCGCCAAAAGTCCTACAATATAATAACCTTCTATGAAATTACCTTTTTCATCAAAAAAGAAGCAACGATCAAAATCTCCGTCCCAGGCTATGCCAAAATCAGCGCCCTCCTGCAGCACAGCCGCAGCCGTCACTTGTCTGTTATGAACGAGCAGCGGATTGGGAACACCGTTAGGAAAGCTTCCGTCCGGCTCCTCCTGAAGATAAACGAAGCTACAGGGAAGTTTTTTAGCCAATTCCTTCACTACAGGTCCGGCAGCTCCGTTGCCGGGATTGGCTACTATTTTTAAAGGACGCAGTGTAGCAACATCTATATATGACAACAAATGCTCTATGTATTCCGCAAGAATATCATAGCGTTCAAGTTCACCCAAAGTTTTTCCGGCTACAAGCGTATGTACGAAATTTGACGACACAACCATCTCTCCGATTTCCTTTAAGCCAGTGTCGGCGGAAACCGGACGCGCATCTCTTCGCACCAGCTTCATCCCGTTGTACTCTTTAGGATTATGACTGGCAGTTACCATGATGCCTCCGTCGGCATTCAAATGCGCCGTAGCGAAATAAATCATCTCCGTTCCGCATTGACCGATATCAATCACCTTAGTTCCTGCGTGGCGCAATCCCTCAATGAGAGCGTCTGTCAATGTTCTTCCGCTCAAACGTATATCATGACCGACAACAACCTTTTCGGCGGCAAACATAGCCGAAAAAATTCTCCCCATACGATAAGCCAGTTCTTCGTTGACTTCCTCAGGATACCTGCCGCGCACATCATATGCTTTAAACGCCTTATTTGAAATTTCCATCCTCAAACTCCTCTTAATCCGAAGCAGCCACATACTGCTCTTATCTGCACTTCATAGGTATTCTTTCCAAACACGGAAAATCCTGCCTTCAGAAAATTTAAATCAACTCCATATTGCCAAACTGCGCATCCGTGTCGAATCGTAGATGCCCGGCACTGTCCGACCTCTATTGCGAAAAATTAGCCTCTAAAAATTTTTCCGAAAAAATATAGTAATCGGATCTGAAAAAATTCCTTTACTATTCGCTATATCACAAATCAAAACTGACTGTTATATATCACTTCGCTGTAAAAATACAAAGCACCGCCGGAAAATGCGGTGCCTCAAAATACATATTATAAAAATATCCGCAACATTTCTTCTAAAGACGACTGCCGCTGCTGCTTATAATTCGCTCGGCGGCATTTCCCAAATACCAGCGTATCACTGAAAAAAAAGCCAGATGATTCCCTTCGTAATCAGGGACCAGTCTTTCAGCCAAAATATCCAAGGCATCGGAAAGCTCCGTTCCTTCGCCGATGAAAACCGCCACCTCTTCATCCAGTTTATCAATAACGGCCTTGCGCAAACGCATAAGTCGGGGAGCGTTGAGATTCAGTTCACGGATAGTGTTCTCAGCCTTGATGCGCAAACTTGCAGGACAAGTTTTTCTGTCGACAAGAATTTTTCCGGTATGCTCGACATAGCTGAATAATCTTACCCGACCAGGTATTCGCATGGGATTGAGAATTTTTTCCGAAAGTTCCTTGCTGCCTTTGGGAACATCGCAGCTCCTGTCCCTACCGTACATCGAATATCTCTGCTCGGCCTCCGCCACGTCGGGTCTGCTGCCTCCGTGACACACACCTAAAAGATTATTCCAGTCCAAATGATAATTGTGTACACAGGAATCAGCTTTGGGATGAAAATGTTCTACACGAAAATCATCCGCCTGTTCAGCGGAATCCGCTTCCTTAATGCTTATTTCACAGTAAGCGCAAAGTCCGTGCTGATCCTCCAAAATCTGCCGTTTGACCTGCCTGTAGCCGTCACGGCACCGTCGCCGAAAATGCTCCCAAGTTTCCTCCGGATATTTTCTTCTGTACTCGGCCAACAACGCAGGTTCTTCCCTTCGCTTGTAGACCCTTTTCATTGCTGCTGCCTCCGAAACCTGCGCAATCTGATATCCATATCCGCTTTCAGCAAGTCAGGTTCGTGCCCCTGCGACCACTCGTCGAGCTTCTTTCTGAGTTGCAGCGCTTCCTCACTATCCCAGCGATCTTCGCCGACAAGTTCCAGATAACGGTGCAGTTCCTTAGTTATAGGCACTTCCGGTCGCGGATCGACGTTCTGGATATCCTGCAACAACTGATAACTCTTCGCTCCCAAAGAAAATTCTACCCTGCCGATACCCTCAAAATCTCTGTTCCATCTCAATACGCGTATGGCATCCGCGGGAACGCTGCTCAACAATTGTGCACTGTGCGTGGTAACAATAAACTGTATTTCGGGAAAGGCATCCATAATATCCAGCATAACGCGCTGCTGCCACAAAGGATGCAGATGCATCTCCACTTCATCTATCATGATGATGCCGGGCGTTTTCAACATAGCACGCTCTCCCAAATAAGGATTCAACCGTACTATCCTGTACGCAATATCAGCCACCATACTTATAATGCTGCGAAAGCCGTCGCTCATATAATCAACTACCAGTTCCCCCATTTCCGGATGTGTGATCACAAAGCAGTCCAGCTTCAGATCATAGCGCAAATCATGCAGTCCTGTACTTTTCAGGCAGGCCTCTATAGCTGAACCTACCGCTCTTTTCAGTTCTTCATATTTTCCTCCATGCTCAGCCAGCTGCGTAATATGTTTGAACCATTCTCCAAACGTATGGTACGAAGATGACGGCTCCAAACATTCATTATATCCGTGCAGTCTGTCCTGTAAGGAATATTCCGTATCTTTGAGCAGGCTGCTGTCCACCCAAATTCTTGCCGTTCCGTAGTAGGACAAAAGAGGCAACAGCACTTCCCGCCCTTCATGCAATGACTGCAGCAGATCTCGACCATACCCCACGATTCCTTCCGCCGCGGTCTTCTCTTCACCTTGTTCGTTATATATTTTGCTTACCCGCATTTCCTTTCCTAAAGCGGTTCTCATGTCTGCGCAAATTTCTACGGGATACTGCATTTCCATACCTTCTATATGCTTGCTGTCGGCATTGTAACGAGGTATTTTTCGCACATCTCCGGAATTTATCCCGCGGCCTGAAGCTCCCAGCTGTTGCAGATACGGAGAAAAACTGACCGCTAAGGCATCAAAAATCGCAGTCTTGCCCCTGCCGTTCTCTCCCACGATCACCGTCAGCCGCTTTTCAAAATCTATTTTCAAATTTTCATAGCAACGATAATTCCGCAGCATCAGTTTTTCAACATGCATAGTCGTCCCTCCCTACCTTTTAAATTATACTATTCTTTTTAAAAGAGGTCAAAGCGACGCTACGCTCCCTCTGCCGATTGCCCGGGAAATTCTTCGACGCAAAAGATGAAAATAGTATATAATGATTTGCATAAATCTTGATAAATTACCGGAGAGGAAATCTGATGAATATATTTCTACTGCTGGCACTGATACTTGCCTTAACAATTCTGCTGCTGCGTCGTGGCTGCCCCATAGGACCTGCGATGCTTGCAGGCGGTCTTTTGATCTGGCTGTTGCAAGCTCCCCAACCTTATCTGCTGTGGCAGGCGCTTGCGGAAACTTTCTCTATGCAACGTACTTATGATATTATCCTGGCACTTTACTTCGTGATGTGCCTGGAAATAGAATTGCGTACCAGCGGCGCTTTGGCAGGAATGGTCAAAGCACTGCAAAAGCGTTTCTCCGGAGCAAAAATCACGTTGGCTTTCATGCCGGCATTCCTAGGTCTGTTGCCTTCCCTTGGAGGAGCGCGCTTTTCAGCGCCCATTGTAGACGAAGCCAGTAAAGAACTCCACCTCGATAATGAACATAAAGCCGCTATCAATTTTTGGTTTCGGCACATCTTCGAATTTTCCAGTCCCATTATCCCCGGAATGATCATGGCTTGCAGCATTGTCGGCGTCAGCTTCAGCGATTTCATCATGCATCTCTGTTGGCTTACGCTTTTGGCTTTCGCCGCCGGCTGGCTGGTACTCATCCGCCCCATAAAAGACAGTGAACTTAAAACAGCAGCGGATGCGTCTTCTCATCAGGGAGATCTTTGGCTGTCACTGCTTCCCGTAGCCGCAACTTTCGGCATGGTAGTGTTTTTTAATTTCGACGCCGCTGCTGCCATGGGAATTGTCACAGCCTTTATGTTTATTTTATTACGACTGCTGTCAAGAAACGTTGAACTGCGCCAAGTAATCTGCGGCGCTGTCGATAAAAAAATGCTGCTCAACGTTATCTGCATCTTGTATTTCATCCAACTGCTCACCGTCACACAAATACTGCAGGAAATAGTCGTCGCTTTTCAGAGTTCACCTTTGCCGGTACCGATTATCATTGCCTGTATCTCCTTTGTTATCGGAGTTCTCACCGGACTTTCACAGGGACATGTAGCCATCGTTATGCCCATTGTTGCCGCCATGGGCACGGGCAACCTGAATCTTGCCGGCATCGCCATGGCTTTCGGTGTCGCAGGGCAAATGCTCACACCGACCCACATGTGTTTGGTCGTAACCATTGATTATTTCCGCTCCGATTTTTTCCGTACATTGAAGCCTGTTTTGATTTGTGAACTGATCATACTTACCATATTCAGCGTCTATACCTATTTGACCTGGTAACATAAAACTTTCCGGCAAGCGCCGCGATTTTCGTATCGCGGCCCTTCTTTTTTCAGTATCATTCCGCAACAGGCTTTCCTTCATCCCTTTTTCATATAGAATTTGCCGCGCAAAAAAAGTGCCGGAAATATCAAGCCGCCGCTTGGTATTTCCGGCACCGCCGATTGCCTGGCGCAATAAAATATTTATACGCGGGAAATCCCTCTATTTGATAAGCAGAGTCCCCACAAAAATTCCGTAATAATTTCCTATGACGTAACCTAAAGTACCGACCAAAATAGCCGGAACCACTAAAACATCCCACCCTTTCGCTATAGCGAAAGCTGCCGCAGTTGTAGGTCCGCCGATATTGGCATTGGAAGCAACCGTTATCTCCTCCAACGTAAAGCCGAAAATTTTGCCGAGCGCGAAAGAGAACAGCATATTGACAGCCACGATGATAGTGCAGAATACCAACAGCAAAGGAGCCTTAGTCACAATAAGATAAATAGAAGCCGGAACACCGATAACGGCAAAGAAAATATGAATCAAGAAGGTTCCTATTTCCTGCGCACCGGCGATGTTGCCCGCAAAGTTCGGTCGCAAAGTCGCCAGAGTCATTGTAAGAGTCGTTATAATGAGATACTTATTGCCCAACAATCCGTTGATGACATCCAAAATAAGGTTTCCCTTAGGAAGGATACCTCCTAAAAATTTGGCAATGTCGGTGGAAACGGCGACTATAACGAAGGAAACCGCAAAAGCAAAAGCAATATCTTTCAATGCCACAGCTTTGGGAGTCCAGTAAGATGCCGCGCCTGAAGTTCCTCCCTGCGCCCCGTCCTGTTCCTGTTTATCAATGAGAGGATGTTTGTAACCGCGCAGGAAAAAATTACTCGCAGGAATAGCTATCAACACAAAAAAATATAAGGCCATAAGTAAATTATCCGCTACCACCGAAGTTGATACAAGACTGCTGTCAGCCTTAAAGGCATCTGACATGGCTACCAAATTAACACTGCCGCCCGTGTATGTCCCCGCCATCATCGCAGCAGCCACGGCCGCCTGCTCAATATACTGTTCCAAAGCATAGTAAGCAAGAAACGCTCCGCAGACAGTTCCCATACCGCTGAGTAAATATATCACCAGCAGACGACCGCTGTCCCGCCAAATTTCGCGCACATTTGCTTTAAAGAGCAGCATAGGTATCGCCAAAGGAACAACATATCCCCACACAAAATCGTAAGCCGCCGCCTCTGTCGGAATTATTTGCAGATTTGTCAGCACCATTGCTCCGATAAGCGCTATTACGCAACCCGTAATCTTTGATGCCCACGCATATTTCTGCTCCAAATAAATGCTTATTGCCGCCAAAGCAGCCAAAATCGCGAACAAAGCCCAAGAATTTTCCGGGCTTATCAATGTTTTCATAAATTCCCCTCCACAAATATTTTAATTTAACATCCGACTGATCAAAATTTAAAATCTGCTGCGCAATAAGTAGCAGATTTTTTTGCATCGAGCGCCGCATCAACCGGCGAAGTAAAATCTTCTTTGGACAGCGATGATCCGCACACTTCGCCACAACAGCTTTCTACACCGTCAAGCTTAAAAGCTTCACCGCCACAGACAATACGTTTTAGTAAAAGGAGCAGATTTAAAAATTATTTCCTATGTATTTAAAACTGGCTGCTCATAAAATATTTTCTTTTTAATGCGTAATCATATGATTAATCATTCTACACCATATACATTTCTTCGTCAAATCATCTCGAATACTTAAATACTACAAATGTACTTTTCATTAACGCAAGCAGTCTACATTACATATGTCGACACAATATAGCGCAATTTAAATTTTTATACTGCTTGCGAATAGGCAAATTTATTTTAGCAGCTTCAAAACAATCATATTCCGAAAATAACTTTTCAACAATTTATTCATCATTTATCGCAGAAATTTTTCTGCTATAAGTTTAAACATTTCTTACAGCGACAAAGACCGCGGAGAAATGCTATAATGATAGTAAAATAATGAGAAAGCGGGTATGTTCTTATGGATAAACCTAAAATAATTATTTTAGCTACCGGCGGCACCATCGCCGGCGCAGCTGCCAGTTCTACGGATGTCACCGGCTATGCGGCAGGGACCGTTCCCATAGAAAATCTTCTGAATTCCGTGCCGCAACTTGCGGAAATAGCTGAAATATCCGGAGAGCAAATCGTCAATATAGGCAGTCAGGACATGACTGAAACTGTTTGGCAGCAACTGGCTCTGCGTGTCAACGAACTTCTCGCCGAAAAAAATATTGATGGCGTCGTCATCACTCACGGAACCGACACGTTGGAAGAAACGGCTTTTTTCCTGCATTTAACAGTACACAGTGACAAACCTGTGGTCATGGTTGGAGCTATGCGTCCGTCCACATCCGTCAGCGCCGACGGCCCCATGAATTTGTTGAATGCCGTACGTGTAGCCGCGTCTCCTCTTTCGAGAGGCAAGGGCGTGCTCGTAGTCATGAACGACACCATTGACTGCGCCCGCGAGGTTACCAAAACCCGCTCCGACAACGTAGCCGCCTTTAATTCTTCCACCGCAGGAGCGCTGGGTTTTATAACCGGCTGTGACGTCATCTACCTGCGGGATTCGCTGCGTCGTCACACCTTGCAGTCGAATTTCAGCGCAGAGGCAAAACTCCCTCGTGTTGATATAGTTTATTCCTATGCGGGAGCTGACGGAGTGATGGTAGACGCAGCGATGGCAGCCGGAGCCTCCGGCATTATCCACGCCGGTACAGGCAACGGCAGTATCCACATGAATACGGAACCTGCGCTCATACGAGCCCGCAAGCGCGGCGCGGTAATAGTCCGCAGTTCCCGCATCCCCGGCGCCAACACAGTTCAATCCCTCAAAAAGTGGAGCGATATGGAATTTCTCAACGCCGGTTTTCTCAATCCTCAAAAATCTCGCATTCTGCTCATGCTGGCACTGACTAAAACTAAAGATCTTCTCGCTATCCAAAAAATTTTTGATGAGTATTGATGCACAAATCGTTGAATTTTCGCGCGCTTTGCAAACTGCAAATTATTTCACCGCCCACGTTTTCCAAAACGTCGCCGACAGCAAATAGCGATATATGAAAGAGGAGCATGATTCATTCGGAATCATGCTCCTCTTCGTTTTTTCATTGTCTGTACAAGCGCAAATTATTTTGCAGCATTTACCTGTACAGGCTTAATTTTTGAGCCGTAGACGTCACGAGTTTTTTCATCTTCGTTGACTACGCGTACACGCTCAATCTTATTGCGATCGTCATCTCCTCCGGAAATCCTCTCCACATAGATGCGTCCCAATTCCGGTTCAAACTCTTTTGCAAGTTTGCTGTCAAGCTTGAATCCTTTTCTGACAGCTCTGTCCAGCATAGCCGCAAACTCATAACGAGTCATGCTGCGATCACCCTGGAACAATCCGTTCGGATATCCTTCCACGATGCCGCGCTTCATCAGATCGTCAACATACTCGTATGCCCAATGATTTGCAGGAACATCCGGGAACATCTCCGTTCTTACGCCTGCTGCAGCATCAAGTCTGTCCATCCTTGCAGCCATCTGGGTAACCAAACTGCGCAGCTCGACAATTTCCTGAGCCATAGCTGTTCTGGAGCGTGTGATGCGGTTCTTGCCGTCCAGCTGGAGCGTAACTCCGGCGTTAAACATATTGCGATCTCCGCCAACAGTAGCACCAACACTGAACATAACGGTTTCATCGGGACGATAGAACGCTCCCACGGAAGCAGCGTTAGCATTCTTATAGTTACCGAAGCCGGCTGCAACATTCCATTTATTGTCAGGATCGAAATCCATCGGATGCAAAGCAGCCAGGGCTGCGGAATGAGCGCCTACTTTGGCAATATCGCCGTCAAGTCTGTTGACACTGTTGCCGATGTTTTCCAAATCCTTCGTAGATGCAACGCCTTCTACCGAGTAAGTTCCTCCGTCATTGCGTTCAAAAGTAAGCGTGTTATTCTCCAACTTACCTCCGGTGGTGTAATTATTCTTGGAACCTTCGATGGTGGAAGTTGAACCGTCGTTATTCGTAAGAGTAATCGTAGCGTTGCCTTTGTCATCGTAGGAAGTTTTGCCGCCTTTGACAACAGTATCTTTCATTCCGCCTACAACAACATTGCTTGTCTTTTCTCCGTCATTATTTACTAAAGTCAGGGTACCGTTACCGTTAGCGTCGTATGTAACGTTGCCGCTCTCCAGAACTGTGTCCTTAGCATTGACAGTGTAAATCGTATGACCGTCAGCAGCCTGCTTACTGTCGACGGAAGTGATATTCTTGCCTGCTTTAACTTCCGTTTTAGCGGCAGCCGCTGCAGTATTCACTTTGTTGTTTAATTGATCTACATTGACAGCATCAGTTCCCTCTTCACCTTGAGCCACACCGGTAATCTTTTTACCGCCGGCGTTGATGCCGTCCGTCTTGCTGATGGACGGTGCAGAGGTATCGATACCGCCATCAGGATTAACAAAGCGTATGCCGTCCGCATCTATAACCGGACCGCCGTTGTTGATTTTCACGGAGTCAACTGCAATATCCTTATTGAGAGTAATCTTAATACCGTCAGACGTTGCCTTTGTGGTTATATTATCATCACCGGTAACGGCAACCTGGTCTCCCAATTTTTTAACGCCGGTGGTACCGGTGTCGCCGTTAAAGGTCAAACCTTTAGTAGCAACAGTATTGTTAATGCTGTCAACTTTATCGTTGACCTGCTTCAACTGTTCTTCAGATGCAGCTCTTCCTTTAGTTGCAAAGTCGGGAGCATCAATAGTCGTGTTGGTAAGTCCGGAAACCTCTCCTTTAGAACCGTCGATTTTCACAGGTTTATCTGTGCCGCCGGTTTTGCCTACTGTGATGACATTTTTCAAACCGTAGGTTACCTTCTTACCGTCCAAAGCCACTTCCAGATTATCATCCGCTGCGAACTCAATAGTAGGAGGTTCATCCTTGCCCAACTCAACCTGTGTTTCCTTATCGCCGGACTTCAGTTTGAAGCCTGCCTGCAGCTTTGTTACATCGCCGCTGACCTTTTTCAGCTGACTGTAATTTACAGCGTCGCCGTCTTCGGTGCCTGCCGCTAAGTTGGTGATCTTCTTGCCGCCCATGTTGATGCCCGCACTGTTGAGTACCGGACCGTTATTGACGGTTACCGAGTCTACGGTGATATCCTTCTTCAATGCGTAAGTGAACGCCGTGCCTGCCTGCGTAAGCTCAATATTATCTCCGGCTTCAAACTTTACTGTATCGCCGGCTTTAACTGCTTTTTTCTCCTTTCCGCTTGCAGTAGCGGAATCTACATTCCATGCGGCGCTGTTGATGGCATCAGCTATATCTCCCGCAGTCACCAGCTTATTTTTATCGCCGTCA
>JAXFPC010000022.1:0-6994 GCA_034180005.1 Acidaminococcaceae bacterium | reverse complement strand
ACCGTCCGTTATCCCAATTAGAACAGACGCTTTGTAAAGTATAGTAAAAGTTTCTTTTATAAATAAAATTAAGTTATTAAAATTTAAAAATGAAAATTTTAATAAGAAAAATTACGATATTTAGCAAAGTATTGCATTATTTACATAATATTTACAATTACTTTGAAATAGAGCATAATTTGGGCAGTGAACGATGGATGATATGCCAAGCTTCGAAGTAGCGGAAGAAGTTCAGTATATTCGTTTCGTTGTTCGAATATGTTTGGCGTTTAAGCACCAAGCAAATTTATATTTAGGGAGGTCGAAAAAATGTCCCCGGCAATTAAATGTTTACTTTTGCTGGCAGTAGTTGCATTATTCTTTGTAACCGAAATCATACCTTTGGCAATTACTGCAACAGGCGCTGCCGTAGCGTGCGGCGTTCTCGGTCTTATTCCTGCAAAACAGGTATTCTCCGGTCTGTCCAATTCAACCGTAGTACTTTTCGCAGGCATGTTCGTTGTAGGTGCAGCGATGTTCTACACAGGTCTGGCACAAGCTATCGGTAATATGGTAGTAAAAATGTGCGGCACAGGTGAAAACAGCCTGATGTTCGGTCTTATGTTAGTAGGTACGGTTCTGTCTTCCGTACTCTCCAATACCGGCACGGCAGCTTGCCTGCTTCCTGTAGCTTTGGGCATCTGCTCCGCAGCAAAGATTCCTGCATCCCGTCAGTTGATGCCTTTGGCATTTGCCTGCGGTTGGGGCGGTATCATCACCATGGTAGGTACTCCGCCTAACATCATCGCCACCGGCGCTTTGACGTCAGCAGGTCTTGCTCCTTTCGGATTCTTCGAATTCGCATGGATCGGTATTCCCGTATCCATTGCAGGTATGCTGTACATGATGTTCGTAGGCAAATATCTGCTTCCGAAAAAACAGCTTGATGCCGATCAGGAAATCGAGCAGGAGATTGAAGCAAATGAAACCAGCAAGTCCAAACAAATGATATCCGGAGCTATTCTTCTCGGCGTAGTGCTGGTAATGGCTATAGGCGATCAGATCGGCTTGAAGGGTATAGTGACTTTGGAAATGGCGGCAGTTGTAGGCGCTCTGATATGCGTACTGACAGGTTGTCTGACAGAGAAACAGGCATACGCATCCATTGACTGGGTAACAATTTTCCTGTTCGCAGGAATGATGCCTGTGTCTTCCGCGATGGATAAGACGGGAGCAGGCAAATTGATTGCGCAATGGACTGTAGGTCTGATGGGCGGTTCTCCTTCTCCGTTGGTAGTTACTGCAGTATTGTTTGCACTTTCCTGCGGCTTGACACAGTTCATGTCCAACACTGCATCCGCAGCTCTGCTGTGCCCCATCGGCGTAGCAATCTCCAAACAATTGGGAGCTGATCCTAAGGCAGTGCTCATGGCTATAGCTGTAGCAGCATCCTGTGCATTCGCTACTCCTGTAGGAACACCTCCGAACACTTTGGTTCTCGGCCCCGGCGGTTACAACTTCATGGATTACGTGAAAGCAGGTACCGGTTTGGTTCTGGTATCCTTTGTAGTATCCCTCGTAGTAATTCCTATGGTATGGCCTTTCTTCCCCGGTAAATAAAATAATACATAACAAGACTGGTGCTGAAAATGCGGCACCGGTCTTTTTTTATTTACAAAACAGAAAGTTTTTTTAAAAAAATTTACTTTTTCAGTGAGGATATAGGATAATGTCACTTGAAATAAAAAATGGAGTTGACTGTAAGGATGTTAAAAAAAGGAATTTCTTTTGATTTTACGGATTTACCTATTTTTAAAGGATTTTCTGATGAAGAGATAAGTACGGTAATCAATGATTTTCACGGATTGATAAAGTTTTACCCCAAGGGAGATTACGTGTATTTGGCAGGAGATATCATCGAAAATATCTGTGTTATAATGAATGGATCTGTGCAGATGATAAAAGAAGATGTTTTGGGCGAAAAGACCATCATAGCAAATTTGAGCGAGGGAGATATTTTTGCCGGTACTAATCTTGGCTCAGTCAACAAACGTTCTTTGGCAAATTATATCAGCTCCTCCGACAGTGAGCTTTTACTTCTTCCCGTAGAGAAAATTCTTTACAGCACGGAAAAAATTGTTCCGTATAAAATTAAACTCATGCGGAATGTTTTAGGGCTTTTAGCTGATATCAATACTAAATTGATCAGAAAATCTGAGATTCTTTCGCGCAAGACTCTTAGGGGGAAAATAACAAGCTATCTGCAATTTGAGGCGGAAGAAAGCGGTGCAGAACAGTTTGAGATCCCTTTCAACAGGACTGATTTGGCAAATTATTTGGATGCGGATCGCAGCGCTTTGACAAGAGAATTATCACGTATGCAGGCTGAAGGGTTATTGGAATATAATAAAAATACTTTCAAATTGATTAAAGGAATGACTAAGTGAACTTAGTCATTTTTTGTTTTGATAAATGGTGATTTTTATGCAGAGTTTGGCCACTCTTTTTACAAAATTTTAGTATTCGCGCAAGTCCGGTGTTTCAGAAAGAGTTTTTTTGAATGAGATTACCTAAGAAAAAAATAAAAAATTTGTTTCTCGTATTAAAAAAGGTTCCGTTGTATGTTTCTGTCATATAAAAAACACATGATTATGATATTATATATTATAATAGTTTAGGAGTAAAATTTTTCACAAGGGTATAAATGTTAGCGAGGGATGTAGAATGTTGGGATTTATCAAAAAAAATAAATATGTCATTATGCTTTGCTGTTTACTTGCGATTGCATCGTATGGAGGTTATAAGTACTACAATGATGCAAAAAACGAAACGGTAAGCGTAAAGACGGGAAAAGTCAAAGTGGGAGAGATAACAAAAACTATCGCAGCTACGGGAAGCTTGAGCGCTGTCGACAATGTTGATATAAGCTCCAAGATTACGGGACGCATTGTGGAAGTGCTGGTCAGTGAGAATCAGCATGTAAAAGCAGGCGATGTGTTGGTGAGATTGGATGACACTTCTTTGCGTGCCGCAATGGGACAGATGAAGGCTAAGCTTGACAATGCGCAGACAAATTATTACAGGTATGGAGAATTGCTGGCTAAAGGAGCCGTATCACAGTCAGCGTATGACGACGTACTGTCCAATTATATTGTAGCCAAGACAAATTACGATAAAGCTGTTTCCGATGTTCAAGACACGGTCATTACAACACCAATCGACGGTTATGTGATTGGAAAACCTACGCCTGTAGGTCAAACGATAAGTTCCGGCATCAGCACGCCACAGGTCATTATGTCTGTAGCTACGCTCGACAATATGCAGATAGAGGCGTTGGTCGATGAATCTGATATCGGTCAGATTGCAGTCGGACAAAAAGTTGATTTTACTGTTGACGCGTACAATGACGAAACTTTTACAGGTATCGTGAGATTGATTTCCAAAAGTGCGACGAAAGAGAATAATGTAATCTATTATAAAGTTTATGTAAGCGTGGACAATGCCAAGGGGAAACTTTTGCCGACGATGACTGCAAGAGCCAATATAGTCATAGAGCGGGCGGAAAATATTATGACAGTTCCGCTGAACTGCATCCACAGCGACGGCACGAGACGTTATGTTGTAGTTTATGACGAAGTTACCAAAGCAAGTCGCGAAGTGGATGTAAATGTCGGCATAAGCAGTGATAGTGAAGTAGCTGTTACCTCGGATGCGCTGCGAGAAGGTGATACGGTGCTGGTAAAAAAAGCGGTGGCGAAACAGACTGGTAATCACATTGGCCCGATGCATTAAGGTGAATGTTATGAATTGTGCGGTAATAGAGCTTCAGGATATTGTCAAAACGTATATAATGGGTGATGATGTTGTCCGTGCGCTGGATCATGTGGATGTCACCATTGATTTCGGTGAGTTTACAGCTATTATGGGTCCATCAGGAAGCGGCAAATCAACTATGATGAACATTTTAGGTTGTCTTGACCGACCGACATCCGGCTTGTATTATTTGGACGGCAAAGAAATAGCCGGTTACAGCGACGATGAGCTGGCGCATACTCGCAATGCAAAAATAGGTTTCGTCTTTCAAAATTTTAATTTACTTGCGAAGCTTACCGCTCAGGCTAATGTTGCTTTGCCTTTGGTGTACGCCGGAGTTGATGAAGAGGAGCGCATGGAGCGCGCAAAAAAAGCATTGGAAGCAGTCGGGCTGGGAGAAAGAATTGACCACAGACCGATGGAAATGAGCGGTGGTCAAAGGCAAAGAGTAGCTATAGCCAGAGCTCTTATCAATGAGCCGGCTATAATTATGGCTGATGAACCTACGGGGAATCTTGATACAAAATCTTCTTATGAAATTATGGATATTTTCAGAGAGATGAATGCTTCCGGGAAAACTGTCGTGATGGTTACTCATGAGCATGATATAGCATTGCAGACCAAAAGGATATTGACCATGCGGGACGGTCGTCTTGTAGATGATGAACGGAGGTGATGCTTTGTTTAGTGAATCTGTGAAAATGGCATTTGAAGGGATGCTGGCCAACAAGCTGCGTACATTTTTAACTCTTTTGGGAATAATTATAGGTGTCGGAGCTGTTATAGCAATGGTAAGCCTCGGTTTGGGTGTCAAGGAAAATATTAAAGAAAATATTTCCAAGCTTGGCAGCAATCTTCTGATTATCACATCAGGGGGACGTACGGCTACAGGAGCCCGTTTAGCTGCCGGTGAAGGAGTTCGTCTTACTTATGAAGATGCTTTGGCAATAGAAAAACAGGTTGATAATATTACTGGTATCAGTGCAAGCGTCAGTCGAAGCTATCAGTTGGTCGCTTCCAATCAGAACTGGACCAGCAGAGTGGAGGGTACGACTCCCGGAAATTTTACTATTCAGGACTTGGTTGTTGAGGAAGGTCGCGTTTTCAGTGAGCGTGATCTTGACGCCAGGAACAGGGTTGCCGTAATCGGAAAAACTGTTGCCGACAATCTTTTTCCGGAGGGACATCCGCAGGGAAAAACAATGAGGATAAATAAGGCCCCCTTTCAAGTAATCGGTGTGCTGAAAAGCAAGGGTTCTACCGGTATCGGTATGGATCAAGATGATGTGGTATATATTCCATTAACGACGGCTCAAAGTAGGATGATGGGTACTACCAGTGTACAAAGAATAACATTGCAGGCAGCCGGAGAAAGTGTAATCAATGATGTTCAAGCTGAAGTAGAGCAAGTTCTGCGTACAAGGCACAAGATAAAAGACGGCGGTAATGATGATTTTACGGTCAGCAACATGGCTGCCATTATGGAAACTATGATGGCTACAGCCAACAGTATTACGCTTTTGTTGGGATGTATTGCCGCCATCAGTCTTTTGGTAGGCGGTATAGGCATCATGAATATTATGTTGGTATCTGTGACCGAACGGACGAGAGAAATCGGTATTCGCAAAGCGTTGGGAGCTACTTATAGCAATATATTGCAACAATTTTTGCTGGAGGCGATGGTCATAGGAATTGTGGGTGGTGTTCTCGGTGTGGTACTTGGTGTCGGCGCGTCTTTTGTCATAAGTAAATTGGCAGGATGGAATACAGTAATATCCTTTGGAGCTATCGTGGTGGCCGTTGTCTTTTCTGTAGGAATCGGTCTTTTTTTCGGTATTTATCCGGCGCGTAAAGCAGCGCTTTTGGATCCTATAGACGCGTTGCGGTATGAATAAATAAAAACAGGCTGAGGTAATCTTCAGCCTGTTTTGCCGTTCTTGCTGATACTGAAGTAATATGATATTATACTTGCGAGAATAAACTGTCGTAGTCGAGGAGAATGGGTTTGGAAGAAAGAAAGGCCTCTTTAAAAGAATATTTCTCTGCTCTGGTTGATTATATTAAGAAACCGAAAACAGTATTTGATTTGAAGGACAGATTAAAAATATTGGTGCTGTTGTTGGCGTTGATTATTATTTTGCAAAGGGTTGTGGAAAACATTTCCTGTTGATATAATTAAAAGATAATAAATTCTGCAGATAATTGGGACAACATGAGGTGGATCTTCAGTGTCAAAAAGAAAATTAGGGGTTATCGGTGGAACTTTTGATCCGATACACATAGGACATTTACAGCTGGCACAGTCTGTATATGAGCATATGGGTTTGGAAAAGGTTCTTTTTGTGCCGGCTTATATTGCTCCGCATAAATTGGGTCAACGTTTTGCTCCCGCTGAGGATAGGTATGAGATGACAAGGCTTGCGGTACAAGATAAACCGCACTTCAACCTTACTGATATGGAGCTTCGCCGAAGCGGGGTATCATATACAATTGATACCGTAAAAGAGTTGAAAACTCTTTACACGGATTGCGAGCTTTTTTTTATTATCGGAGAAGATACGGTGACGCAGCTGCACACTTGGCACAGGATTCGGGAGCTACTGCAAATGGTAACCTTTGTGGCGTCTGGTAGACCTGGATACGACGGAGTTATGGAATTGGTAGAAAAAAATCTCGGAGTTGCCGCAGTGAAAAAGATTATTTTGCTCGATACACCGGAATACGATGTATCGTCTACAAAAATTAGAGAGTATCTGCGCTGTGGCAAAGCTCTAACCGGACTTGTGCCCAGCGCAGTCGAATCTTATATCAGACAAAGAGGGCTTTATGGTGCGACAGAGGTGAAAGTATGAATCTGGAAGCGATGAGGGAATTATTGCGAAAATCGCTTCCGGAGAAGCGGTACAGACATTCTTTGGCGGTTTATGAAACGGCACTGACTTTGGCTTCACGTTACGGAGTTGCAACTGAAAAGGTGGCTGTAGCTGCCCTGTTGCATGACTGCGGCAGAGAGTCTAAGGGCGCAGAGAGTATTTCGATTGCACGTCGGCTTGGTATTGAACTGGATCCTATAGAACTGGCGCAGCCTGTGCTTATTCATGCTAAACTTGGTGTGTATAATGCTGAACACAAGTATGGGGTTACAGACAAAGAAATATTGGACGGAATCCTCTTTCATACGACAGGCGCCCCGGGGATGTCA
>JAXFPC010000063.1:0-30073 GCA_034180005.1 Acidaminococcaceae bacterium | reverse complement strand
TGAGAGTAAATCCAGCATCCTGAAATATTTTCATCACATCGAAAGACATAGGAATCATATGTCCTTTTTGACGAGTATCGCCCATAAGAACAGCACAAAATTTATCTTTTTTTAGAACTCTGTAGCTTTCATCAGCTACCTTTTTCATTTCTTCAATGAATTCCTTGACTTTCAAGTGCGACAAATCGGCTTCAATATCTTCGCTGTACTTAATAATATCAGCATATGGAGGATGTGTGCAAATGAGGTCTATGCTATTATCTTTAATAAAATCCAAATTACGAGCATCCCCCTTATGTATATAGACTTTACCGTCTGACTCATCATACTGAAAATTCGTTTTTTCTTTGCATCTCTCAAGTGCCACATCATTCACATCAACGCCAATTATATTTCTATTAAGTAACTTCGCTTCTACAAGCGTTGTTCCACCACCGGCAAACTGATCAAGCACTAGATCATTTTCCTGAGAATATCTCAGCAAAATATTACGAGGAATATAAGGTGACCAATTTCCTCTCCATTTTGCATCGTGAGTTGCCCAATCGCCCCTTTTCGGAAAAGACCAATGAGTTGTCATTTCCAATTCAAAGTTTTCTGGCTCCCATTTGGTTATTTTCTTCGCCATATCATCTAATATCCTCTATATTAACTCCAAATCTATCCAACAAAGCACTCATTGAAAGCCAACGTCCAGCTTTAGTCGGATAATTGCAATCTTCTTGTCCCCAAATCCATTTATATACTTTAAGAATTGTTTCTACAGGAATTCCAATAGTATCACGAAGTTGCAATCTATCAATAACATCATCTGGTTCATCACCACAGCAAACATTATAAAGACCTTCAATTAGCAATAATGCCTCCCTCTCATCATAGTTATATTTATCAGCTATATCATCACTAATTTCACTATGGCTAATTAACCATAAGCTTTGTTCACATGGATTGAAAATAAACACCATAAAATCATCTCTTGATAACCTACCAAAGTTTCTTTTTCCTCCTGGTTTATTAATTGCAATTATTTCTCCTGTTGACAAATTTTCAACCTCATATAGCAAATATGGTATATTATTGAGTTCATCTCTAAAAGCATTTTGTTCTTGATTTTCTATATGCCATGGAACTAAATTCACATTGTATCTAAATATTCTATTCGACATTTATTGTACCTCATATCATTACTTTATTGATAATTCCCTCTTCCAAATCTTTTATATTATAAATATGTCGCATAACATCAAATGTTTCTTCAAGGTTATTTCTGGCACTTGTCCAACCTTTCCCATCGGTAAACCAAACAAACGTAAATCCATCAATTTCTTCTGTTTCCAATGCAAGTGTTTTGTAGCTACGTGCAGTCTCATTTAATTTGCTGCCACCACCTCCATAAAAATTAGTTTCAATACCATAAATCATATTTGGGGTTCTAACTACAAAGTCAAAACGTTTTTCCATTTTCCCTTGATTTGAAATAGCAGACAAATCTATGTTCCATTTTCCTGTAATTTGATAAATATAAAATTCTTTAAAATAATTTTCGTCTCTTACAAATCCCGCTTTCTGAATAAAGCTTTCAACTAAATCTTCCATAAGATGTCCGCCACGATTCTTTCGTCCATTAGAATCAAGCCCTGTTTCAACACCGGTAGCGTAGTCAACTAAATTGTTAATTATGTGATTTTCCAATAAATCAAATAGCCCTGTCTCACGCATAAAATAATTGTATTTTCTATAATCAGCGTGACTATTTATATGATACTTACTAACGTCAAATTCATATAGATGCCCACCCATTTCATCCTGACAGTAGATTTCATTCGCTCTTACTGC
The DNA here is from genome assembly GCA_034180005.1 of Acidaminococcaceae bacterium. Classification (GTDB taxonomy): domain Bacteria; phylum Bacillota; class Negativicutes; order Acidaminococcales; family Acidaminococcaceae; genus JAXFPC01. Next base: position 28,237 of record JAXFPC010000063.1, on the reverse strand, counting down.
CAAAAGTAGAGGTACGCACTTTAAGACTTCAGGATATTTTTTCATTAAACTTCCAAAATCAGCTTCAATATTTTTAGAACCGATAAGTGAATTTAAGATATTTAGTTCAACCTTGATATTGTCAACATTTCTATGAACTTTTGCAAAATCAATATAATAACCATAATTCGCAATACTGTTACGGAAACCAGCTAACCAATTATTAAAATTTCTACTCATATCCAATCTCCTTAAATTCAACTGTGAACTTGGAATTTTCTTCAATATGCCATATAGCCCGCTTTGATATAAAAGCGCCATCAGGCTGTCTCAACCCAAAATCTCTATAGGCTTTTGATATACCACCCACATATCTTCCTTGTGCATCAATTCGATATTCCTTGTAGCTAGAATCACCGAATCTAATATTGATGACAGAAGCATCCTCAGAAAGGCATTCTTTGATGGCACGTGGTAAAATCAAGATATAAGCCCTTATATCATTTTCAGTTACTACTCTCTCAACTGTGGCTTTTTTATCTACTGTAGTTGATATTTTTTGCATAATACTATCAAGAGCAGTTTTACTAAATACCGGCTTAAACGTAAATCCGATTTCTTTTTCAATACAAGTACTAACCAACTCTTTGCCATCCACAACTATAATAGGTCTACTTGGATCTACTTTTTGAGCTTCAATCTTTGCATTATCAGACACCTTTCCGGTGGTTATGAACATTCCAACACCGCTTCTAAAGGAACCCCTTAATGCACGGATTTTCTCTGGAGATATGGTACTGCCTGGCGAATACCGCTTTGCCTGTATGTAGAACAGTTCATCAACCGAGTTAGATAAACCACCAATACCTTTTCTTACAGCGGTTAAATCAATTCCTCCATCTCCAGATTTCTTAGTTACAAAAACTTCTTCCAAACCAATTTTCTCTAAATATATCTTCAAGAATTCTTCAAATTTATATCCATCCTCAAAGTAATTGTAGAAGTTGTCTACTATTTCGCTGTATTCATATGCTGATAGCTCGATATTTTTTCTCATAGTACAACCTCCCTAAAAATTGCTTATTAGCAATTCCTTAATTTTCCCTCTTGCATCACTGTTGCAATTAATCATACGAGTTGCTTCAACACGCTTAATTTTATGTGAAGAATAGATGTTATCAAAGAAATCATCCTCTGCATTAGAGTTCTTTGGATCCGAATTGCTAATAACTACCTTTGCTCCTCTACGATGCATATCATCAACAAATTTTGCAAGTTCTATCTGTTCTTCATCGTTAAACAAGTTTTCCGTATATGCAGTAAAACTTGCCGTGTCGGTAATAGGACGATAGGGTGGATCAAAATAAACAAAGGTGTTTTCATCAATAAAATTTGCAGAGTTTCTGTAATCACCGCATACAATGGTCACATTTTGAAGTTTCTCCGATACCGCACGAAGATTGTTTTCATCGCAAATCAAAGGATTTTTATAAGCTCCCATTGGAACATTAAATAAACCTTTTTTATTTACACGAAATAACCCGTTAAAACATGTCTTGTTAAGAAATATCATTAATGCAGCTTTTCCGATATTTATAGTTTCATCTCCATTGATTTTTAAATCATTAAAATGCTCTCTTTTTGCCATATAGTAAACCTTACGTTTGTCTGTCTCCAGAGATATAAACTCATCTTGCATGGTATGTAGCATAGTAACAAGTTCATCAATATCGTCTCTAATAATGCGATACGCATTAATAAGTTCCTCATTGATATCACTGATATAAACTTCCTCTAACTCATATTTGCTCAATATATCAAAAAGCACAGCTCCACCACCAACAAACGGTTCCGCATATTTTGTGATATTGTCATTTCCAAAATTATAATACTTTTCTATTTCCCTAAGAAGTTGTCCCTTTCCTCCTGCCCATTTTAAAAATGGTTTTATAGTTTTTTCCTCTTTTTTGTCGTATCTCATACTTCTTGCATCTATTGGTTTTTCAGCAGTAGCAGGAATAATCCACATATTACCTACCATAGTTGCATCATTAATTCTATTCTCAGAACAAAGAACAGCAACTCGTCTTTGTGAAATCCCCCACTTATCAGCGGCTTCTCTTGCGGACATATATTCCATAGACATACCTCCATTTCAATTTTTCATTATATTCCAATTCTAGAATAATAGCAATATCACTTAAAACTTTTTAAGTTTCAAAGTCATTTTCCAGTAAGTGTACACACACTTACTGTGCTTGCGATTAAAGTTAATGTCACATTTCATTTATCAATATTCTTCATTCTCTTAACTATCACATAAATACTCTATATTTCATTTACGCAAATTCTATAAAAGTTAAAAATTGTCGCTACCACTACCTCCCTACCTCCCTTACTGGTAGCAAAATAGCGGTAGCGGACTTTTTCAAAACTCTTAGAATGATTTGTACTCAGCGTTAACCTCAATAAAATCCGCATTTTCATTTTTCTTATAGAAATTCTTGCTTACCATTATCACTATTCTTACCTTCTTACTTTTTACAGATGGTTCAAGTCTCCATTCATCCATCATCTCGTTTGCCATTAGTTCTGAAAACACTTTTTCATTTGTTTCAGGATACCTGCTCGTAAACTCGGCAGAACACAACAAATTCTGTATATTCGACGACTTCGTTCCCATTCCATGAAGTCAAAGAAGTTTTGGACATGCCTGTTATCGCTCTTGTGTGTTTGAATAACAAAATCTAAATCTGAACGCAACTCTTTCGGCAAATAGAAATCGTGAAGTCTGTTTTCATAAAGATAGACAGCTTCTGCGATAGCTACTTCAAAATCATGTCGAACAATATTGTAATACTAATCTCTTGCGATGGTTTTCACTACAGGAAATTTTTTCAAATCATACACAATAGGTTCTCCGATATATTGCTCTAAAAAACAATGATTAACTGACGCAGTAAAGACTACTTCTACGGAACATGCTATAATGCGGTTTTTATTTACATTGAAGTGAAAATACGTCTTGTTATTCCATTCCGAATACACGACCACAGGTATATATTTCGGTAGCGAAGCTATTCTCAGAATTCGTAACATGCTTGAACAGTGACAGGAAATAAAAGAGAATATGAGAATAATGAAAATACTGAAGAAACCTTGCAGGATTGAAAGGCAAACTACCCTAACAGCCTGAAAAAAGGTTATGTTCCCTTTGAGAAAAACAATGTAAAGTTTTATAGAAAAGGTATATCCGCTAAGATTACACCGGATATAAAATAAGCACGAAAAAAGCACATAGCTGAAAGATTTTTAGGGCTTAAAGTTATGTGCTTTTTATACTGTTTGATGATTTAGACAATTTAAAGCTTGTTTGTCTCATTTAGCTTTCTTGGGTTTCTTTTCCGGAAGTTCAGCATACATACCATCTAAAAGTTCCAGAATTAGAGCCTTATCATCAAAATTATCAAATACATGCATCAGTGTCTTTGAACCTTCATACGGATAACGCAGTTCGAAATCTGCAAGTAGCCTGTCCGATGTCGGTGTTCTTTTTAAAAACAGTTCATTATTGCAAATGTCACCTATCAGCTTACCGTTAAAATACACAAGATATCCGCCCATCATAGATTTTATGACAATATCGCCGGATTCAGAAAAACTATCGCGAACATATTCATTAAATTCATTCACCTTGATTTTCCTCCCCAATTTCAAATTTGTCACCCACTATTTCCAAAAAAGCCTCCCACCAAAATGGCGGGAGGCTTTTGGAACAATTCACCTAAATTCAACAACTCTCTTTAGCGCTTACTTTTTCGGCTTTTTAGATATAGTATCACTAAAGAGTTTTTTGCTCCCTCAAATCGCTGAAATCCGGTATTTCCAACAGTTTCATTGCGGTAACTTATTTGCTTCTGTTATTCAAACTCTATCGTTGCCGGCGGCTTGGTCGTATAGTCAAACAACACTCTGTTAACATGCTTGACTTCGTTGACGATACGATTTGCTGCGGCAGTAATAGTCTCCGGCGGCAGCATCGTCACTTCTGCCGTCATGAAATCCGTAGTCGTAACTGCGCGCAACGCTACAGCGTAGTCATAAGTGCGCTCGTCACCCATCACGCCCACGCTGCGCATATTGGTCAGCGCAGCAAAATACTGGCTGGGACGCTGCTCTGCCGGCAGCTTATCCACTTCCTCCCGATAGATAGCATCTGCATCCTGCACGATTGCCACTTTCTCCGGTGTAACTTCTCCAATAATACGAATGGCAAGTCCCGGTCCCGGAAATGGCTGGCGAGATACCAGATGCTCCGGCAGCCCCAACTCTCTGCCCGCTTGACGCACCTCATCCTTAAAAAGGTCACGCAAAGGTTCAACAATTTCTTTAAAATCTACGAAATCCGGCAGACCGCCAACGTTGTGATGACTCTTAATTGTTGCCGACTCGCCGCCGCTGCCGCTTTCTACAACATCCGGATAGATCGTTCCCTGCGCCAGATAATCCACGGACCCGATTTTTTGTGCTTCTTCCTCAAAAACGCGTATGAATTCTTCACCTATAATCTTGCGTTTTTTCTCAGGCTCGTCTACTCCTGCCAATTTTGCAAAAAAACGCTGCCTTGCATCGACGCATATAAAGTTGATATCAAAATTACCTCCAGCGCCGAAAACCGCGCAGACCTCTTCTCTCTCATTTTTACGCAGAACACCGTGGTCAACAAACACGCAGGTCAGCTGTCTGCCAACCGCCTTGGCCAGCATTGCCGCGCATACCGATGAATCTACGCCGCCGGAAAGAGCGCACAAAACTTTACCGCTGCCGATTTTTCCGCGCAAATCTTTTATGGCGTTATCTACAAAGGTATCCATGCGCCATTCCCCTTTGCAGCCGCACACGGAATATACGAAATTGCTCAGCATTTTGCTGCCGTTGTCCGTATGCAGCACTTCCGGATGAAATTGTACGCAATAAAGGCCTCGCTCTTTATCTTCCGCGGCAGCCACCGGGCAGTTGGGTGTCGATGCTGTTATTGCAAACCCCGGAGCCGCCGCCGCAATATAATCATTGTGGCTCATCCAGCAAATATTTTTTTCAGGAAGTCCTTTGAAAAGAGCGCTGTCGGTATTAAGATCTACTGCGGTCTTTCCGTATTCTCCCTCGGGAGCTTTGCACACTTTGCCGCCCAACATATGCATCATCAACTGACTGCCGTAGCATATTCCTAAAACAGGAACGCCTAACTCATATATTTCCGAAGAAATTGCAGGAGAATCCGGCAAATAAGCACTGTTAGGCCCGCCTGTAAAAATAATGCCTTTCAGATTTTCTTTATTTTTAATATCCTCAATACTTTTTTTATACGAAATAATCTCACAATAGACATTATTTTCCCGTACACGTCTGGCAATCAACTGGTTATACTGACCGCCGAAATCGATAACTAAAATCATTTCGTTATGTAGTTTTTCCACGCAGAACACGCTCCTCTTTTTATGGTAATTTTATTTATGCTTCATAAAAACTTTATACCTAGAATACTACCATAAAGCGTTTCAAATTGCAATTTTGAGGGATGTCGACACGCAAAAATATCTTCCGAATGCAGTGTTCTCATTCTCATATTTGCACTTCAAATCGATCAACCTGAAACTTTTCCTGTAAGAAAGTAAAAAATAAAGCTCCACAGCTCGGAGCTTTATTTTATTTCACGTATGATGCCTTGTGTTTGTCCGATCATGGCACCGCAAATGTCAGCGATGCAAAAAAGCTTTCTTTATTGACCTTCTTCCGCATTTCTCCTAAGGGTTCCCTGTCGATACGTGTTTTGAGTATCCATGTACCCCAATGGTCTATCCGCAGCTCCGCAATGCCCTCACTGTTCGTGGATACCACGCTGGAAGCGGCATCTTTAGAAGAATAGCCCTCGTACATACCGAATACCTTTACATAAGGAACAGGTTTACCGTCCAATAAAACTTTCACCCTCATGACGCCGCCGCGATTGTTCTCAAGTTTAAAGGGATTGTCCACGGGGATTATTTCCAGTTTATGACCTAAAGCATAAGATAAATTAGCGTCGCTGCCTTTCCCTGCGCTTATCAACGTTTTGGCAAACTGCTGCGAATGAGAGCTGTTGACTACATCGCTCCGCCCTTCTTTAGTTCCTTTGACACTGACTACTTTGCCGTTTTCCCTATAAGAAGTATTATAAGCTTCTTTTCTGACTATGCCTATGACGTGCAGTCCCTCTTCTTTCAAATTAAGCTGCTTTGACGCAAAGCCCGTCGTTTCCAAAACCAACTGTTCCGAAGCCTTCGAAGGCTTTACCAGAGTAATCTCTTCAAAATCCGCCGCGTCTACGTAGCTATCCACAGGAAAACGATGCCCCCAACCCACATATATTTTCGTCTTTGCTCCTGTCTTCAAACTGTAATCCGGATTATAGTCGGTACAATTGAGCCACAAAGTGTGCGCACTTGCTGCCATAGGCATCATGAACAAATATGCCGTACATACAGCGGCAATCCGTGAAAGCTTTTTCAATAAATCCATATTAGACCTCCTTAGTTAAAAATTGACACAATAAAAATTTTCTGCTGCCAGATTATAACTTCGAAATATCCCGTAATGGTAACTTTACCTTTGCCATATCTCCAAATAAAAATAGAATAATGTTATTATCCGACCAGCGGTTTCCGGTATACTGTCTCGCAAATACCCATGCCTGCTTATCCCACACGACTGCTAGTCCGCATCTGTTTTTCAAATACTAAATTCTTTATTTTAATGTATATACTATATTTTTATTATATCATATGCTATTTTATTTTTACAAGAAATTAAACCAATTAATAATTTTACTGATTAATCAGCAGATTATTTTCCCAAGCTTTGCATATACCCTTTAACTATGTTGGAAACATTTTATTGATAAATAAAAAAATCCGGAGGATTTTAGTTTCCTCCGGATTTTCTATAATGTTTTATTCAAAACGTCCTTTTAAAATTATTTCTCCGTTCAACAGCGCAGTCTTCCCTTTAGCAAAAAGACTGCTGATTTCCAAGGCTCCGTCGAGAACAAGAATATCAGCATCTGCTCCAACTTCTATGCACCCTTTGACGCCCTCTTTTGCCAGAAGAACAGCAGGCGTACTTGTCAAAAGTTTCAGAGCCTGCTCCAAGGGCATACCCATCTTTACAAGCAGTTGAACTGTTTTATGAAGATATTTCGGTGAGGCGTAAGTAAGTCCGATGCATTCGCCGTATTGATCGAATTTGGGTTGACTGCCGAAAGCGTCACTTGATAAAGTTACATGATCAGCGGAAACTCCTTCTCTGTCAAGCAAAGCAAAAAGTTTTTCGGCGTTGACGATTACCTCTTTATCATCGGCTCCGGCTGTACAATCTATATAACCGCCCATGCGCACCAGCTTTGCACCCTCATCTATCAGTTCATCGCTTCTGAGGATATGGGTGGGTAAAAAATTCTTCATGGGAATATCTGAGTTTTCCAAAGCGTAAAACAACGGATCAAGCTTACCTTTACCGCTCCCCATGTGCATGGTCACAAGTCCCGGAGTATTGCTCACCAAGCCTGCGCGACGAGCCTGCGTTCCCAGATCAATCAGCTCTTCCCCGCCGGGATTTGAACTGCGATGATCGGATACGGCTACCTTCACCCCAATCATCGGTGTGATCATGACAATATCCTTTTCCACGCTCTCGGTCATTGTTACGGGCGGATAACCGTAATAGCCGGTCAAGCAATAAACCGTGATTCCTTCTTCCGTCAAAGCACGCGCTTTAGCCACCAAATTTTCAAGGCTCCGCGTAATACCGTCCGTTCCCAACAATCCGACAACCGTCGTAATACCGCTGGTCGTAAAAGCTGTCAGATAAGATTCGGGAACGCGTGACGCCGGGCCCTGTTCGCCGCCGCCTCCCGTGATATGCACATGCATATCGATGTATCCCGGTACCAGCGTCTTGCCTGCAAAATCAAAAACTTTCACATCCGGCAAACCTTCGTACCCTGTTATGCTGTCGTCAATACGGCAAATTTTATCGCCCACGATCAGAACATCTTTTTTGCCTAAAAAAGCCGGTGCATAAACTTGAGCATTTTTCAATAACTTTATCATAGCTCAACCTCCTTGAATGCTTACATAATCTTACATATTTATTTTAACATATAATTGTCAATCATTACTTGAAATATCCTTCAAAGCCGAAAATTTTAACAGGTATTGCAATCTTATCCATATGACAATAAAAGGGACTGCAAATTAATGCAGTCCCTTTTATTACTGTATAACTTATGAGCGTATCCTTCATCGTTTCGAACAGTATGAAAATATATCACCCGTATTGGATTCCGTTTACATCATTCCGGGCATTCCGCCGCCCATGGGCATACCCGGCATTGCTGGAGCATCCTTGGAAGGTTTATCTGCCACAACGGACTCCGTTGTCAGCACCAAAGCGGCGATGCTGGCTGCATTTTGCAGAGCGCTTCTGGTAACTTTGGTAGGATCGACGATGCCTTCGGCAATCATGTCGACATACTTTTCGTTGAGAGCGTTAAAGCCGACGCCTTTGCGGCTGCGTTTAATAGTATCCACTATAACGGCGCCTTCCAAGCCGGCATTATATGCAATTTGTCTTACCGGTTCTTCGATAGCGCGACGAATGATTTCCACGCCAGTCTTTTCATCTCCGCTCACTTTCAATTTGTTTAAAGCGGATTGGACTTGCAGCAGAGCGGTACCGCCGCCGGCTACAATGCCTTCGGCAACAGCGGCGCGAGTTGCGTTAAGAGCGTCTTCGATGCGCAGTTTCTTTTCTTTCAACTCTACTTCCGTAGCCGCGCCGACTTTGATTACGGCAACACCGCCAGCCAATTTGGCAAGACGCTCCTGCAGTTTCTCTTTGTCGAATTCTGAAGTTGTTTCGGGGATTTGAGCGCGAATCTGACCTACCCGGGCAGCAATCTCTTTTTTATCTCCACCGCCGTCTACAATAGTAGTCAGCTCTTTTGTCACTCTCACCTGACCTGCCTGACCGAGATCGGCTACAGTTGCGCTTTCCAACTTACGGCCAACTTCTTCGCTGATGACGGTGGCACCGGTAAGAATAGCGATATCCTGCAACATTGCTTTACGGCGATCGCCGAATCCGGGAGCTTTTACGGCTACAGCTTTAAAGGTGCCGCGCAGTTTATTTACTACGAGAGTTGCCAGAGCTTCGCCTTCGATATCTTCGGCGATGATCAGCAGCTCGCGTCCGGCCTGTACAACTTTTTCCAGAACAGGCATGATATCTTGAATCATGGTAATCTTGCGATCCGTGATGAAAATCATGGGATTGTTCATTACCGCTTCCATTTTCTCCGCATCGGTAGCCATGTAAGGAGAAATGTATCCACGGTCGAATTGCATGCCTTCAACAGTTTCCAGGAATGTATCCATAGTTTTGGATTCTTCTACGGTAATAACGCCGTCGTCGCCAACCTTCTCCATAGCGTCCGCAATCAGCTTACCGATTTCTTCGTCAGCAGCGGAAATAGACGCTACCTGCGCTTTGGCTGCTTTGGTTTCAACTTTTTGAGAAACGCTGCGCAGCTCTTCAACCAAAACGTCGACTGCTTTTTGGATGCCTTTTTTCAAAATCATCGGATTTGCTCCGGCTGCCACATTGCGCATACCTTCGCGAATCATGGATTGCGCCAGCAAAGTTGCTGTAGTTGTACCGTCACCGGCCACATCATTGGTTTTGATTGCTACTTCCTTGACGAGTTGAGCACCCATATTTTCAAACGGATCTTCCAACTCTATGTCACGGGCAATGGTAACACCGTCATTGGTAATAGTCGGAGCGCCGTATTTTTTCTCCAGGACTACGTTGCGTCCTTTAGGTCCCAAGGTAACTTTCACCGCATCCGCCAGTGCGTTGACGCCGCGTTCCAAGCTGCGGCGAGCATCTTCATTGAAAAGAATTTCTTTAGCCATTATTTATCGCTCCTTCGTAAATATTTATTTTTCAAAAACTCCGTAAATATCTCTTTCGCTGATGATCAAATATTCTTTGCCATCTATTTTCAGTTCCGCGCCAATATATTTTGCAAAAACAATTTCATCGCCTACTTTTACTTCAGGTTTAACAATCGTTCCGTCATCAAGGAGTTTACCTCTGCCTACGGCGATTACTTTACCTGTCTGCGGTTTTTCTTTTTTTGCCGTATCCGGCAGAAAAATTCCGCTGGCAGTTTTCTCTTCCTGTACTGTAACCTCAACAAGTACATGTTCAGCTAATGGTTTTAACATCTTTAATGTCCCCTTTCGAGTTTAATTTGTGAGAGTTGTAAAACTAACTGCAGGCAGTCCATCTATCTGCTTTGTTATAGTTAGCACTCAAACAAGATGAGTGCTAACTATATTTATTATAACTGTTAGCAAGAAAAAAGCAAGAGTTTTTTTCATATTTTTACAAGTTTGTCATTTTTTCAGCCGGAGCCGATTGATTTTCGATTAACCTGAAGTATTTCCTGCAGATAAACAGTTTATTCGAAAGCATGAAAGCAGATTATCCGTATGCGAACGGTAAAAATTACACAAAAAGACTGTTTCACCGCATAGGTCAAACAGTCGTCACGCTGTATCTATCTTTCTGACGCTGCGATAATATCCGCTGCCAGTTTTTTCATGGAGACTCCTTTTAGCATACTGTACTTCTGCATTCTTCTGTAAGCTTCCTGCTCCGTTATCTTATGAGATGTCATAAGTATTCCTTTGGCTCTGTCCAGCAACTTCCTCGTTTCCAGATCATCTCTGAGTCCCAAAAGCTCCTCGTTCATTCTGTGAAGCTCCCTGAATCTGGCCACCGCAATTTCCACAGTTGGAAAAAGTTGCTCTTCTCTGACCGGTTTTACCAAATAACTAATCACTCCGGCCGACGCAGCTCTGTCCACAACGTCCGCCTGACTGTAGGCCGTAAGTAACAGCACAGGCGCCAACTGCTCCGCGACAATCTGCTCGGCTGCGGTAATACCGTCCATAACCGGCATCCTGACGTCCATGATAACAAGATCCGGACGAAGTTTCCTTGTCAGCGCCACAGCCTTTTCTCCGTCGACAGCCTCACCGATCACAATATGCCCGCCTTCTGTGAGCATCTCCCGCAAATCCAGACGCAACAACGCTTCATCATCGGCAATCAGTATTTTGTACTCAGACATTCTTACCTCCGGGAACAGGCAGCTCAACCACCGCCAAAGTTCCTCCGTTTTCTTTATTGCACAGATTAAAATTTCCGCGCAAATCGAACTCAACCACCGTTCTGATGATTTTTAGTCCCATGCTGTCGATTTTTTCGGCAGCAAAATCGGGCGGCAATCCTATACCGTCATCTTCGACCGTCAACATACATCCTGACGGCGCGGCACTGAAGCTGACTTGCAGCGATCCGGTCTCACGATTTTTGAAACCATGCTCCAAGGTATTTTGCAGCAATTCATTTACAACGAGTCCTAAACTGACGGCTTTATCCGCCGTCAACAAAATGCTGTCGGACACACAAGTTGCCGAAAGCTTGAATCCCGGCGGTAACAGCGCTGAAGTCACAGCCTGCAAAATTGCTCCCAGCATTTTTTCAACATCCGCCATGCCGCTGTCATGCGCCGACAAATACTCATGGACAATTCCTATGCTGTTCACCCTGCCTATACAGCTGCGTAAAACATCTTTTGTTTCCTGATGTTCCGCGCGCCTAGCCTGCAAACGCAACAATCCGGCAATTGTCTGCAGATTGTTTTTCACCCGGTGATGTATTTCTTTAAGCATCACCGCCTGTAAGCGCAGCTCTTCCTCCTTCTGTCTGATACCGGTTATATCCTGCAAAATAACAACACAACAACCGGCGGCAGGACGCGGCACAACCGGAAGCACGCGCATGGAAAGCAGTCTTTCACTCAGCAGTATTTCCTTGCTCTCCGCCACTCCCGTATCGATAACCATACCTACCAACGGCCAATTTATTTCAACATCGTTTGTTTTGCGGCCGATACATTCCCGAAAATCAAGTAATTTAAAAAGATGTTTCGCCTGATCGTTAGCTGCAATAATCCGCTTGTTAAGATCCACCAACAATACGCCGTCATTAGGTGTAAGACGCTCGTAATATTTATTTCCCTGAACCGGCTCCTGCAGATTCATCAACAATTCCAGCGCCTGTTCGGTGAGCAACTCCTGCGGATCCGCGGCAGCGAAGCTGATTGCCGCGAAACATTTTCCACCGCGATCGCGCACAGGGAAAACTTTAAAATTGCAAAAATCCCCCAGCAAAACTTCTCTTTTTCCTTCGACAGGCATATTAAGCTGCAAAACGCGAGTCGCTAAAGGTTCCTCTACTTTGCGTACTCTTCGTCCCGTCATGTTGGGCCGCTGCATCTCTCGTTGCAGCAAGTGGCGTTCCTGCGCGCAGATATAAAGAAATTTTTTGTCGTTATCCTGAATATACACAGTTACTTCCGCATTGGTCAAGTCGGCAATCAAACCAAGAGCTGAACCAAGCAACTGTAAAATATGCCTGTGCTCAGCTGTTAAATTGTTTAGCATTTGCCATCCCTCCCAGCTTGAAAATATGCTGCACTAAAAATATTTGTTTACCTTTGCAAAAACTTTTTGCCACCATCAGCAACTTTTACGGCAGCTTTACCTATGTTATCCACATTATGCACAGACTTATGCACAAGCAAAGTTTTGCCGACACTTCACAACTGTTGCTGCAAGTATTTTTATCCACATCATCCACAGCAAACAAAAATTTCCGCACAACTGTTTAACCCAGTTTCAAAGACGGTACCGCATTAAGATCAAGGTTGCTGCAGAAGCCGTCCTTGTACAAAAAATAACCGCGACACGCAATCATCACCGCATTATCAGTACAAAGGATTGGCGTCGGATGAACTAACTCCGCACCGATTTCTTCCATGGCGGCAGCAAGTTCACGCTGCAAAGTTTTATTAGCCGACACGCCGCCGGCCAGAACAATTTTTTTATAACCTGTGGATTCCATAGCCGCCACAGCTTTGCGCACAAGCGCTTCTACGGCAGTATGCTGAAATGCTGCGGCAACGTCTGCGTAGTTAGATTCACGTCCAGACTGCTGCTGATTATGCAAATAATTTATTACAGCGGACTTAAGCCCGCTGAAACTGAAATCAAACCTGCCGTCGAGTTTCGGAATCGGAAAATTGATAGCGGTATGATCGCCGTCAGCAGCCAACTTTTCTATTTCCGGCCCTCCCGGATACGGCAGACCCATAACTCTCGCTATCTTATCAAAGGCTTCACCGGCAGCATCGTCTCGCGTCTGCCCCAAAAGTTCAAATTTGTTGTAATCCAGAACTTTCAACAGCGCTGTATGACCTCCGCTTACCACAAGAGCCAAAAACGGCGGCTCTAATGTATAATCTGTCAAAAAATTGGCAAAAACATGACCCTCTAAATGGTTTACTCCCAGAAGCGGTTTATCGGCAGCCCATGCCAACGCCTTAGCTGCCGAAAGCCCTACCAAAAGTGCTCCCACCAATCCCGGTCCGTAAGTTACAGCCACCGCGTCAATATCTTGCAGAGTAAGATTGGCTTTACTTAAAGCTTCATCAATAACAGGCATAATATTTTCTATGTGTTTACGAGAAGCTATCTCCGGCACCACGCCGCCGAATTTTCTGTGGATCACGATCTGGGACGAAATAATGTTGCTCATCACTTCGCGACCGTTTTTAACGACAGCAGCCGCGGTTTCATCACAACTGCTCTCTATGCCGAGAATAAAAATATCTTTCTCCTGTTTACTCATTGCTTGCCTCTCTATAACACCACATAATTACAGCATCTTCATTGTTATCTGCGTAGTAACCGGGGCGCACACCTTCCTGCACAAAGCCGCAATCCGCATAGACACGCTGCGCCGACGCATTGCTTGCCCGTACTTCCAAAGTAACGCCGTAAGCATCGGAATCCCATGCAAGTTGCAGCATTGCTTTTGTCAGTTTTTTCCCCAGACCGCGACCTTGAAAATCTTTGGCAATCGCTACTCTAGTTATTTGAGCCTCGCCGGCTATCAGCCAAAATCCGGCATAACCGACAAGCGAATCTTCCACCTCTAAGACGATATACTTTGCCAGACAGTTGCTCATTTCGTTTAAAAGCATCACTTCATCCCATTGATCCGGAAAAGCTTCTTTTTCCAAATTCGCAACCATGCCAACATCTGCCGTCGTCATAGCTCTGAAAATCAATTTTGTTGCTTCTCCCACAATTCTTCCGCCTCTGATCTTCTGATGTAATAAGGCTCCAATCCGAAAATTTTTCTGTCCTCGGCAGCGGAAAATTCATCCAAAGCCGCCAATCCCACAGACGATGCGCGCGGCATGCGCAAAGTATGCGGTGCTGCAAACACATTCAGCGGCAACCTATTCTGCTCCAAACGATCACACTCACCTAAAAGCGCTACTCTTTCACCACGGCGAGCCAGCTCTTCATACAAAACTGCTCCGCTGACAACGCGGACTGGCATAATCTCCGACAGTACACCCTTATCCCAACGATAAAGACTCTGATAATAATTGCCTTTTTGCGCATCCAAAACAGGCGATAACAGCAAACCATCCACGGGCAGATTCCAAGCCAGAGCCTTCAAGGTATTTACTCCGTGAAGAAAGCACTGTCTGCTGTAAGCCACAGCCTCAGCCGTGGCCAAACCTATCCGCAGACCGGTAAACGAGCCAGGTCCCATACTGACTGCCAACAGCTCCAACTCATTTTTCTGCCGACCTGCACGTTGCAACAATTGCTCTATCTGCGGCAAAAGTCCCTCTGAGTGCGTCATGCCGGCATTGATACTGTACTCTCCCAAAATTTTTTGATCCTGAAGTAATGCCACTGTACATATCTTTGTAGCCGTATCAATCGCTAAAGTCAGCAAGACGCTTCACCTCCTCCAATAATTTCTCATAGCGTAGACCGTGCGCTTTAAGAATCATTTGGCGTCCTTCATTTAAAGGTTCCAAACAAATTTCCAAAAATTCCGCAGGCAACTCTTCCGTAAAAAGATTCGCCCATTCGATAAGCGTAACACCGCTGCCGCCGACGTATTCGCTGAAACCTATATCATCCAATTCTTCCGCTCTGTTCAAGCGATACAAATCAAAATGCCTGATTTCCAAATCAGCGCCTCGATATATATTCATAATGGTAAAAGTCGGACTGTTTACCTGCTGCGGCTCGACACCTAAAGCGGAAGCCATGCCGCGACTCAAAAGAGTTTTGCCGGCGCCGAGCCCCCCGTTCAGACATACTACATCGCCGTCACGCAACAGTCCGCCGATGAGGAAACCGATTTCTTCCGTAGCTTCGGCTCCGTCAAGATACTTTTCCATAAAACTCACTCCATAAAGAAGAAACAGTACCGGAATCCGCTACTGTTTCTCAATTCTATTTTAATAAAGTTTCGTTACGCTGCAGCGGATCTTCCAAATCCATATGACCGCTGAAAGTTATTACCTGCTGTCCTTCTACGAGAAACCGTACTTTCTTTATTTCTTTAAACTCAGTCAAAGTATTGACTATGGAATAAACCAGCATCAACTCATCATGAGATCCCTGCCCTTTTTTAGCAATCTCCCTGCTGAAATCGGCCGTAGCCAAACCGTCTTTTATCTGCAGCTGCAAAAGACGCGTTCCGTCGGGAATGTTACTCGTCATTCCGGCAGCTTTCGGCTTCGTTGACAACAATGTCAGCAAGGCATTTTCCGGCAAACTCTTGCCGTTGTCCTCCATGATTATATTTTCCGCCAACAGCTTTTCGCTGCCGTCATCTGCCGGACGATAAACCAGGAAGCTTAGCTTCTCTTTTACTGCCGGCGCGCTCACCGGATTTTTATCAGTTCCCTGCGCGGGAGGCTTCACATTATTGACAGTATCACAGCCCGCGATAATAAAACTGCAAATCAGTAATCCTATAAAAATAAATTTTTTCATTGCTACGCCTCCGTTGTTACTCTGCAAAATATTCCTCAATTCCTTCAACTATCAGATGAGCTGCTTTGCGCTGATACCATTTGCTCTGCATCAGCTTCTCTTCTTTAGGATTGGAAATAAAGCAAAGCTCCAACAAAGTAGCCGGCATGGAACATCTTTTCACCACATAGAAATTAGCTTCGCGTATACCTAAATCGTCCACGCCGAAATTGCTGACAAGTTTATTCTGAATTGCTGCTGCCAACCTTTTATCATGTTCAGTCTTAGGATAGTAATAGCTGCTGAAACCGCCTATATTTCTATTTGTCGAAGCATTGACATGTACGCTGATGAAAATATCGGAGCCGTGCTTTTCCGCCACATTGACGCGAGCCTGTAGCTCCTGCACGTCAGTAGCGGAAGGTCCGAAAACATCAACATCCTCAGTACGCGTCATGCGTACTTCCGCGCCCTTTGCCTCCAATAGCTTGCGTACTTCCCTGCTGACTATAAGCGTTATCTCTTTTTCCATCAATCCCGTTTTACCTATAGCTCCGGGATCGGTACCTCCGTGCCCCGGATCAAGTGTAATGATTTTCCCCTTGATTCCTCCGGAAGTTTTGTAAGCCCTGTTGCTTTTTTCTTTTTTAATGCCTATATCATTATTTTCATTCTTTTTAACAGGAGCCGGTTTCTGTGTCGGTTGCTTCACCTTTTCGATGTCAGGCTTTTTTGTCTGAGCCGCCGAAGGTTCAGTACGCTTCTCCGGCTCACGAACAGGCTGAACTGAAGAGCCATTTCTGACAGGCTTATTACTGATAACAACTCCTGCACTGCCTGCAGATACGGCAGGAACAGCAGACGCTGCAACCGCTTTATCAGCCGTAACGTCAACAACTACACGGCTCGGGCGTCCCGTCAACGGATCTTTTTTTAACACGAACGCTTTGATATCCTTGGAGCTGATCTGTTTTTTCAGCGGCACAAGCACAACTGTGCCGTCGGCAGAAGACGCAACATTCATTACGTCAGCCAAAGTACTTTTCACTCTGTAAGATCCGGCTACGCCGTCTGCCGCCGCTCCGTTTATCGTAAGCTTGAGTTGATTTCCTTCAAGGTTCACTGTGTAATCGGACAGCTCGGACAGCTCCACTACCAGGCGCAGCACATTATCCCTGCTGACGCCCCACTTGGTGCCGGTGACCTGAGCCGCTTCAGCAACAACAGTCGCAAAAAGAAATGTCATCAGTAAAAAACACAACCATAATCTACGCAAAAAATCCACCTCTTCTGAAAAGAACGATCCCTGACCTTGACTAAATCCTTCTATAGCCTGTCTGATAATTTTATCACTTTTCTTGTGTTTTTGTAAACTTTCCTGTTATAACAGAGTTTTTGCTGCAGCAAAATCCAGTTTTTCCGCAAAAAGTTCCTGCAGAATATTTCGTGTCCGAGGCAATGCTTCCGCTATCTCTCCGGCAGCAAGTCCCGGCCGCCCGCTTGAAGCCAGCTGACCCGCCGCACCGTGCAGAGCTACGCCGCATATCGCAGCTTCCTGCAGTGAAATTCCCTGCGCTGCCAAACCGGCAATTATTCCGGTCAGAACATCTCCACTGCCTCCTGTAGCCATCGCACTGCAACCTGTGATATTCAAATAAGTGCTGCCGGCAGGACAAGCGACAACTGTTGTCGCTCCTTTAAGAACTATAACAGCCTGCCACTTTTTCGCAAATTCCTCTGCAAACAAACAAGGCGACTGTTCTATGCTTGCCACGTCTATTCCCGTCAGCCGTGCCATCTCTCCGATATGAGGTGTTAAAAGTTTCGGCACGGTCATTGTATTTAACAGTTCACTTTGTCCCTGCAGAGCCGTCAATCCGTCCGCGTCAATAATCACAGGCACTTCCGCCGACAACAGCACCTCTCTGATGACTTCACCCGTATTCGGTGAAGTTCCCAGCCCTGGTCCCAAAGCCAGCACAGAACTTTTTTCCGCAAAGCGCAGAATCTCAGCGGCAGCGCCGCCGCCCAAAACTCCCGGCATACGTTCCAGCAATCCGTGAACCATTACTTCGGTCAGTTTAGTGCTTAAAATTTCCTGAACACTCAACGGCGCAAGCAAAGTTACCGTTCCTGCTCCGGCCTTGACAGCTGCCTGTGCCACCAACGCGGCCGCTCCCGTAAAGCCGGGACTGCCTGCGCAAATAATAGCCTTGCCGGCTTGACCTTTATGAGCAGTATCATCTCTGAGCGGCAGAAGTTCCTCCACCATCTCCGACGTGATGAGATGCGTATTGCCGAAACGTTCCGTATAAACAGACACCGGTATGCCGATATCTGCAGGCAGCAGTCGCCCCGCAAACTTTCTTCCGGGGTAAAGCAGCAGTCCCTTCTTAAGCGGCAAAAAGCTTACAGTGTAATCTGCCGATACGGCTCCTGCGTCGGCAGATCCGTCAGCAGCGTTTATTCCTGTCGGCACGTCGACAGCCAAAATTTTTCTTCCGCATGTATTTATCAAATGACAAATACTCCGCATGAACTGGCTCAACTCACCGTGAAAACCTGTACCCAACAGAGCGTCAACTATCAAATCTCCTTTTAACAGCGCTACTTCCAAAAGAGGCAGAGCTTTTTCATCAGCAATAACCGTAACATCGCCGCCGCTTTGCATAAAATATTTAAGTTCCAACGCGGCGTCACCGCTAACATCCTCAACCTGCGTCCCCAAGAGCAGCACTCTTACTTCCGCTCCCTTTTGCAAGAGCCAACGCGCAGCGCCGAATCCGTCACCGCCGTTGTTACCTTTGCCGCAAAGTATCACGATACTGCGCAAATCGTACTCGGCGCACAGACGTTCAACCGCGACCGCTGTTTGTCTAGCTGCAGTATCCATCAAAAGTATTCCCGGCATTTCCAGTTCATCCCGAAGGATTCCGTCCAATTCTTGTGCTTCCATTCCTGTGATCAGCTTCATGTTCTATGCCTCCATTACTGCGTAAGCCATTGCGGTTTTCTCAATGTGACTTACGCTCAGATGAATTTTTTTTATACCGATTTCTGCAGCGATATCAGCAAAATGTCCGTGCAAAAAAACCTGCGGACGCCCTAACGCCCCCGGCAAAATTTCTATTTCCTGAAGTTTTCCTCCCCGCAGTCCGGTTCCTAACGCTTTAAGCACTGCTTCCTTAGCGGCAAAACGACCGGCGAAACTGATGTCTGCCGCAACTCCCTTACTTTCGCAGTAAGATATTTCAGCCGGTGTATAAATCCGTAATTTTACAGGCGCTTTTGCCAAAGCCTGTCTTATTCTGTCCACTTCTATAATATCGCAACCCACTCCGACGATCATCAGATGTATTTCCTCCGTAAATATTATTTTATCAGATTATTTTCTTGATGCAGCTACATATTTCCTCTAAATTTTCCTTAATTTCACAAAAGCGTACAATAATATGCCCAGGTTCAAGCGCAAACCTTCCCGGGAAAAATATCAACAGGAAAATATTTATATAGCCGTACCGAATAACAGTGTAAACCCTATTCAAATAAATCAAAACCGCCTCCACTTTAAAATGAAGGCGGTTTTGATCTAAGATTAACTGTTTTTGAACAAAGCCTGTAAAGCTTGTTCCAGTGTTTTAACCTGAATAATCTCTGCAGAAGTATTTTTTATTTGCAATTTCCCATAAGGAACAATAAATCTTTTGAATCCTAAATTAATTCCGTCGGCAATACGCCTCTCCGGCGCGCTGACGCGCCTCACCTCCCCCGTAAGACCCACTTCTCCGAAAATAAGTACGTCCCGCAGCACCGGCAGATTGCGATAGCTGGAAACCAAAGCTGCCGCTACAGCAGCATCGACAGCCGGTTCACTCACTTTCATCCCGCCGACAATATTGACGTAAGCGTCGAAATTGCCAAAATCCAATCCCAAACGTCTTTCTAAAATCGCCAACAGCATATTCACGCGATTGTAGTCAAACCCTACGGCTGTACGTCGCGGCAATCCGTAAGGAGTTTTGGCAACTAACGCCTGTACCTCTGCAAGAATGGGGCGATTACCTTCCATGCAGGCGCTGATAACGCTGCCGGAAGTGTTGCTGTCTCTCTCCTCGAGAAAAAGTCCGGCAGGGTTGATTACCTCCTGAAGACCGCCTTCCTCCATGGAGAAAATACCGCTTTCACTTGTACTGCCGAATCTGTTCTTCAACGCTCGCAACACTCTGAAAGAATAGGAACGATCGCCTTCGAACTGCAGCACCACATCCACCATATGCTCCAGCAGACGCGGTCCGGCAATATTCCCGTCCTTGGTAACGTGCCCGATAAGCAATACCGCTATGCCAGAACTTTTTGCAAACTGCAACAGCTTGGCAGTACATTCACGCACCTGTCCCACACTGCCGGCAGCTGTGGATAATTCCGGAGCATACATAGTCTGGATGCTGTCTATGATCAGCAACTTCGGTTGCAAGCTCAAAGCCTGCGCCAAAATCCCATCCAGATCCGTGGCGGTCATAATCAGTAAATTATCATTGCCGCTCATGCCGCCCAGGCGAACTGCTCTCATAGCGGTCTGTTCTTCCGACTCTTCACCGCTTACGTACAGCGTTTTTATACCTTTTCTGCTGAAGCGCAATCCCGCGTCAAGCATGATTGTGGATTTGCCGATACCGGGTGTGCCTCCCAAGAGTACTAAGCTGCCGGGAACTACTCCCCCGCCCAACACTCTGTCAAATTCACCTATACCTGTTGCCAGACGTTCCACCTTATTCCCGGATACGCTGGAAATGGTCTTAGGCTTAAGCGAAATGTTCTGCTCCGGCAAATATCCGCGTGCAGGAGCGACAATTTCGCGCTCCTCCGTCAAGGCATCCCACGCTCCGCATTCAGGGCAACGTCCCAACCATTTGGGACAACTGTAACCGCAACTTTGACAGACGAACTTCGTCTTAGCTTTCACCATTTTCTTCACCCTTTGCAGAACCTGCCGCTTCCTTAGACGGCAAAGCCGACTCTATGAGAAAACCGTTTCCTTCTGTAGCTCTGTGAAACAGCAGCTGCTTATCATCGCCTGCTTCGGCGATAATTTTAT
Organism: Acidaminococcaceae bacterium; assembly: GCA_034180005.1. Classification (GTDB taxonomy): domain Bacteria; phylum Bacillota; class Negativicutes; order Acidaminococcales; family Acidaminococcaceae; genus JAXFPC01. The sequence continues at coordinate 7,138 of JAXFPC010000063.1, read as the reverse complement.
CTCCCTTTACAAAAGAACCTGCAAGAAATAGATCGCTGACAGGATCCTCGACCATCCTGCGCAATGCTCTCCTCAGCGGACGAGCGCCGAATTTTACATCGCTACCCTCTTTTAAAAGTGATGCTTTGGCTGAAGGCGTCAATTCGACGCTCAGCTCATTGCCCCGCATACGCTCGTTAAGTTCTCGCAACATATTATCTGCGATTTGCTCCAGCTCAGCTTGTCCCAAGCTGTCAAAAACGATTATTTCATCAATCCTGTTCAAAAACTCCGGACGAAAAACATGCTTCACTTCTTCTAAAACCTGTTCTTTTTTAGCCGCAATAAACTCCGCGTTGCCGGCAGAAAATCCCAGCGGCGCAGATGTATGCAACCGTTGAGCGCCTGCATTGCTCGTCATGATAATGACGGCGTTGCGAAAATCCACCGTTCTTCCCTGTCCGTCAGTAAGACGACCGTCCTCCATAATTTGCAGCAGCAAATTAAAAACATCGGGATGCGCTTTTTCAATCTCATCCAACAGCAGCACGCTATAAGGTTTTCGACGCACGGCATCTGTCAACTGTCCGCCTTCATCGTATCCTACATAACCCGGCGGCGAGCCTATCAGCCTGGAAGTGGTATGCTTTTCCATGTATTCCGACATATCAAAACGCAGCATGGCGCGTTCGTCACCGAAAAGTTCCTCGGCCAAAGCCTTAGCCAACTCCGTTTTGCCCACTCCTGTCGGTCCCAGGAAAAGAAAAGAACCTATGGGTCTGTTGCGATCCTTGAATCCGGCACGAGAACGCCGCACCGCCTTACTGAGAGCATCTACGGCTTGCCCCTGTCCGATAACTCTCTCGTGAAGTCTGTTTTCCAGTTTCAGCAGACGTTGACTTTCTTTCTCTCCCAGTTTGCTGAGAGGTATGCCTGTCCAGGAAGAAACCACTTCCGCCACATCATCCTCAGTCACGGCTGTGTTTTTAAGTGCCGATGCCTTAATTTCCGCTAAACGCTTCTGCAGCTGCAGTTCGCGCAACCTAAAATCAGCTGCTTTGTCGAACTCTTCCTTAGCTACGGCTTCTTCTTTTTCCAGCTGAAGATATTCCAACTCCTCTTGCAGACGCTTAGTAGGCAAGGAAAGTTTGTAAATCTTCATCCTGAGTCGTGAGCAAGCTTCGTCCATAAGATCGATAGCTTTATCGGGAAGGTTTCTGTCAGTAATATAACGGTCGCTGAGTTCCACGGCAGCGCTGATCGCTTCCGGTAAAATTTCCACGCCGTGGAATTTTTCATAACGCTTACGCAAACCCAAAAGCATCTCTCTACAGTCCTCTGCTGACGGCAAGTCTACCATAACGGGCTGAAACCTTCTTTCCAAGGCCGCGTCTTTTTCAATATGCTTGCGATACTCGGCCACCGTTGTTGCTCCTATAACCTGAAGGTCGCCTCTTGCTAAAGCCGGTTTGATCATGTTCGCTGCATCAATGCTGCCTTCAGCGCTGCCTGCGCCCACGATGGTGTGCAGCTCGTCGATAAAGAGAATGATATGCTTGTCATTGGAAACAATCTCCAAAACTTCTTTCAATTTCTCTTCAAACTCACCTCGATATTTTGCACCGGCCACCAACAATCCCAACTCTAAGGAAAATATCGTTTTGCCTTCCAAAAATTCCGGAACATCACCACTGACTATTTTTTGAGCCAATCCTTCAGCCACCGCCGTCTTACCGACACCGGCCTCTCCGATTATGACGGGATTATTTTTAGTCCTGCGGCAAAGTATCTGTATAAGTCTTTCCACTTCTCTGTCCCTGCCGATTACAGGGTCGATACGTCCGTTGCGCGCCAACTCATTAAGATTGCGCCCGTACTCCGACAAAATTTCCAGCGGTGAAGTTTCTTTAACTTCATCCGCGCTTTTTTCATTAGATAAACCGGCCGCTGCAGGTATAGCCTTACGCTGTGAATCTATTTTATGAATGAGATGCTCCACGCGCTCAAGAGTTATCCCGAATTTTTCCAACACCTTACAAGCAATGCCGTCGCCGGCTGCCAGAAGTCCGTACAAAAGCTGCTCGCTGCCTACATAATCCTGCTTCAGGCTACGGGCATTGCTGCCGGACTTTTGCAGAACTATCTCGGCGCGTCTGCTGTACTGAGGAATAAAGTTCTTGGTATTGCCCTTATCCATCCAATTTTCCAAAGTGTCGATAATCTCAGGTACATTATCATGCAATGATGTGACAATTCCCCTGCCGGTCGAATTAGCCGTGTGAAGTATTCCCCACAAAATATGCTCTGTCCCGATATAATCGCTGGCAAGTTCTAAAGCTTTGGCCGTAGCCACCTCCAAAATACGCGCCGCATTTTCGGAAAAACCGTCCTTCGTCACTTTTTTTCTTGCTCTGCTTACGGCCTGTCCGAAAACTTCCTGTAAAATATTTTGCAATCCTTTGGGCGGAGTGCCTCCGTTAAATAAAGACGCATCCACCGGAATAAATTCTTTAGCACAGTCGGCGCAAAGCCATTTCTCCACCTGTTGTCCGTTGACAAGGCAGATCATGTGCATAACAGCCTTTTTTTTATGACAATGTTCACATAACATAATTTTCACCTCCGCCCCACTGCGTCAAGTCTTACCATTGCTTGCCGCAGCAGCTTCTTTTTCTCGTCTTCATCCGTATCGATAATATTGAGCATAAATTCCAACAGAGCTCGTTCTCTGCCGGTTATCATTCTCTGCTCGGCAATGTGTTCGACCAATTCGATGGCATTAGGTTCCTTCTTATGATCTTCACCATAGGGCTCCACTCTGACAATTTTGACAAATCCACCGCTGCCGCGCCTGGACTCCACCAAAAACCCTCTCTCCGGAGTGAAGCGCGTACTTAAAACATAGCTTATCTGCGAAGGAGCGCAGGACAATCTTTCCGCCAGTTCATTACGCTGAACTAAAAGCGCTTCCTCCCTCTCCCTCAGCAATTCGCTTATAATAAAATTTTCAATAGCATCTGCTAAATTTTTCATAACTCCACCTGCTTACAGCAAAATTTTCCCTAATATTGTACGTAGCTTAATTATATTTGACTTTTCGACCTTTTGCAAGTGAAAAAAGCATGAACGCACAATTCACAACGCTGACATAAAAATTTGCTTTTTTTGACTTTTTGACATTTGACACCTATCTTACCGTATATTAAAATTAAAACATAGTAACAATTAAGAAACATCAAGATTTACGGAGGAAAAATTATGAAAGCATTTTTAGGAATAATTGCAGCTCTGGTAATTTTTGCCGGTATGATTTTCAGCAGCTATAACAGTCTGGTAAGTTCCAACGAAAACGTTACGAGCAAATGGTCGCAAGTGGAAAACCAGCTGCAAAGACGTAACGATTTGATTCCCAATCTTGTCAATACGGTAAAAGGCTATGCCGCTCACGAACAGGATATTTTCAAATCCGTGGCAGATGCCCGTGCCAAACTCAACGGAGCTAAAACTGTGGCTGAAACGTCTGCTGCCAACGCTGAAATGAATTCAGCCCTCTCCAGACTGCTCGTAGTTGTAGAAAATTACCCGGACCTCAAAGCCAACAGCAACTTTAACCAGCTGCAGGACGAACTGGCCGGAACTGAAAACCGCATCGCCGTAGCGCGTAAAGATTACAATGATGCAGCGCAAAGCTTCAACACTAAAATTAAATCACTGCCCGCTTCACTTTACGCCGGTATGCTCGGCTTCAAAGAACGGGAATACTTTAAAGCTGAAGAGAAAGCGGCTCAGGTACCTCAGGTTAAATTTTAAAAAGCTGCTCGGATAAAAATACTGATCCGGTGATTACTGATTTTTTTAAGAGGTACTGTTGATGAAACGCTGGCTTACCTTTCTGCTTATTGCACTGAATTTATTCTTTGCGGTAGCAGGATTTGCTGAAAAAATTACTGATGCACCTTCCGGCGCGACTATCTATGTGCAGGACAGCGCCGGTATTATTTCATCAGCCGATGAGCGCAGCATAGTTGCTCTCGGTGGTGAACTGGAAAGCAAAACCGGAGCACAGCTGGCTGTCTTAACGGTAAGCTCGCTTGAAGGTCAGCCTATAGAAGACTATGCTTTAAATTTTCTGCGCACTCACGGCATCGGCCAAAAAGAAAAAAATAACGGTGTGCTCATTCTCGTTGCGCCTAACGAAAAACGTTCGCGCATAGAAGTCGGCTATGGTCTGGAAGGAGTGCTTACGGACGGGACTACCGGCATGATACAGGATCGTTATATGTTACCGCATTTTCGCCGAGGCGATTACAGTACCGGCATAAAAAACGGCTACAGTGCTATGACATCGATCATTGCGAAGAATTACGGAGTGTCTTTGAGCGGCACTGTTCCCGATTCCGCACCCGCTCAAAACGATGCACTGCAAACCTCCAACACGCTTGTTATGCTGCTCGTGCTCGTTCTGCTGGTCCTTGATCAAATATTTTTGGGCGGTTTTTTCACCCGTATTCTGCTGACAGTGCTCCTGCTGTTCGGTCGCGGCGGCGGACGAGGAGGGTTCGGCGGCGGCAGCGGTGGCGGCGGCGGTTCTTCCCGCAGCTGGTAATTCCCTTGCCGGTGATTTGAACTTCTCCTAGCGTTTTCTGTTTTTTACTCTGTAATGCTGTTATTATAATCATCATCCTCAATGTCAAGGGTGATTCAGGCAATTACCGCTCCACCGCGGATGATGATTTTTTTACGCTCTTTTTTGTGCATCTTCACATGGTTTTACAAGAGAATATGTAAAAACAATTTTCAAATCAATCAAACCGTGCTGATAAATTTTCTAAATAAAAATCCCTGTAGCAAAAAGCGCGCCCCAAAAGCAAAAACCACGCTTAAAAATATTTAAGCGTGGTTTTTCATTTAAGATATCACAAAAAATTATTTCTTAGCTTCCTCAACCGGAGTAAAGCTGAACAAATTGAGTTTCTGATTCTTATCAAAAACATAGATAATAGCGACCAACTTTTCTTTGGAGAAAGAACCTATGTATCTGACAACATCTCCGTCATCATAGCGTTCAAAAGAACGGAAAGTAATGCTTTTTGCCGTACCGAGCTTTTCCTTGGCCTGTTTTTTTACTTCTGTAAGAGCTTCTTCTTTAAAGTTCTCTTTCAAGCCGGCGCTCATATCGGCAGCCAACACAGTGTAAGTCAACTCCTGTCCGGACAGCATAGCATTAAGTTTTTCGGCCGTCTTTTGCTCTTTATTCAGATCTGCACCATCTGCAGCAGCACAAACACCGGCGAAAGCAAACATCATAACCATCAGCAAAACTGAGAAAATTCTTTTCATGGAAACACTTCCTTTCAAATTCTTACGCCTAATTATAGCATCAATTCATTTTCCGTGCAACGGTTCTTACAGTTATTTGCAGCGCACGCTTTACGGTTCAATAAGACCTTCTTTGTCATCCCAAAGAACAACGTTATCCTGTTGCAATGAATCCTGCACCCTTATCACTCTTTGGTTTTCACTACCGCGAAACCGAAGATTGGGATTCTTTTTTTCCAGTACAAATTCTCCGTCCACCAGCACGTCTATGTACGAAAGCATTTCACTTGTTACCGCCCAATCGCCCAGGCTGCCGGTAAGCATATCCTTCTCAAAATCGTAGCCGCTGTAGCACCATATGGTCTTATTCGGATAAAGCTCCTTAACTCTCCTCAGGAAAGGCAGAAGTTTCGTTTGATTCTCCGGTTCAAAAGGTTCCCCTCCCAGCAGGGAAAGACCGGCGATATACTTGGGCTGCAACGCCTCCAAAACACTGTCTTCAACTTCTTTTGTAAAAGGCTCTCCGTAGTTAAAATCCCACGCTTCAGGATTAAAGCATCCCTTGCAATGATGTGTACAGCCGCTTACGAACAACGAAACTCTTACGCCCGGTCCGTTGGCGATATCCATCTTTTTTATTACAGCATAATTCAAAATAATCGCCACCTTCTACAAATGCAGCACTCTGGATTTAATCTCCTTAGTTTTGCCTACATTCCAGAAATTTTCGCCCAAATAGCCGCAGGTACGACGGGTCACATTCATCTTGCTGTGATCCTTATTGTGACACACGGGGCATTCCCATTCGTTATCGTCGTTGATGACAATTTCTCCGTCAAAGCCGCAAACATGACAGTAGTCAGACTTGGTATTGAATTCCGCGTACTGAATATTGTCGTAGATATATTTTACGACTTCTTCCATAGCTTCGGTATTGTGGCGCATATTGGGTATTTCCACATAGGAAATGGAACCGCCTGAAGATATTTTCTGGAACTGGCTCTCAAAATCAAATTTTTTGAACGCGTCAATGTTCTCACGCACATCAACGTGATAAGAATTGGTATAATACCCCTTATCCGTAACATCTTCAATCGTTCCGAAGCGTTCTTTATCAATACGGGCAAAACGATAGCACAGACTTTCAGCCGGAGTTCCATACAATGCGAATCCTAAACCGGTAGCCGCTTTCCATTTATCGCAGGCGCCTCTCATTCTGTTCATGACTCTCAAAGCGAAATCCTCTCCCTCGGGAGTAGTATGGCTTACACCTTTGATCAGTCTGGTCAACTCATAAAGGCCTATGTAACCGAGAGACAAAGTGGAATAACCGTTCTCCAAAAATTCGTCGATTACGGCACCTTTAGGCAGACGCGCTATAGCGCCGTACTGCCAATGCACCGGGCTGACATCACTGCGGATACCCTTCAGAGCATTATGGCGCACCATCAAGGCTTCGTAGCAAAGCTGCAATCTTTCTTCAAGCAGCTCCCAGAATTTTTTCTCGTCGCCCTGTGCGACAATTCCTATTTGAGGCAAATTCAAAGAAACTACACCCTGGTTAAAGCGCCCCTCGAATTTGTAATTGCCTTGCTCATCCTTCCACGGAGCCAAAAAGCTGCGACAACCCATGGGAGAAAAAACATTGCCTTCGTAGTTTTCGCGCATTTTTTTTGCGCTGATGTAATCAGGATACATACGCTTGGAACTGCATTTTACTGCCAAACGTGTAATATAGTCATACTTACCGCCTTTAAGGCAGTTGTGTTCATCCAAAACGTAAACTAATTTTGGGAAAGCGGGAGTAACGTAAACGCCCTTATCGTTTTTAATCCCCTGC
>JAXFPC010000049.1:0-25894 GCA_034180005.1 Acidaminococcaceae bacterium | reverse complement strand
ACCTGTGCCGCACATTTTTACTACCGTGTTACCGATAGCTTGTGCCAGACCTGTGTAGAACATCGCTGCACCTACAACGAACATGCCTGCGAAAAGTACTACGGTTGAATTGGACAGACCGGAGAATACCTGTTTCGCAGGAATAAGACCGAGGACGCCGCACGCTACGGCAGCGCCTGTTGCAGTAATTGCCAAAGGTATGATTTCGGTTACAAAGAATAATGCAACTACTGCCAGCAAAAGTAAACATTTAATTGCCGGGGACATTTTTTATTCCTCCTTTAAATAATTTCTATATACAATGCATCAGCATTATATATCACAGTAGTATTATAAATAGGAACACTCTTTAAAACTTTGCAGTTGATATCTGTGTATATTTTTTCATCACTGCAATTTTATTATATCACCTGTATGCAAAAATAAAAAGATTTATTTTTGTCACATTTATAAATTAAGTGCAACTCATATCTTTGTCAAAAGAACAATAATATTTTTATTTAATACAATTATTTTAATTATCTTAGAAAGAATACCCTTAAATTTTATTTATAAATTTATTAAATCGATAATTTTATAATTTTCTCAGATAAAATAATTAATACCGCTTTACAAATTCACATCACCCTTACATTTCCGGCATGAAAAACCGTAATCTTATTAATCACAGCCTCAATTAACCGGTTTTATTAAATTTTAATAAAACTATCAGGGGTTATTGAAAGCAATTTTCTGCTGTTGAACTGACGACCAGAAATAAAACACCACCTCCGGACAAGCGCATCCACGCCTGCCAAGAGATGGTGCTGTAACACTAAAATACCTTTATGTAAATCTGTCTGCTTTTACATAATCCGCTCTCAATATTTTTTATATAATATTCTAACGGAATTGAGAACGCACAACATTGCCACACCCGTATCGGCAAATACAGCTGCCCACATGGAAGCATAGCCCAGCAACCCGGCAATCATGATTAAAACTTTGACAATCAAGGCAAAAGCCACATTTTGCCAAGCAATACGTCCTGTAGTTTTTGCAATATTTATAGCCTGTGGAACGGCTTGAACCTCCGAACGCATGAAAACCACATCGGCAGCTTCAATAGCGGCATCGGATCCGCTTCCCATAGCTGCTCCCACATCGGCACCCGCAAGTACGGGAGCGTCGTTAATGCCGTCGCCTACAAACATAACGTGACCATATTTGTTGCGCAGAGCATTGAGTACGTTCAATTTATCCTGTGGCAACAACTTGGCGTAAACTTCATCTATACCTGCTTCAGCTGCCACAGCTTGTGCTTCACGTTCCCCGTCTCCGGTGAGCATTGCAGTAGCAAGTCCCGCAGTTTTTAACTTGGCAACAGCTGCTTTGGCATCCTCTTTCAGTGTATCACTTATGATAAGACGACCTCTGTAAACGCCGTCTTCCGACACAAGAACCTCACTGCCTGAAGCTGCAGCTTCGGACGGAACATTACGAATTCCGTATCTTTCCAAGAGCTTAACATTTCCACACAAAACTATCTTTCCGTCGAAATCGGCAACCAAGCCTTCTCCGGCAATCTCCTGAAATGATGTCGGTCTTTGTAGAGACAGTCCTTTAGCTTTAGCCGCTGTTGCTATACTTACGGCGATGGGATGTGAAGAACTTAACTCTGCGCCTGCGCAAATCTCCAAAAGCTTATCTGCAGAAAAATCATCTGCCGGCAGAATTTTCTGCAAAACAAAATCACCCTTGGTCACAGTGCCGGTCTTATCCATAACTACCGCATTGATTTGTTTAAGAGCTTCCATGGCTACGCCGCCCTTAAAAAGTATTCCCTGCTTGGAACCTGCGCCAATTCCCGAAAAAAAGGCTAGCGGAACGCTGAGTACCAAAGCACAGGGGCAACTGATAACCAGGAATGTCAACGCAGTATAGATCCACTTCTGCCACTCTCCCGTTATCAATGAAGGAATTACGGCTGTCAAAATCGCAACAACTACTACAAAAGGAGTGTACACTCTTGCAAAGCGTGTTATAAAGCGATCGATAGTCGGTTTGCTGGCCGCAGCATTTTCCACACTGTCGAGAATTTTGGTAACCATGGATTCTTCAAGAACTTTTTCCACTCGGAGTTTCAGCATCCCCGTAGTATTGACGCAGCCAGAAAGCACTTCGTCGCCGTAAGTCCGTCTTACCGGGACAGGCTCTCCAGTAACAGGAGATGTATCTATCAGACTTTCTCCCTCAATGACAACACCGTCAAGCGGTATACGATCACCGACGCGAATCAAAAGTATATCTCCCACATGAGCTTCTGCGGCCGGAATTACTTTTACCTCCTCGCCGATGAGAAGATTTACGACCTCAGGACGCATATCAACAGCTTCCATTATCTGACCGCGGCTTTTTTCCACTGCGCGCTCTTCAAAATATTCTCCCACACGATAAAAGAATATTACTCCTACAGCTTCTTCCCACGCTTTAATAGCAAAGGCGCCCAAAGTAGCAACCGTCATCAAAAAATTTTCATCAAAAACTTGACCGTTGAGCAAATTTTTAAAAGCCGCTCCGACAATGCGCCATCCTAAAATAACATAAGCCAGAACAAGAAAATAAAAGTGATATGCTTCAGGAACTAATCCAAGCCACTCTGTAACAATAAAAATTGCTCCGCCGATTAAAATCTCTGCCAAATGAGCGTTTTCTTTCAGCGAGAAACCTCCCGAAGCGACTTCCGCCACACCGCGTTCATCTATTTTCGCAGCTTCCGTAAAACGCACACCATTTTCAATGCTGTCTGCTACAGCCTGCATTTTCTCCAAAAGCCCTTCATAGTTCACCGCCGTAATTTTTAATTTTTTTGTTGTATAAGTCAAAACTGCTTCATCAATCTCCGGAAGCGCGTTTAAAGCTCTTTCTATCTTAGCGCCGCAATTGGCACAATCTAAATTTTCTACATTATATAGTCTGCTGCGAATGTTAGTATTTCCCGGCTTATGCTCGCGCGGAACAACTTCCACTTCCGATTCTATAGAACGGCAAATTTCTCTTATCACAGGAAGCAACGCTTCGTGATCTGCCGCCGATAAGCGCAATTGCTTCGTAGCAAAGCTTATATTGGCATAAGCTACTCCCGGAAGTTCCTTGATTTTGTACTCCATTTTTGCGGCACAATTGGCGCAGCCCAAATTTTTGAGGATATAGACCTTTTTCAGTTTATCTGCATCAGGCATAACGCAGGTACAGTTAGCAAGACTTTCGCCACATACGTCGCAATAATCCTCATGAGGATGGCAGCGCTCACACTGACAATCCTCCTTATGCCCGATAACATGATGATGCTCATGCGCGCCATGGTCATGTCCACAATCGCAAGTATCTTCGTGGGTGTGAGCATGAACATGTTCATGTCCGGAATGGTCATGTCCGCAATTGCACTGATTTTCATCGTTATGAGCATGGTGTTCGTGTTCATGCATGCGATCCTTGTCATCGTGCTCATGCTCGCGGATACATTCATCTTCGTGTGCGAAATGTTCATTACCGCAGCAACAGTCGCACCCATGCTGATGATTTGCGTCATCATGTTCATAACCTGGGGCATGACTATGCTTAGGCACGTGCTTACCGCTGTGACTGTGATCCTTGCCGCAGTGACCGCAAGTACATCCGTCAGGATGATTACTGAAATCGGCTGCATCCATGTGAATATTTACATGAGCACAGTGACGCTCAAAATCGGAAGTATTGCGAACCTCTTCCAGGTCACGAAATTTTTTTTCCATTGCCTTACCAACTTTCTTGTACCTCATATATGAATATTTTATAGAAAATAATTATACGCTCTCGCAATCATATTACGAGCGTTGTACAAATTATAACATATGAGCAAGTATTCATGCAAGTATTTTTTCAAATAAAAATGAGCGCGACTTTAGCCGCGCCCAAATAAAATTTTAACAAATTCTGTGACAAGCCACAAAATGACCCTTGCCGATTTCTTTAAGCTCAGGTTTTTCTGTCAGACAGATATTTTCACACTCGTCGCAGCGACTGGCAAAAGGGCATCCTTTGGGAAGATCTACAGGACTGGGAATCTCGCCCTCCAAAGGTTCCACTTTTTCTCCGGCCTTGAAATCTACTTTGAAAACAGCTTTCAAAAGAGATTTTGTATACGGATGTCTTGCCGCATCTTTTAATCTCCCGCCGGCAATTGTTTCCACAACATTGCCCAGATACAGTACAGCCACCTGATGGCACATCAGATCAACCAACCCCAAATCATGAGCGATAAAAAGATAAGTTATATTTTTTCTCGCCTGCAGTCTGCATAAAAGCTCGCAAACATTTTTCTGTACGGAAACATCCAAAGCCGACGTAGCCTCATCGCAGATGACAATTTTCGGACGAAGGGACAAAGCCCTGGCGATACCTATTCTCTGCCTTTGTCCGCCGGACATACTGTGAGGATAACGATCTTTAAATTCAGAGGGAAGCTCTACCATTTCCAAAAGCTCCGCCGCTCTTTGATCAACTTCGCTTTTAGCAAGCAAACCGTAGTTAAGAAGCGGTTCAGTTACGATATCTTTGACCAACTGCTTGGGATTGAAAGCCGCAGCGGGATCCTGAAATATCATCTGAATATATTTTCTATTTTCCCGCTCCTCATTCCCTTTGAGTTTCAGTATATCCTTTCCCTCAAAATACGCTTCTCCGGAAGTTGCCGGCAGCAAATTGACCAGAGTTCTGACAAGCGTTGACTTGCCGCAGCCGGATTCTCCGACAATTCCCAGCGTACGACCCTCATAAGCTTTCAGGCTGATATTGTCGCATGCCGTGAGAACCTTGCCGTTTTCCAGAGGAAACTGCTTAGTCAGATGCCTGATATCGAGAATGACTTGCGGTTCCTTAACCGCCATATTTTCACTCATAATAGCATTTCCCCCCTATGACGGGCACTGCGTTCAAAAGCGTCTTCGTATACTCATCCTTGGGAGTTCCGATAACCTTCTCCCTGGATCCGCTTTCAACGACACAACCGTTTTTCATTACCAACAGCTTGTTGGAAACATAAGAAGCCACGCCCAAATTATGAGTAACAATAATGACAGCCACATTAAATTCGTTGCGCAAATCCACAATCTGCCTGATTATCTGCGCCTGAGTAGTTACATCCAGAGCGCTGGTAGGCTCGTCCGCAAGTAAAATTTTCGGACGGAAAACCATGGCTATCGCTATACCCACGCGCTGGCGCATACCTCCGGAAAGTTCGAACGGATACGACTCCATGACCGTTTCCGGATTAGCCAGCCGTACCTTTTCCAACATTTCCACAGCCATTTTATAAGCTTCTGCTGCCGTTTTTTCCGGAGCGTGAGCCCGTATATAGTCGACAAACTGTTCGCCGATACGTCTGATAGGGTTGATCATGTTGCCGCTGTCCTGAAAAATCATAGACATATCTTTTCCCGACATGGTATGCCAATCAGCACTGGTATTACGAAGCAAATCTCTGCCTTCAAAGACCATGCTTCCGCCGCTGACGCGTCCTCTGCCGGGCAGGCATCCCATAATGGCGCGGATGACGGTGGTTTTACCGCTACCGGATTCTCCCACTATGGTCAGGATCTCTCCTCTATCCAATTCTATGTTGACACCGGTTACGGTGAGTCTGTCACCGTAACTGATGTCTAAATTTTTCACTTCAAGCAGCATTAGGATACCTTCTTTAAAAATTTATTTGGCGGGAGCGACCATTTTCGTTACCCAATAATAATCCGCCGGATAAATATTGGCGTTGGTAATATCCGTACGGGAAACCATGTTGGTTTTAGGATAACCGAAGAAGATAGCAGCGCCGTCATTTAATAAAATTTGCTGCATTTTGATCATATAATCACGACGTTTTGCAGAATCGAACTCCACGGACAAAGCATCGCTCAAAGCATCATATTCGGCATTGCTGTAACCGGTGGAATTTTGCGGCTGACTGCCGTTTACGTTCGTCTTCCAATACCAATCCAGGAAAATCGCCGGATCCCCGCTGTTAGCAGTCAGGATGTTGGATATGCACAAATCGAACTCGCCTTTTTGACGAATAGGATCAAGCACGTTATAGTCGACATTTTTCATATTGACTTTGATGCCGATCTTTTTAGCATCGGCCTGAGTTGCCTCAGCATAGAGAGGCAGTTCTGCTCGACCGCTGTAATAAACGAAATCAACTTCCAGATTTTTTCCGTTTTTGTCTACGTAACCGTCTCCGTCGCTGTCTTTCCAGCCTGCTTCAGCCAAAAGTTTCTTAGCGTTTTCAACATTATAGGCATTGGGATCGGTCAATTTATCGAAACCGTAATCCAGAGACGGAGAAACCGGAGCCTTGCCGGCGATGAAGGTGTCTTTCAACAATACCTTGTTGTAGGTAACGCGATCCAGGGACTGAATCAGGGCTGCGCGTACTTTCGGATCGTGCAAAGGACGACCTTCATTCATATTTATCTGAGCCAAGCAGGTGCGCAGAGAAGCGATTTCGGAAATATTATATTTACCCTTATCTTTAAACAGCGGCAAATCACCTGCGCCGATATTGATAGCAAAATCAATCTCTCCGGATTGCAGAGCCATAGCACGTGTATTTGGATCATCTATGGTCGCTACTTCAAGAGATTTGAAAGGAACAGCTCCATCCCAGTAATTGGGGTTGGCTTCCAGCACAGCCTTAGCTTTGGTGTAAGATTTGACCATGTACGGGCCTGTGCCTATAGGTCCCATTTTAGCGTAATCACGTTCTTTATCAGATACTTTGGTGTTGATGATCAAAAAAAGCGGATCCGCCAGCATTCCGGGAAGCGTAGGAACCGGTTTCTTGGTTTTGATGACCAAATTCTGTCCGTCAGCGGTAATCGATTCGTACTCAAAGAAAGTTTTGGCGCGATTTGATTTAGCAAAAGTACGCTCCAAAGATTCTTTGGCGATTTGAGCAGTCAGTTTTTCACCGTTGGAAAACTTAGCTTTATCGTTGATGTGAATCGTCCAGGTAAGTTTATCGTCGCCGATGCTCCATTTATCTGCCAGCCAGGGAGTGAAGTTCATCTTATTGTCAAATTTCACCAAGCACTCGCCTATACCGTAGCGCATAACTACCCAGCTGAAGAAATTGTCAGTCGGTTCCAAAGAATCGGCAAAATTGGTAACGCCGAACTTAAGTGACGTTTTTTCGGTAGCAGCTTTTTTATCTCCGCCGCAGCCGGCAGCCATAGCCAACAACCCAACCATAGCTGTTGCAGCAGTTACCTTCAATAATTTGTTCATACTTGATTACCTCTTTTCTTTAATTTATTTTTTAACCATTAATACTCTTCATCACGGGGATCTAAAACATCACGCAGATTATCGCCCCACAAATTAAAGATCATTACAGTTACAAAAATAGCCAAACCGGGAAAAATCATCAGCCACGGTGCCGTCTGTAAATGCTGACGCCCCTCGTTGAGCATCAGACCCCATTCCGGAGCAGGCGGTTGCGAACCGAAACCCAAAAACGAAAGACCTGCCAGCTCCATCATCAGACCGCCTATGTCCGAAGCCGCCGTAATCACCATCAACGGCAAAATATTAGGCAGCACATGCACCCACAAAATGTGCAGAGGACTGCCGCCGTTAACGATTGCGGCATCAACAAAATCCCTGCTTTTAACCTTTAAAACCAAACTTCTGGCCAAGCGCGCATATTTAGTCCAGCTTACAATGGTCAGAGCAAAGACAGCGTTAATCAGTGATCCTCCCATGATACCGGCAACTGCTATAGCAAGAATCATTCCAGGGAAAGAAATCATCATGTCGGAGATTCTCATAATCACCATATCGACTTTTCCGCCAAAATATCCGGACAACACGCCTAATGTTGTTCCGACAGCAAATACCATAAATACCAAAATCAGTACGCCGCTCAGAGAAGCGCGCGCTCCGTAAAGAACACGACTGAAATTGTCTCGTCCCAACTTATCGGTTCCGAAAGGATGTTCCCAAGAAGGTTCCAAAAAAGCATTCTGCATCGTCGCCTCCGTTGGATCGCACGGTGACAGCAGCGAAGCCGACAGAGCCGTAACTATCAAAAGCAGTACCAAAGCTGTAGTAACGGCAAAAGCTCTGTTGGTTTTTAAGCCCTTAATTACTGTTTCCACGCTTGCTTTACCTTGCCTTTCTCAATCTCGGATCCAAATGAGTATACGATATATCAACGACGAGATTTATAAGCATATACATAAGCGCTATCCAAATGACGACTCCCTGCACCAGCTGAAAATCTCTGTATGTGATAGCCTCAACGGCAAGTCTGCCCAATCCAGGCCAGGCAAAAACCATTTCCACAACTGCCGCTCCGCCCAACAGATTTCCGAGAGAAAGTCCCAAAAGCGTGATCAGCGGCAACATTGCATTCGGCAGAACTTCCTTCCACAGAATATGGCTTTCGCTCATACCTCTGGCGCGTGCTCCTACAACATAATCCTGATGCAGCTCCTCCAAAATTGCCGTGCGCACTTGGCGCGTATATTTCGAAGCCATGGATATACCGAGAGTCAGCGTAGGCATAAGCAAAGTATCAAAACCCATCCGACCGCCTACAATCGGCACGAGTCCCAACTGCAGTCCGAAAATCCATAAAAGCATCAATCCCAGCCAAAAGCTCGGCACAGAAGTGCCTATAAAAGTCAGAAACCTGACGATGTAATCAAAAACTCCGCCCTTTTTAACGGCAGAATAAATCCCCAACGGGATTGACACAACCAACATGAAAATAAGTGATGAAAATGCCAACAATATAGTAGCCGGCATGTGGAGGCACAACTCCTCGATTACGGGACGTTTAACCATATAGGAAAATCCCAGATTCCCCTGCAACGCTCTCTCCAGCCAGTTCAAATACTGAAAAATAAACGGCTTATCTAAACCGAGCTCTTTACGCAGAGCTTCTATTTCCAGCTGGCTCACCATGATATCCTCATTGCCGGCAATCATCTGGCGCACCACGTCACCGGGCGCGAGCATAACCAATGCAAAAGTAATAAAGCTTATGCCGAGAAGCACTACAGCAATTTGCCCCAACCTAGCCAAAATTTGCTTTCTTGTCAAATCAAATCATCCCAAACATTTCAAAATTTAGCCTTGCAACACAAGTTAGACAAGCCTTACTTCACTATCAAAACGAAGCCGGTACAGAACTACCGGCAAACATTTTGCATGAACATAAACTCAATTGATTATATACGCTAACATATTTGTATTAAAGCTATAACTGTTATAATTCTCGCTATATATTAACACTAGTTATCAATAAAGTCAATATTGAGATGATGAAGATTTTCCGGAAATATCCTGCCGCAGTTTTGGGATACAAGCAAAAAGTATCACTGACTGAGTTAGCATGAACAGCAGCAACGCAATCCATAAACCTCCGTTTCCCCACAAAGGAACAAGAACTTTCTGCGCCGTGTAAAAAACAAATAAGGCAGCCAGCATCATATTCCTCACCGGAGCTGTACGGGTAACGCCGCAAAAAACTCCGTATAGTACCATCCCGATACCTGCACATAACGGATAAAGCATAACATATAATCTGTAATCCTGCGCTAAGGCTATTACCTCAGGCAAATCCGTAAATATTTTTATTAAAGCCGCACTGCCGAAATAATATGCTCCGGTTAAAAAAATTACCAGCGCCGCCAACCATTTGTAAGTAATGTGTATGGTTTCTGAAAACAAACGATAATTATTCTGACCGGCCGCTTTTCCGGAAAAAATTGCCGCTCCGTTAGCCATGCCATCGATAAGGTAACTCATCAAGTCCTTGATTTGCAGCAAGACAGCGTTGGTTGCCAAAACTACTGTTCCCAGCGAAGCTCCCACCGCTGCCATGATGTTGTTTACCGCGAGCAGGCACGCCGTTCTTATCATGAGATTGGCGTTTACCTTGAGCATCCCGACAAAAGCACGCCAATCCAAAAGTTCCCTCCACGGCAAAGCATCGTAATCAAATTTTCCGTAGTAATACATAAGCAACGCGGCTGCAAGAGCACCGTAAATCTGACTCAGCAAAGTTGCGTAGGCCACTCCTTCTATACCGAAGCGCAGAAAAAAAACAAAAAAAATGCTCAACATCATGTTCAGCACATTCATGGACACCTGCATAAAGACGCTTGCTCTTACACGCGTCTGTCCCATGAGCCATCCTAAGCCGACATAATTAAACAATACCAGCGGCGCTCCCCAAATAAGGATACTGTAATAGATGCGGCTCAACACTTCCACCTCGGCAGCGGGAGCAATCATTTTCATGTAAGCGTTCACAATCGGCGTCTGCAAAATAATACACAACATTCCCACTAACATAGCCAGGACAAACGGTTTGAAAAAAGCCAAAGCCCCCAAACTTCTGTCGGCTGCTCCGTAAGCCTGAGCGGAGTAACCGGTAGTACTGACACGCAAAAAGCCGAACAGCCAATACATATTGTTAAATAAAATAGCACCTAAAGACACGGCAGCAATGTATTTAGGGTCCGGCAACTGTCCCATGACGGCGGTGTTTACCGCTCCCATAAGCGGCTGTGTCATAGTAGACAACATGAACGGCAGTGTCAATCCCAAATACTCTCTGTCAGACAAAAATTTCACATCTGTTCACCTATTTCTTAATTACATTTTATATTATTAGTAAATAAAATCTTGTATAAATAGACTACCACATGTTATAATCAAGTGCAATGTTTCATGCAAATATATTTCACTCATAGTTTATGCAATATATTCACGAAGGAGAATATGAAATGTCCGAAAAACTAACTGTCTGCGGTCTGGCGGTGGAACGTGGAGAAAAGTTGCGCACTTTCCTTCCGATACCGGATACTAAAGTCAAGATACCTATTACTGTGATAAATGGACAGGCAGACGGTCCTACACTGCTTATCACTGCAGGAATCCACGGAGGAGAATATCCCGGCATTGCGGCAGCCATGGAGCTGGGACGTGACATTGAACCGGAACACGTCAGCGGCACTCTCATTCTGATGCATCCTGTAAACGTCCAAGGATTTTGGGCGCGAAGAGAAATGATCGTACCGGAAGACGGCAAGAACCTCAACCGAGTTTTTCCGGGCGATCCGTTGGGAACGCTTTCAGAAAAAACAGCCTATCTTATCAGTTCCTATTTTTTCCCTTTAGCCGATTTTTACGTCGACCTTCACAGCGGCGATATTCACGAAAGTTTGCATCCCTATGTATACTATCCCGGGCAACCCACGCCGGAAGTTGAAAAAAAATCCCGCGCCGTGGCGAAAGTTTTAGACGTGGAATATATGGTTCGATCCATGGCGACCGGCGGTGCGTACAATTATGCAGCCAGCACCGGTATCCCCTCTATTTTAATTGAACGCGGCGGTGCCGGTCTGTGCCTTTTTGAAGATATCGAAGCCTATAAAAATGATCTGCGCAACATTCTCCGCAAACTGAAAATGTTTGCGCTGCCGGTAAAACCGAGACGCTATTCTCCGAGAGATGTGGAAAATCTCATTTATCTGGAAGCGTTGGAAACCGGCTGCTGGTTCCACCACATACACAGCGGTGATTTTGTAGAAGAAGGTCAGGAACTGGGACGAGTAACCGACCTGTTCGGCAACACCATCACCAAATACTACGCCGAACAAAGCGGTGTAATTCTGTATGTTTGTCCCGCTCTTTCCGCGCCTAAAGGCACCGTACTTGTAGCTTACGGAAATCTGAAAGACGATGATGATGAAATATGACCGACGTTACCATCGTCGGAACACAAAAAAAACCTGATGCTATGCATCAGGTTTTTTATTTTATTTAAGCCAACGAGCCACGTCCAAAGCGTGATATGTGATGATCATTTTTGCTCCGGCACGCTTAAATCCCAACATGATCTCCATCACAATACGCTTTTCGTCAATCCATCCTTTAGAAGCAGCCGCCTTAACCATGGCGTATTCACCGCTGACATTGTATATGCACAATGGTCTGTTGTAGTTATCGGCAACTGCCTTGACAACGTCTAAAAACGCCAGGGCCGGCTTGACCATAACTATGTCGGCGCCTTCCTCGATATCCAGTTCAACCTCCCGCAAAGCTTCTCTTCCGTTAGCGGGATCCATTTGATAACCTTTACGATCTCCTGCTGACGGCGCAGAATCCGCCGCAGCTCTGAAAGGTCCGTAAAAAGCGGATGCAAATTTAGCCGAATAAGCCATAATAGGAATATCTGTAAAGCCGGCTTCATCGAGAGCTTCTCTGATAGCTGTCACGTAGCCATCCATCATGTTTGAGGGAGCGATGATATCCGCTCCCGCTTCCGCATGAGAAACGGCAACTTTTGCTAAAAGGGGCAGCGTCTGATCGTTATTTACGGTGCAACCGTTCTCAAATACGCCGCAATGGCCGTGGCTCGTATATTCACACATACATACGTCCGTAACAACTACCATCTCCGGATAAAGTTCTTTGATAAGCCTCGTCGCCATCTGAACAGGTTCATCCATATCCCAAGCGCTGCTGCCAACTTCATCCTTATATGAGGGAATGCCGAAAAGCAACACCGAAACAATCCCCAAGGAAACAATTTCTTCCAAAATTTCCGGCAAGCGATCAACCGACCAATGATAATTTCCCGGAAGAGATTCTATTTCATGCTTAACTCCGTTTCCGGGGACAACGAACAACGGATAAATAAGATCGGTTACAGCCAGGCTGTTTTCGCAGACCATAGCGCGCAGATTGGCAGTGGCGCGCATTCTGCGCGGACGATATATGGGAAATATCATAATTGTACTCCTTTAACTTGTTCATAATATTCTTTGATGGCCTCCACCAAGCCGTCTATAGTGAATTCCTCAGCTTCGACGGCAGGTTCGATACCGTTAGCTCTGCATGTTGAGGCCGTGATAGGCCCGATGACAGCCGCTTTGGTTTTCTCCAGCAACTCCCTGCGTCCGTCTATCATATTCAGCAGATTGGTAACGGTTGAAGAACTCGTAAAAGTAACGATAAGATCTTCATCATCGCCTGTCAGAATTTTCATCAGTTCATCATGTCCGGAATACTCGGCAACGGTTTGATAAGCGGCTGCCACCGTCACCTTGACACCAAGTTCATTCAGCTTGTCCGGTACAACGTTACGCCCTTCCGCGGCTCTTACCAGAAGCACTTTATCTCCCGGTTCGGTCACTTCTGCCAAGGCATCGGCCAAATCTTCCGCCTTATATGTTCTGGGCACAATATCTGCCAACAAGCCGTACTCTTTGAGTATCTTCACAGTAGCGCTGCCGATGGCGGCAATTTTGACTCCCGCCAGGCAACGGCTGTCTTTCCCGAGCTGGTGCAAACGTGAGAAGAAGTATTCCACTCCGTTGGTGCTGTTGAACACAAGCCATTTATAACTGCTCATATTCTCCACTGCCATGTCCAGGACGGAGAAATCACTGCAAGGAACCATTTTTATAACGGGAACTTCCAAAACCTTAGCTCCCAAAGCTTCCAGCTTTTCCGTCAAGGCGCTGGCTTGCGCGCGCGCTCTCGTGACGATGACCGTTTTGCCAAATAAAGGCTTATTGTCAAACCAACGCAGCTGTTCACGCAACTTTACAACCTCTCCGACAAGAAAGATAGCCGGCGGCTTCATGCCTGTACGCCTCACTTCGGTAGCTGCCTCACCCAAAGTTGTTATCAAAGTGCGCTGCTCCGGATGAGTACCCCATCTTATCACAGCTGCGGGACAATCTGCACTGCGTCCGTTAGCTATAAGTTCGCGGCTGATTTTCTCTATATTTTCTACGCCCATCAAAAATACCAGCGTATCTACAGAAGTGGCCAACCCTTTCCACTTGATGGAAGATTCTCCTTTGGTAGGATCTTCATGCCCTGTTATAACGGCAAAAGATGTTGCCACTCCTCTATGCGTCACGGGTATGCCTGCATATTCAGCTACAGCAATAGCGGAAGTTACTCCGGGAATAAACTCAAAAGGAAAGCCAGCCTCTTTAAGTTCGATAGCCTCTTCCCCGCCGCGACCAAAAACAAAGGGATCTCCCCCTTTAAGACGTGCCACAATTTTACCTTCCGATGCCAGACGCACCAGAAGTTTGTTGATGTCCGGCTGACGCATCACATGATTGGCGCTGGCCTTACCGACGTAAATTTTTTCAGCCGAATCGGAAGCAAACGCTAAAATACGCGGATCGGCCAAACGATCGTAGACGACCGTATCGGCAGTCCGGAGAATTTTTTTTGCTTTCAATCCCAGCAAACCCGGATCCCCGGGGCCTGCTCCTATCAAATAAACTTTTCCTACCTTGCTCATGCTGCACTCCTTAATAATCCCGTAATTGCTCTGCTATATTTATCTGCTTTTATCTTTACAGAATTTCTTTTAGAATATCATAACCGCCGTTTTGAAGCATTTTTTCTCCCAAAGTTCTACCTACGGCAGCGGCATTTTCAGCTGCGCCTTCCGCTCTGTCGCGCAGCAGTTTCGTACCGTCCAACGAAGCGATAACAGCTTCAACGCGAATACGATCGCGTTCAACAACTGCGTGAACACCCAGCGGCACCTGACAACCGCCCTCCACCAATGATAAAAAAGCTCTTTCGGCGTCCGTAGCCAGCTTGGTCGGTACACTGTTCAAAAAATCCAGCATCTCTCTGACGACATTGTCTTCGCTGCGGCATTCTATAGCCAATGCTCCTTGTCCCACAGCCGGAACACAGCAGCTTAACGGCAACAATTCTTTTATTCTTTCTTCATACCCGAGTCTGTACAATCCGGCAGCTGCTAAAATAACTGCAGCCATATTACCGTCATCCAATTTTCGCAGACGCGTATCAACGTTGCCGCGCAAATCGACTATCTGCAAATCCGGACGTGCCGCCAAAAGCTGCGCCTTCCGTCGTAAACTTGATGTACCGATCACAGCACCTCGCGGCAGCTCGCTGAAACTTCGATACTTGTTGCTGACAAAAGCATCTCCGGCGGATACTCTCTCGGTAATAGACGTCAAACAAAGTCCCTCCGGCAAAACCGTAGGCATATCCTTAAGACTGTGCACTGCCAAATCCACAGTGCCGTCTAAAATTTCTTCCTCTATTTCCTTCGTAAAAAGACCTTTGGTGCCTATTTTGGAAAGAGGCACATCCAATATTTTATCTCCCTTGGTAAGAATCTTTTTCAAAGTAATCTCACATTCGGGGTACTGTCTGCTCAACAGCTCGGCAACGTAATTGCTCTGCCACAAAGCCAACATACTCTGTCTGGTTCCGATAACCAATCTGTCCTTCATTATTAAAATGAACTTCCTTTCTCTCGTCAAACGGATATCTTGTCTATCTCTGATTGAATAATATTTTCAGCCTCAGCCAAAGCGCCTCTGTCCAAAAGCTCCAGCATTTCTTCGGTCAGCGTTCTGCGCCAAAACAAAGTACGCTCCCGCGGTGACAGCAGCTTCTTTTTGACAACAGATCTCGCCTCAAGTAAAAACTCGTTAAAAGCAGAATACTCCGGACGCAAAAATTTTTGCAGGTGCGCTTTCAATACTCTTGTAAATGCCGGCATACCTCCTGTAGACAAAGCAACGATCATACTGCCCTGTCTGAAAGAAGACGGCACTGTAAAATTACTGAGCTCCGGTTCCGTAATATTGTTGCATAAAAAAGGCGCTGCGGCGGTAACGGCTCTGTTGACGGATACATCATCCGTAGCGGCCACAACAGCAAAAGCTCCCTGCAAATATTCCTTCTTATACGCAGCCTCTATTCTTTTGCAGGAAAATTCCTCCGCAACCGACAACAGTTCGTCGCTGAAATGAGGAGAGACAACCACGGCTTGCGCGCCGGCTTCACACAGAGAACGCAGCTTGCGCGCCGCCACCTGACCTCCTCCAACAACCACACACAGGCGTCCTTTTAAATTGAGCAGCACCGGATAAGCAAAATCATTTCCTAACTGCAATGCTCTTCCACCTTTATATATCACAATAATATGTTTCATTAAGCATAATTTAACGCCTACTATAATAACATATCTCGTAAAGAAATGCTACTTTTTATCGGTTTTTTATAGTATAAAATTGAGAAGTACAGAAAAAATTTTCAACGCACAGCAAAACGCTGTACAGCTCTGCAGCGCCTTCACACGCAAATGATCGCAAATAATAACGACTGCTCATATTTTTGTTGTTAGTGACTCCCCCTATTGACAAAATAATACTTATCAAGGTACAATACCCATAATCTCTTTGCACTGCATTTTGCTACAGTACAATCTGATCAGGCGGTTACCTTCTCAGGTTTATGCAGCCGGGCCCTTAGGGCAGCAGACACACCACTCTGCGGGACAGTAATACTACTTCCGCAGATACTTTCTGCGTACCGGCAAAGAAATAAACTTGGGAGGTATTTTTTTATGCAATTCGCCAACGAAGAAGAACGCACAGCGATGATCGTTTCCATCAACAGCATTATCGGCAATGTCCTGCTCTCCTTGGGCAAGCTTGCCGCAGGTTTTTTAGCTGGTTCGTCCGCTATGATTTCCGACGGTATCCATTCGTCATCAGATGTTATCAGCACATTAGTTGTTATGGCAGGAGTAAAATTCTCACACAAAGCTTCGGACGCCGAACACCAATACGGTCACGAACGCATGGAATGTGTGGCAGCGATCTTGCTTTCGGCAATGCTTGCCGTAGTAGCTCTTTTTATCGGTTACAGCGGTTATGAAAAAGCTTTCGGCAACACCGAAGAACTTATTATTCCGGGACAAATGGCCTTATGGGCGGCTGTTATATCCATGGTTGTTAAAGAAGCTATGTTTTGGTATACGAAAGCGGCGGCGGAAAAAGTCAATTCCGGAGCGCTTATGGCCGACGCCTGGCATCACCGCAGCGACGCGCTTTCCTCCGTCGGAAGCTTTATAGGCATCTTAGGAGCACGCATGGGTTATCCCATCCTTGATCCTATTGCCAGCATCGTCATCTGTTTCATGATATTGCAGGCAGCCTATGAAATTTTTATGGATGCCACCGAAAAAATGGTGGACAGATCGTGCGATTCGGAAACCGAAGCCGCTATCAGGAACTTAATTCTGCGCGTTCCCGGTGTTGACCATTTAGATCATCTCTATACGCGTATGTTCGGCAGCAGAATATATGTAGATGTGGAAATCAGCGTAGATGATAAAATCTCCATCGTAGAAGCTCATCACATTGCGGAAATGCTCCATGCGGCGATCGAAGCAAACTTTCCCCTTGTCAAGCACTGCATGGTACATGTCAATCCCATCAGCGAAGAAACTCATGACGAAGCAATTGTCCTTCCGCCGGAACTGCTGCCTCCTGAGGGAAAAAATAAACCGTGAACTTCATTTTGACAACTTGACTTTCACCTGCACAAAGTGTAGAATAGCTTTTCAAATAAGTACTATTTTGTGCAGGTGAATGAAATGACAAAATACAGCGAAGCCTTTAAAGCCGCTTTTCCATTAACGCTGCCGATTTGCGCGGCGTTTTTATTTTTAGGCTTTTCTTACGGTATCTACATGACCGATAAAGGTTTTTCCTTTTGGTATCCTTTTTTTGCCAGCGCGCTTATCTATGCCGGTTCCATGGAATTCGTTTTGGTAACACTGCTACTTTCGGATTTTGATCCGGCGGCAGCTTTTTTTATGACGCTGATGGTCAACTCACGTCATCTCTTTTACGGTATTTCCATGTTGGAAAAACTCAAGGGATTGGGACTTAAAAAATTGTATATTATCTTCGGCATGTGTGACGAATCATTTGCCATTAACTATAACTTTAAGCCAAACCCCGGCATAGATCGCGGATTGTTTATGACAGCCGTCACCCTTCTCAATCACTTGTATTGGGTCGCCGGCGCTACGCTTGGAGGTCTTATCGGCGGCGCACATTCTTTCAATACCCGTGGGTTGGATTTCGCCTTGCCGGCGCTTTTTTTGGCAATTTTTATCAGTCAATGGCAAAGCATGGACAACCACGGTCCGGCTGTTATCGGTGTTCTCTTGCCGCTGCTTTGCTTAATCATCCTCGGTCCACAAAAATTTATCCCGATTGCCATGCTGCTGATTCTGGCTGTTTTCAGCATCGTCTACTATAAGGAGGAACGCAGATTATGACTTTCACGGAACAGCTTATAACCATCTCCGTTGTTATTCTGGGAACTATGATAACAAGATTCCTGCCTTTCCTTGTTTTCTCCACTCCTGAAAAAACTCCCGGACTGATCGTATTTCTTGGAAAAGCGCTTCCGTCCGCAGTTATGGGAATGCTTGTGGTTTATTCATTTAAAGATGTAGATATCTTTAGCAGATTTCACGGTATGCCTGAATTTTTGGCGGCGTTTTTCACCATAGGATTGCAACTGTTGTTGAAAAATCTTCTTCTGACAATAGGAGGCGGCACCATTTTTTATATGCTTTTAGTTCAATATGCTTTCAAATGATACACACAAAAAATCCTCATTCAAATTTGAATGAGGATTTTTTAGATAAATATAAGATTCTCTCTTCAGGACAAATCACTATAAATTGGGAATAAACATCACCAGTCCCGGCCAGTAAGTGACAATGAGCAGCGACACAATCAGCGCCGCGATAAAAGGCCACACCTCTCTGATAAAATCACCCAAAGGCGTTTCCGTTATAGCGCAGACGGTAAACATCATCGAACCGAAAGGCGGCGTCAGCCCGCCGATCATAATATTCACGATGCAAATTATACCGAAATGAACCGGATCAATGCCAAGTTTGGTAATAACAGGAACCAGCAACGGTGCCAATATGATAATTACAGCACCGCCTTCCAAGAACATGCCCAGCACCAGAAGCAATATATTTATCACCAGCAACATAAGATACGGGTTTTGCGTAAAATCAAGCATGGCGGCGGCTATAGTTTGAGGAATTCTTTCCCAATTCATGTAATAACCGAAGAAAGAGGCCGCCACGATAATGAAAACTACGGAACTTGTCCCGTAGATAGTCTGCTGCATTACCGGCCAAATGTGCGCCGGTGACAACTCCTTATAAATAACCGTCCCTACAAAAATACAGTACACTACGGCTACAGCTCCGGCTTCGGACGGAGTGAACATCCCCATACGCAAGCCGGCAATAATGCCGAACGGAAATAGAAGCGCCCAAATAGATTCTTTGAACTGTTCAAACACTTCCCCTAAAGTCGCCCGTTTTTCACGCGACGGTTTATAACCGCGTTTTTTAGAGATAAACCCTACCACAAGCATCATGGCGACAGCCATCAGTATTCCCGGCACATAGCCAGCCATGAACATCTTCGTAACGGACACGCTTGCTATCAAAGCATAAATTATCAAATTGATTCCCGGTGGAATAACAGGGGTAGTTGCCGAAGAAGCTGCCGTAACTGCAGCAGAAAAGGCTTTGCTGTAGCCGCGCTTCTCCATTTCCGGAACAAGCATTTTACTCTGCATAGCGGCATCGGCATTGGCGCTGCCCGACACTCCGCCCATGAGCAAACTCAACAGAACATTCACCTGCGCCAAGCCGCCGGACATATGCCCCGTCAGAACATCTGTAAATTTCATCAGCTTTTCACTGATACCGGCATAATTCATAATGGAACCTGCCATTATGAAGAACGGTATTGCCAAAAGAGGAAAGGATTGCGTACTTGTTATGATCCGCTGGAAAATTAAATGCGTAGGCGAAGTGCTGTCAATAAAAGTAAAATAGGATACGGTGGCTCCGAATAAAGCGTAAGCTATGGGGATGCTGGAAAAATAAAGAAGGAAAACAATAATTACCGGTAAATAAGACATTATTTTTCCTCCTTTCCGCCGGCAGTAAAATCCTGCCAAAGAAATCTGATGGAATAAAAAGTCATCATAACAAAGGCTATGAGTACGGAAGAACTTATATAAGCTGAAGATACCCCGATAACCGGAGTCATCTTCGTATAGGTATTCATGATGTATATTATCGACAGGTACGCCATGTAACTGTTGAGCAACACCAAAATAATATCCGTCGCCGTTGTTACTGCGTAACGCACACTTCGCGGCAGCAAATTTACTACAATATCCACTCCCACATGTCCTCTATGCTTAAATACGGCAACCGCTCCTATAAAAACTGACCACACGAAGCAACCGGTAGCAGCTTCCTCCGCCCAAACAATTCCGGAATTAAGACCGTAACGCATAATAATATTTATGATGACGAGAATTGTAGTGACCGTTATAAAAAAAGCGGCAATAAAATCCTCAAGATTATTCAAAATGAACTTTAATCTCCTGCTCAAAATCTTTCCTCCGGATAATCTTTGTAAAACATGAGAAGCGCCGCGCCTGAAAAGCCAGACGAAGCGCTTCTCTGCTGATTCATATTATAAAACTTAACCGCTCCTGTCGGCAAATTATTTTTTTGCAGCGCGGATCTTAGTTAATTCGTCCTTTAATTTGGCGTAGATGCCGGGAGTGGCGCCCTCTTTTTCTTCCATTTGTTTGAACACCACTTCGGTCGCTTTTTCAAAAGCGGGATGATCGACATCATTGAATTTTACGCCCTTAGCTTCCAATTCTTTATAAACCTTGTTGTAGCTGTCTGTCGAAATTTTAGTCATTTCCTTGCCACCGTAAGCAAATTCATCAGCTATGATTTTTCTGTCAGCCTCAGAAATTTTATCCCAAACTTTGGTGGATATATAAACGCCGCAAGTACCTAAAAAGTGTTTGGTCGTAGCAACATTTTTGCAATGCTCGTAGCATTTGGTGCCGATATTGGTAAATTCGGAACCTTCCAGGCCGTCCACAACGCCTTGAGAAACGCCGGACAATGTTTCGGAAAAAGGCAGACTGGTTGCGGTAGCTCCCATTGCGTTGATAGTGTCGATAAAGAGTTTGCTGCCGGGTGTGCGCAGCTTCATCCCTTTCAAATCCTCCGGTTTGTTAATAACCTTGTTGGTGATCAAATTACGGAAGCCGAAAACGTAATCCAAAGCCAAAACTTTAATACCTTTCTTTTCAGCTTTAGCAATCATATCTTTAACCAAAGGAGTTTCAATAATCTGAGCATACTCATCATAAGACTGATACAGCATCGGTCCGACCAAAGGCTTAAAATCAGGCACATAATCTCCCAGATAGGAAGGATCTTCTACAGAAATAAAATTGGCGCCGTGAGCGACCTGCTCCAATCCGTCTTTGTACGCAGCCAGTTGATTCTGTCCGTAGCACTGTATTTCCACGCGTCCCTGAGTTTTTTCTTTAATACGTCCCGCTACAAGCTCCATGGATTTATAAAGCTGCTCGTCCGGAGAAAAAACGTGGCTGAGCTTTAGAACTATCTTCTCTCCGCCGGCATTTTTCGGTTCGGATTTTTTCTCGCTACCGCAACCTGCTAAAGCCAACAGCAGCATGGACATGGTAAAAATGGCCAATAGTTTTTTCATGATGTGCCTCCTAAGCTTTGTTGAATTTTTGTTGAAAATTTTTCAAAATCTTTACGAAGACTTCTATTGATAACAATATATCAAAGGGTCTTGCAATTGTCAATAAAATTACAATATCAATGCTATATCCTCTTTATTTAGAGCATTAACGTCCTTTAAGGACCGTTAAAGTCCCACTTGTTTGTCAGCAATTAATATGATAATATTCTGTTGAACATTGTTGAAATTACTCTGGAGGTTATACTGATGAAAATGATTTTTGCCCACCGCGGTTTCTCCGGATACTATCCGGAAAATACTATGTTGGCTTTTGAGAAAGCAGCTTCAGACACTCATGCCGACGGCATCGAGTTGGATATCCAAATGACAAAAGACGGCGAACTCGTCATAATGCATGACGAAACTCTTGACAGAACAACTAACGGCAGCGGATTTCTCAAGGACTACACTTACAAAGAACTCAGACAACTTTCTGTAGGCGTAAATTTCAAAGGCTTCCTTCCCAGGCAGACCATAGCTTCAGTTGAAGAATACTGCGAATTTATAAAAGGTACTTCTCTCATAACAAATATTGAACTCAAAACAAGCGTTTTTGAATACGAAGGTATCGAAGCTAAGCTCCTGGCTATCGTAGATCGTTACAATCTTCAGGACAAAGTGTGGTTTTCCTCTTTCAATCACTACTCTCTGCAACGCTTACAAAGATTGCGTCCAAATATAAACTGCGGACTTCTGATGGACACTTGGCTCGTTAATGCTGCACAATATGCTTCCTCTTGCAACGCTGCAACAATTAATGCCTGCAGCGCCTTCTGCTGCAAGCCAGGTTTGCCGCAGGAGCTTCACAAATCCGGCATCGGTCTGCAGGCATGGACTCCCAATACAGCTGAACTTATGCGCGAGCTTTGGAAAAACGGCACCGACGTTCTCATCACCAACTACCCCGATATTGCATATAAAGTGCTGCAGGAATTCGCTGAATAAAAATGCTTGAATAGCACCGGAGGTGTAATGATGCGCTCTAAAACAACTCTTAAAGAAGTGGCAGCGGCGGCAGGTCTTTCTCCAGCCAGCGTGTCTATGATCCTTAATCATAAGAGTATTGAACGTTTCAACAGAGAAACCGTAGCTAAGGTATTTGAGCTGGCTGAAAAAATGGATTATCAAGGGAAAGCACGCACACGGTTCTATCCGTTGCAACCTATGCACACTTTGATAATTGTCATTTGCCCCTCCCTTGTTAATCCCTTTTACACAACCATCATTCAGGGCATAGAAAAAGCCGCTCGACAATACGGCTTTACTACATCTGTACGCACCACCTACTGGGATACTGACATGGAGCGTTCACTGATGAATGAAGCACAAAACCTTCATGCTGCCGGAGTCATCTTCGCTATGATTCCACAACAACCCCAACTTGCATATGAACTCAGCCAAAAAATGCCTGTTGTTGCAATAGGCGATAAGCGCAGCGACATGGAAATAGCTACTGTCGATATGAATAACTTTACCGCAGGACAATTGCTTGGGAATTACCTGCTGGAACTTGGTCACAGAAAGCTTGCTTACATATCTACCACGCTCAACGAACATCATTCATCACGAGTACGACGCTATCGCGGACTACAGGAAGCGTGTAAAGGGTACAACGGAGCCGAGCTGAAAGTATTTACCAAAGAAATAACTCCGGAGTATGAAATCTCACACGTCGATATAGAATATTCCACAGGATATGAACTGGCTGATTTATGTCTCAAAAAAGCTCCTGCTACGACAGCTGTCATAGCCATCAACGATATGGTTGCCTACGGCGCATATAACGCTGTCATTAATCGAGGTCTGCGCATCCCGGAAGATATCAGTCTGTGCGGGTTCGACAATATATTTCCTTCAGGACTGCACGGAGTGAGCCTTACTTCCGTGGACAACGCTCTCACAAACTGCGGTAAAAGCGCTTTTACTCTGCTGCAGGAAGAAATAAAAAATTATAAACAGCACGGTAATTTCCAAAGCATTACCCACGTTGAATATAAATGCTCCCTGAAAATCCGAAACAGCACGGCTCCTCCCCGCGCCTTAAACAAATAAAAAAACCGCCGCCGGCGGTTTTTTTATAGGCTTTTGCGCCCCTGCAAAAGCCTTGAATAGATATAGAGGGGAAAGGAGAATAATAAAAATCAGAACGGCATATTCACATGCTAAGCAATGTCCCTTTGCTTTCGTTCACAAGATGTAAAATCAATATTTCGACCCACGCTTAACTGAAACGAAAAACCGCTCCTGCAAGCAGGAACGGTTATAAGATCACATGCAAGATAACTGCCACTCTCACATAAACAGCATCTTTTATGACTACATCCATCCTGTCTCTCGCAGGTCAAGCGTATGCTTATACAAAAATCTCTGCTGGCTATACAGCGGCGGGACCGCGTGGACTTACACCACTTAGATTTCAGTATGAAATATTGATTTATCGCTTTAATTATACTTATTCTCACTAAGAATGTCAACGCTTTTTATATTTTTCTCAGAAAATTATTTTAGCTATAACTATTACTAATAAGAATTAAATTGGTAATCACGTAATTATCTCCGGAGACGGCAGAAACAACTTTTCAACAAGCGTACAGATTTATGTCGGCAGAATTTTTCGAAATTATCAACGCGACAAAAGTTCAAATGTTTCATGTGTAACAAAATTATTTTGTAGCAATCACCTCATTCTTATTATTTAAATTCAATAGACGTACTTCGATAAAAAAGAGTTCATATACGCTTAAGCGCATATGAACTCTTTTAATTTTTTGACCGTTTTTCTTAGAAATTCATTTCGTAACCGAGTACAAAATTCCGGCCCAGATTATAAAAATTGGACGTGCTGTTGGAAGTAATATCCAGACGATCAAATATATTATTCACATGCAGATAAAATTTGTGATTACTTTCCGGAGCATAAGTCAAATGCATGTCGGTAAAAAACTGCGGTTTGATGTGACGCTGAGCGGCTGTCAAACTTGCTCGCGAAGAGGTTCTGTCGCCGACAAAATTTCCTGCCAGACTGCCAGTAAATTTATCCGCCTTATAATTAAAACCGAAATTTATTTGATACTTATTGTGGAAACTATGCCACTTTTCATCTCCGTAATTTTCGCTATTGCGTACCTGCGGATTACCAAACATCAGGCCGAAATTAGAAGACCAATTTTCATCATGTTCCGTCCTGCATGATACTTCAACACCGGTATTGCGAACATCTTCGTTGATGTAATCAACATCGATAAGATTGCCCTTCTTATCGTACGTTACGGAAGCATCAATAGAGTCCTTTATTTTGTAACTGAACAAAGCGAAACGCCATGCCGATTTACCTGTATTCTTCTTGTAGCCGATCTCATAATGAGTTCCCTGCTCCGGTTTAAGATCAAGAGCCGGGTATATCAGACCCGTGCCGTAGTACTGTGTGAGATTGGGAAGTCGGAAAGATTTACCGACCTTAGCGTAAACGCTAGTGTCATCATCTATCCTGTAAATATATTCCGCCTCCGGAGTAAATTTACTCAAATCGTCATTACCGACAGATGTGGTTTTGCCGGTCTTTTGGTTAAACTGTACTCCCTTGGTGTTCACAGCCCAAGTTTCACGAGCGTTCAGGTACAAATTGGAGCGATCGTTCAGAGCTATATCATAAGAAGCGTATAAAGAATAAACATCCCTCTGCAAATTGCTGTTCACAACAGCTTTGGATTTTCTGTCACTACCGATAAGATCCATATCCTCTTTCTGGTAGCTTGCTCCTAACAGCAATTTATTTTTTCCGACTTCAAACTGCTTCTGCAGATCAAAATTCGAAGCATGACCCTTGCGCCAGCTGTACAAAGATTTTTTCTGTTTTTCCGATAGCTGGTCGTAGCGTTTCTCCTGAATACCATAAGCTGCAGTAGCTTTCCAACCATCCCGATCATAGCTCAGTAAAAAGTTGTTATCCCTGTTCTTATATTCATTGGCTCCGGCAAATTTACCGGTCTTGAAATTCTTTTTTTCATAAATATTCTGATTCTCGGAATAGCTGTGAGTAAAAGTCAACGCGTCATTAAAGCTGTAGTTCCATAGAATACTTTCACGCTTACCTTTTTTGTAATCGTAAACAGTTGTACTGCCAACTGAACCCGGTCCGCTCATAGGAGCATATTTTCCTCTGCGCTCCAGGCCTGCACTGATGTTGAATTTATCGGCGCCCAAACTTATACCGTAACGCTGTTTACCGTAATTACCTCCGGCCACGCTCACTTTATTAGGCATTTTTTTCTTGGTAATAATATTGACTACGCCACCGGTGGCTTCACTACCGTAAAGCACCGACCCTCCCCCTTTGACAACTTCTATTTTTTCAATGGATT
>JAXFPC010000024.1:0-43155 GCA_034180005.1 Acidaminococcaceae bacterium | reverse complement strand
GGTATTAAAGTCGTTGACCTTATCGCTCCGTATGCAATGGGCGGTAAAATAGGTCTGTTCGGCGGTGCCGGTGTAGGTAAAACAGTGTTGATTATGGAGTTGATCCATAATGTTGCTACTGCTCACGGCGGCTATTCTGTTTTTGCGGGCGTAGGCGAGCGTACTCGTGAAGGTAATGACCTTTGGGGCGAAATGAAAGAGTCCGGCGTTATCGGCAAGACTGCTCTTGTTTACGGTCAGATGAATGAGCCACCTGGAGCTCGTATGCGTGTAGGTCTTTCCGGTCTGACCATGGCGGAGTATTTCCGTGATGTCGGCGGACAAGACGTATTGCTTTTCATTGACAATATTTTCCGTTTTGTACAGGCAGGTTCGGAAGTGTCGGCTCTCTTGGGTCGTATGCCTTCAGCAGT
This sequence comes from Acidaminococcaceae bacterium, assembly GCA_034180005.1. Classification (GTDB taxonomy): domain Bacteria; phylum Bacillota; class Negativicutes; order Acidaminococcales; family Acidaminococcaceae; genus JAXFPC01. The sequence continues at coordinate 42,742 of JAXFPC010000024.1, read as the reverse complement.
TGGTTATCAGCCTACTTTGGCTAACGACATCGGTGCTTTGCAGGAGCGTATTACTTCTACAAAGACAGGCTCCATTACTTCCGTTCAGGCAGTATACGTACCGGCCGATGACTTGACTGACCCGGCTCCGGCAGGCACATTTGCTCACTTGGATGCCACTACTGTTTTGTCTCGTCAAATTGCAGAACTTGGTATTTATCCGGCAGTTGATCCGCTTGACTCCACAAGCCGTATTTTGGATCCTCTGGTTATAGGTGAGGAACACTACAATGTAGCTCGCGGCGTTCAGGCAATTCTGCAGCGGTATAAGGAATTGCAGGATATCATTGCAATTCTTGGTATGGAAGAGTTGAGCGAGGACGATAAGGTAACCGTTGCCCGCGCGCGTAAAATTCAAAAATTCCTCAGCCAGGCGTTCTTTGTTGCGGAGCAGTTTACCGGTACTCCCGGTCAGTATGTTCCTTTGAAGGAAACTATCCGCGGCTTTAAAGAAATTCTCGAAGGCAAGCATGATGATTTGCCGGAAGGTGCGTTCTACATGGTTGCAACTATAGATGACGCAATAGCTAAGGCTGAAAGCATGAAGGAACAATAATGGCTGCTGCAACTTTTGAATTTGAGATTGTCACGCCGGATAAAATGCTGTTTGCTTCTTCTGAGGCAACGTATGTTGGTTTCCGCGCACTTTCTGGAAATTTGGGTATTAAGGCGAAGCATTTGCCGATTATTTCTACCCTGGATATTGCGCCCATGAAGGTAGAATTTCTTGACGGTTCCGTCAAGGAATTTGCCGTGTGCGGAGGATTTTTGGAAATGAACGGCTCCAAGTGTACCGTGCTTGCTACTATTGCGGAACCGGGAGAAGATATCGACCGGGCTCGTGCTGAAGCGGCAAAAGAACGTGCGGAACAGAGACTTCACGATCAAAAAGCCGATACGGATATGGCGCGTGCGGAGTTAGCTTTAAAAAGAGCTCTTACACGTCTGCGCGTTTCTAAAGTTTAAGCGAATAGTTTTTTTGACAATACAAAAGCATCCCCCGCTTCTCTCAAGAAGCGGGGGATTTGTATTGAAGAGTAGCATCATGTAGAACCTGAATTTTTTTGGTTGTGATTTTTGCAGAGCATCAATATTTTTACAAAAGAGATTTTAATTAAACTAAGCAAGTATTTCTTGCAATGCGAAGACTCTTATAGTATTCTATTAGTTGATAAGGGGGCCTGAATATGTCGGATATTGTTGAAAGTATCGCCGGAAACAAAATGCTTCAGTTAAAGCAGGACATCGCCTATTTGAGAAAGCTCCTTGCAGAGACTGCTGATGCGGATGCGATAAAAAGTATCAGGCGTGAGCTGATGGAGAAAGAAACTCATTATAATATTCTTGCTGATCGTCAGCGGATTAATTTTTAGCCGGGGGAAGTTTCCGCCGGCCTTTTTTATGCCCTATTGAAATGCTGTGGCAAAAAATGATAAAATAAAGGGCACGAGTTTGTTGTTATCTCATGATATAAAAGTAATTTGCAAGGCTTGCAGCTGCAGGAGGATTGTTTTGGAAAAACTTATCGTCAAGGGTGGAAAGCGTTTGCTGGGAAGAGTCAAAACCAGCGGAGCAAAGAATGCCGTTCTCCCGATTATCGCCGCCTCTTTGTTGGGTTCTACTCCCAGCAGATTGGAGGAAGTACCGATGCTGGAAGATGTTCAGACTATCAGCGAAGTGTTGAGATGTCTTGGACTTAAGGTGTGCAGTCCGGAAGTAAATGTACTGGAAATAGATAGTAGAGAAGTAACGTCTTATGAAGCTCCGTACGAGTTGGTACATACGATGCGCGCATCTTTTCTTGTTATGGGTTCATTGCTCGCCAGAGTTGGTAAGGCACGCATATCCATGCCTGGAGGTTGTGCCATCGGAGCAAGACCTATAGATATTCACCTTAAAGGTTTTGAAGCTTTGGGCGTAAAAATAGAACAAGGCTATGGTTACATAGAAGCCAGCGCGCCGGAGGGTATGAAAGGCAACAGTATTTATTTTGATTTTCCCAGTGTCGGCGCGACGGAAAACATAATGATGGCGGCTTCGATGGCTGAAGGAATCACTATTCTGGAAAATGCCGCCGAAGAGCCGGAGATAGTTGACCTTGCAAATTATCTTAATAAAATGGGTGCCAAGATACGTGGCGCAGGTACCAATTTAATCAGGATAGAAGGTGTGAAGGAACTGCACGGAACGGATTATACGATTATCCCGGACCGTATTGAAGCAGGTACGTATATGGTTGCCGCTGCAATGACCGGTGGAGATGTAATTATTGAAAATGTTTTGCCGGAGCATCAGAAGCCTTTGATCGCCAAACTGCGCGAAGCAGGGGCAGAGGTTGAAGAAGATATTGATAAGGTCAGAGTCGTCGGACCGGCACAGCTGAAAGCCGTGGGGATTAAGACACTACCGTATCCCGGATTTCCTACGGACATGCAGGCTCAGATGATGGCTATGATGGTTATTGCCGAAGGTAGAAGCAAAGTTACGGAGACCGTTTTTGAGAATCGCTTTATGCATGTCGTGGAACTTAACAGAATGGGTGCGGCTATTTCAACAGAAGGGCGTAGCGCTGTAATCGAAGGTCCGTGTAAACTGACAGGTTGCGACGTGCGCGCTACAGATTTGCGCGCAGGCGCCGCTATGATTTTGGCCGGACTGGTGGCTGAGGGTACGACGTACATCGGTGATTTGCACCATATCGACAGAGGTTATGAAAATATTGTGGCAAAATTGAAGCAATTAGGCGCTGACATTGAGCGAATTGATATGGATTAAGTGTTTTTGATTTGGCGAAAGAATGGTTTTAGACGGGAGAAAATAATGTTTAAAAGTATGGATATAGGAATCGATTTGGGTACTGCAAATATACTTGTTTACGTGAAGGGCAAAGGAGTAGTTCTGAAAGAACCGGCAGTTGTTGCCATAGATAGAAGCAGCAACAAGGTACTCGCCGTCGGAGATCCGGCTCGAGAAATGCTTGGACGTGCACCGGAAGCTATTATGGCTATCAGGCCTATGCAGGAAGGCGTGATTGCCAATTATACGGTTACGCAAAAATTGCTGGCGTATGTAATCAGTAAAGTGGCGGGAACAAATCTTTTGTTTAAACCGAGAGTCATGGTTTGCGTTCCCATCGGTATTACTTCTGTGGAGAAGCGCGCTGTTATGGAGGCTACAACTCAGGGCGGCGCTTCGAAAACTTATTTTATCGAAGAACCTCTGGCGGCAGCGTTAGGTGCCGGCATTGATATTGCCGTACCGCGCGGTAACATGGTAGTGGATATCGGCGGAGGAACTACCGATGTGGCTGTCCTCAGCTTGGGCGGTATCGTTGTTTCTTCGTCTGTTCGCATTGGCGGAGATCATTTTGATGAAGCTATCATACGTTTCATTAAGAAGGAGCACAATGTTCTCATCGGTGAGCGTACTGCTGAAGAAATAAAAGTTAATATTGCTACAGTATCCAACTACGGACGCAAAGAATCCGTTACCGTAAGAGGAAGAGATCTTGTTACCGGTCTGCCCAAAACTTTTGAAGTTACGTCGGCGGAGTGCCGCAGCGCTTTAGAGGATTCCGTGACTGCTTTGACTGCTACGGTGCGTTCAGTTTTGGAGAAATGTCCGCCGGAATTGGCTTCTGACATAGTTGATAACGGAATTTATCTGACTGGCGGCGGAGCGATGTTGGACGGACTTTCTGAAATAGTGCAGATAGAAACCGGCATCACAACCAGAGTAGCAGAAAATGCTTTGGAATGTGTGGTATTAGGTACAGGAAAGGCTTTGGCAAATCTTGATAAGCTACATCCTGGAACCATATATACTGCTGCAAATCTTGTATAAAATTTGTTGAGTGTCAGAATAAAATACACAGCGTAAGCTGTGTATTTTTATTAAACAGTGAAAGGAAAAAAATGCGCAGGATAATTAATTTAGGAACAGTATTATTTTTCAGTCTGATTGTAACCGCAGCGGCGGCTCCTATAGATAATGTGCGCAGCAGCATCAGCAGCGCTCGCGTAAGAATAGTTTTGGACAGCAAGGAGCAAATAAAATACACCGCTGACAAGAAAAATTTGCGTATTGAAGTTAATATGCCGCAGAGCTCGGCAAAAGCCGTAAACATACCGGTTAAAGATCAGATAGTAAAAAGCGTTGCGCTGAAAAAAAGCGGTGACGGCGGTAGTCGTTTGGAGATAGATCTTAGTAAGGATTCTCAGTACAAAGTATATCGTTTGCCGGCACCTGATAGATTAGTCATAGATATTTATCGCATAAATATCGTGAAGCAAACGGAAAAAATTGCTGCAGGAGTGGAGTATACTTTTATGCAGGATGAATTTTCCGGAAGACAGATTCAGGCACACATAGTAAGTGTTGCGCCTGATGCAAGGTACGAACTCAGACCGTTTTCAGCAGCAGGAAGCTATAACGGACTGGGGTCTTTAGCAAAGGAAGCTGCACGTCGAGAATTGCCCGTGGCTGTAAACGCATCTTATTTTGATACGGACGGTTGGGTTATCGGCAGCACAAAAGATCATGGAAAATTTTTGAGTATGGATGAACAGAGACGCAGCGGTTACATAGCCTTAAAAAATAAACGTATGCTGGCAAGAGATTTGCAGTATACTGGCAAAGTGCGCCTGCCGGGAGCCAAGTACCTACAGATTAAAGGAATGAACAGATCCAGACTTACCGACGATTTTATTTTGTACAACGAACATTTTGCGGAATCAACTAAGACAAATGCGTATGGCTATGAAGTTAAAATAAAGGGCAATAAGGTGGTCGCCGTTTCATCTGCCGGCAATATGAAAATTGAACAGGGTACGGTCGTTTTATCGGGACACGGAATTTATGCGCAAGCTTTGGCGAAATTGAAACTCGGTGATACAGCTGTTATATTTGAAACGCTGGGAACGCCGGAAGCGGATAAGGCGGAAACAGTTATCGGCGGAGGTCCGCTTTTGTTGGAAAACGGAAAGATTAATGTGCGAACGTTGGAAGAGAATATCGCTGCGGATATAGCAATCGGCAGAGCGCCGCGGACTGCTGTGGGATTGAAGAAAGATGGAACGCTTATACTTTTTGTCGTGGATGGACGCAGTAAACTTTCTTCCGGCATGACGCTCGAAGAAATTGCCATGTACATGTTACGACTCGGTGTCAAGGATGCCGTCAATTTTGACGGTGGCGGTTCGAGCGAAATGATTATCCGAGGCAGAATTGTTAACAGACCGTCGGATGGAAGAGAAAGACGCATCAGCATGGGCATGGGATTGTTCCCGATTTAGTGAGCCTTGTAAAAGCAATGTTGTAGTTGTATAATTTATAATGAAATGGTGTATGTTTTATGCTTTGCTGAGATTTTTGACAGTTATAGAAGAGAGTTTTAGCTCCGGGAGAAAAAATGGCTTTTAAGATAATTTTGACACTTATCATGTTCTGCGTTAATTTGACGGCAGTTGCCGCCAATATATCTTTGATGCCGATCAAAGATATAAAACCCGGGATGCACGGTATCGGAAAGACGGTTATATCAGGTGATACCATTGAAGATTTTGATGTGGAAATCCTCGGAGTTACCGGCAGTGAAGCGGCGGGATACAATATTTTTGTGCGTTTGTACGGTTCGTTGATAGATAAAACGGGCGGAGTAGCTCAAGGTATGAGCGGCAGCCCTGTTTATGTCGACGGCAGGCTGGTGGGCGCTGTTGCTTACGGAAGAACTTTTAACGATCCGCATTATTGTTTTCTTACTCCCATAGGGAGCATGCTGCGGATGTTGGATGAACCTGCGCGAAGAGACGCTCATTGGATTCCTCAAGGTACACCTTTGATGGCGGGAGGATTTACCGAGTACGGATTGGAATATTTGCAGGAGCGTTTGAACGGTTTCGGTTTTCAACCTGTAGGATCGGGAAGCACAGATGTTACTTCGAAGACTAAACTTGAACCAGGCAGTGCTGTGGGTGTTGCTATTATGAAAGGTGATCTTACTCTGGGCGCTTTGGGTACCGTCACCTGGACTGATGACAACGGGAGAGTGCTTGCGTTCGGTCATCCTTTCATGCAACGCGGAAACAGCGGATTTTTTATGACTAAATCCTGGATTCTTGGGTGTGTTCCTAATTTGCAGAGTAGCTATAAAGTCGGTACCATCGGTGACGCTTTGGGGCATTTTGATCAGGATCGTTTCAGTGGTATAGGCGGAGTCATCGGGAAATTGCCTCCGACAGTTCCGGTTTTTGTTTCCGTCGCCGATAAAGACAGAGGCGTTACCAACAGTACAAGAGTCAATGTTATTGAAGACGCGGAACTTTTTCCGGCTGTAGTCGACGCGGCTGTTGTTAATACTGCCAGCAAAACTATGGACAGAAACGGCGGAGGTACGGCTAAAGTGGTTTTCACTATTACCGGCAGAGATCAAGATAAAAAAATGCTGGAAATTAAAAGAGAAAATATGTATTATGCCGTAAGTAATTTATTGAAAAATATCAATGTTGAGCTGTCGGATGCTACTTCCGTGTTGATGAAAAATAAATTTACCGATATCGATGTGTACGGTGTTAATGTTGAGGCGGAATTGTCGGAAGCTGTGCAGGTCGCCGAGATAATCAGTGTAAAGACGGATAAGTCAGTGGTGAAACCGGGGGAAAAAGTCGAGTTCACCGTTGAACTGAAGCCTTATAGGGGAGAATCTTTTCAGAGAAAGATAAATTTTATCGTGCCCGAGAAATACAGCGAACCGAAATTGGCACTGAATGTCAGAGGCGGCAGCAGCTTCGCTTGGGTAATAGATCTTCTGCGCAAACAAAAAGAAGAGGGTGCTCCGGCAGCTAAGAAGAAAGAAAAGCAGAGGACACTTTTTGATTATGTAAAAAATATTAATAACGCCGATAAAAATAATGAGATAATTATTGACTTATCCAGCGGTAAGCGACCTGATGAAGAGCAGCCTGATACCGGGTTGGAAGGATTGCTGCACGGTTCTCCCTATAAAAAGAAGTATCCTTTTGATTTTATTGTTGATGGCGAAGTGGAAGTAGTCTTGACTGTTAAATAAATCTTTGCAACGGTTTAACCCGTGAAAGGATGTTATATGTTGACTGATATTTGCGGTGTCTTGGGAAACAGAATATTGAGATTTTGCGAAGCCTGCGGAGAAATTACGCTTTTATTCATTTCCACACTGCAGAAATTGAATCGCGCCGATTGGCGAGAGATCGTTCGCCAGATGGCTTTGCTGGGAGCGAATTCTCTGCCGATAGTATTGATCACAATTGTTTGCACCGGTATGGTTTTTGCAGTGCAGACAGCCAAGGAGTTTGTGAAATTAGGAGCTGCAGCTTCCGTCGGAGGTATTGTAGCTATTGCTATGGCGCGTGAACTGGTACCGGTACTTACAGGTGTAGTTGTGGCCGGAAGAATAGGTGCAGCCATCGCAGCTGAGTTGGGCACGATGAAGGTGACTGAGCAGATTGACGCTCTGAAAGTTATGGCAGCCAATCCTGTCGCTTTTCTTGTGGTACCGAGATTTATTGCCATGGTGATGATGATGCCGATATTGGTGATTTTTGCTAATCTGCTGGGTAATATAGGTGGATGGATCGTTGCTCATTTTTATGCCGGCATCAGCAGTTTTACGTATGAAAATTCCATACGCACACTGATGGAATTTTACGATATTTTCGGAGGGATGATTAAAAGCTCTTTCTTCGGAGCCATAATCGCCATAGTCGGAAGTTATAAGGGACTTAATGCTCCCAACGGAGCTGAAGGTGTGGGGCTGGCCACCACATCATCCGTAGTACTTTCAATTATTTTAATTTTCATAGTTAACTATTTTCTGTCGATTGTCTTGTATGTGTAAGGAGCTGACGCGTATTATGGAAGAAGTGTTGATACAAATACGGCAGCTGGAAGTAGCTTTCGGCGAAAAAGTAGTTTTGGACAAAATCGATTTGGATATTAAATCAGGGGAGACACTAGCTGTCATCGGTCCTTCAGGAACCGGTAAGAGTACGATCATGAAAGTCTTGACCGGTTTACTGCGACCGGATGCCGGCAGTGTTTGCATCTGCGGCAGAGAAATAAATGGCTGCAGCGATGATGAAATGGATGAGTTGCGCAAAAAAATGGGCGTAGTTTTTCAATACTCGGCATTGTTTGATTTTTTGAATGTTGGCGAAAATGTTGCTTTCGGACTGAGAAGATATTTTCAATTGTCTGAAGAGGAAATAGCAATCAGAGTGTGCCGACTTCTAGAGATGGTCGGTATGCCGGATACTTACAAAATGTTGCCTTCTGAATTGTCAGGCGGTATGAAGAAACGTATCGGACTTGCAAGAGCTTTGGCAATGCAGCCGCAAATAGTTTTTTATGATGAACCTACGGCAGGTTTGGATCCCGTGATGACGATGAACATAACCAAACTTATACGAAAAATGCAGAAGCAGCTGGGGATAACTTCCGTTTTGATAACGCACGATATGCAATCGGCTTTTGCAGCAGCGGATAGGATAGCCATGCTGTATCAGGGAAAAATAGTTGAACTTGCCGACGCGGAAGCGTTCAAAAACAGTAAGAATCCGATTGTACAAGCTTTTTTGCAGGGACTGGAGTATAAAAAGGAGATAGAAAATGGCAAACCATGAGGTGAAAGTAGGTGCGTTCGCATTAAGCGGAGCTGCCGTATTGGCCGGAATAATAACTTTTATGGGAGCGCTGTCCTTCGGCCCGGCAGGATATAAGCTGCACATAAACTATCCTCAAGTGGATGGTCTTATGAAAGGACACATGGTTCGTTATGCCGGGGTGCAGGTGGGTACAGTCAAAGACATCAAGGTAGCGACGGATAAAGTGGAAGTTGTAGCCGATATTGAAAAGAATATAAAAATTCCTAAAGGTGCAGCGTTTACTATCAGCGCGGACGGTATTTTAGGAGAAAAATTCGTCAACATTGTACCGCCCCGCAGTTACGACAGTGGATACATTGAAGAAGGTAGCCATATAAACGGTGTTTCCGGAGGTGGAATGGATAGCTTTTTTGCCGATTCCGGAGAACTTTTACGAAGGCTGGAAAAAATTGCTGTAGCTTTTGAAAATATTTTCGGTGATCCGGAGGTTCAAAATTCTTTAAAAACAGGCTTTAAAGATTTTGGAGAAATTTCCGTGAATATGAATAAGTTCACGGGAATAATGGCAGAGGTTGCTGTAGCCAGCCAGCAGGACATGGTGAGCATGATTCGGCAAATGAATGAATTAAGCAGGCATATGAACAGTACTGTAGCCCATATTGACAGCGTTATGACAGGTGTGGACAATGATGGTACCACAGGCAGAAATGTTGCCGCTATTGCGCAGCATATGGCTCAAACTAGCGAACGCATGGAAAATATAGTTAAGGTTTTAGAGCAGGTGGCGCAGGATCCGGTAACGAGCCAGTCTCTTAAAGAAACCTTGGTGAACGTCAGAGAAACAAGCGCCAAAGCAAATAAAATTTTAGGGACTTTCAGTGAGGCTGAGTTTGCTTTAGACGCGGGGCGCAGTTTTAAAGCTGGAGACTGGCGCGGAAGTATGGGAGTAAAGTTGAAGCCCGGAGAGAAAAACTATATTTATATGGGTGGTTATGATATAGGGGGCAGCAATAAGGTCGATTTTATCGCCGGGAGAAAATTCGGTCGCGCGGGGTTGGAGGCCGGTGCGATGCAGGGAGAGCTGGGTGTGGGAGCAAGCTATGATTTCGGCAATTCTCTGAAGATTTATTCGCAGGCATATAATTTTGACAACCTGAAAGTAAGATTGGGCGGCGAAGTTAAATTGAGCGACGGTATTTCGCTCTACGGAGAAAGTATGGATGTGCGCGGTAATAGTAAAGGTACCTACTTCGGCGTGCGTTCTTACTTTTGAAAAATGACATATGCGTGAACTTAAAAATTATATTTGACTTTGCAGTTTAAAATAAATATAATTTTGCTATACTGACTAATCAGTCAGCTGTGAATGGAGGTTTACAGATGAGCATTTATAAATATGGAAACAGAGGATTGGTTCTTGCCGCCGCAGCGGTACTCATGCTGTCGAGGTCAGCATTTGCCGGTGAGGTAGTGGAACTTGATTTGCAGCAGGCTATGGAGAGAGCGTTTGCTACTCATCCGGATTTAAAGATAGCATCTTATGAACGAGACTATGCGCGTTCCAATTATAACGCGGCTCGCGAAAGCTTCGGCATCAGCATTACGGGAACTCACAGTACCAATCGTGGCGGTTATAATGATTATCAGGAAGTTATTCCGGGAATTTACAGCAAAGGGATAGGCAATAAATATGCCAACGGTCTTTCTGTAAGTTTGCCGATTTTTACGGGAGGCAAGTTGGAAGGCAATGCCAAACAAGCTGAGGCATCCTATAGAATCGCTGAGGTGGGAATACAAAAAGCGTACAATGAAATGCGCTCAAATGTGACCAACAGTTATTTCAGCGTTTTGCAGGCGGATAATATGCAGCAGTTGGGTAAAGAATCAGTACAGCGCCTGGAAGATCATCTTAAGAACGTTAACGCTCAGTATGAAGTGGGTGTCGTAGCCAAGGTGGACGTGTTGCGTAGTGAAGTTGAGTTGGCAGGAGCGCAACAAAGTTTGCTGAAAGCGGAAAATGCTTATCATCTGGCGGAAGCGAATTTGAACAGAGTTGTCGGTCTGCCTTTGGATACGACACTGAAGCTTCAGTATGTGCTTAACTATACTCCTTACGATAAAGATCTGAAATATTGCCTCGACTATGCAGCCGAGCATAGGCCTGAGCTGGAGCAGGCGCGTCAGAAAGTGAACGTTTACAAGGGCGCTTTGCAGATTGCGCGGAGCGGTCATATGCCTACGGTAGCTTTAGGTGCTACGCAAAATTGGGACGGTACTGATTGGCCCGGAGATGACAACGGTAAGTGGGGCGTCGGCGTTAATGTTTCTCTGAATATTTTTGATTCCGGCGTTACTTTGTCGAAAATACACGGAGCGGAAGCAAATCTTCACTCTGCCGAAGAAGCGTATCGCAACACGGTTGACACTGTTAATTTGGATGTGCGCAGTAATTATCTGAGCTTGCGAGAAGCGGAAAAAAGAATCAAAACTACGGAGATGGCAGTTGCTAAAGCCGAAGAGGATTTCCGCATAGCACAGTTGAGTTATCGTGCCGGCGTTGCTACGAACACTGATGTGTTGGATGCGCAGGTTGCTCTAACAGACGCTAAGAATAATTATTTTACAGCTATGTATGATTATAATACTGCGAAAACAAATTTGTTGACATCCATAGGTGAGCCGATGGCAGTGCCGATAAAAGTTGAGACGTCTGTTTCAAAATAAAATATTGTGCAGGAACCGTACGGAAGATTCCGTACGGTTCTTTTTTGACAATTGGTCCTTTAAAAATGATGACTTTTTAAAGGAAGATTATACCTTGTGTCGAAGTAGAATAGTGGTAATTATTTTTGTTGATTTACATGGAACGGATATCGGAGCAGAACATGAAGCTGTTTTTAAAAATTTTTTGTTTGATTGGCGTAGTTTTATCGGCGGGGTACGCCTTCTTGGTTAAGGACGTCGCTCCGGAATATTTCAAAGAATTACTGCCTGTAATTGAAGAGAGAGCGACAGATTACATCAATGGAAAAGTCAGTGTCGGCAAAATAGTTTGGAACGGAGGACTTGAAGCGGAACTAAGCGACGTTGTGATAAAAGATGCGATAGGAGACAAAATTGCGGAACTGCCTCTGGTGCAGCTGCGTTTCAGACCATGGCTTGGTCTGAGCGATCCTTTACGTTCTCTGAGTAGGGTAACATTGCAAGCGCCTCAAGTGTATCTGAAACGAGATGAGAACAAAAAATGGAACACAGCGGAATTTTTGAAAAGTACTGATTCTGACAGCACACCTTTTTACGGGTTGTTGGAAATAAAAAACGGCGGGCTGCATGTCAGCACGACGGAAGAAAGCAAATTTTTTTCGGTAGACGGTGATATCAGCGGAACAGGCAATCCTAAATTTGCAGCTGAACTGCAGCTGCAAGAGGGAGAGAATAAAGTTCTTTTGAAAGGATTGGTGACTACTAAAGGCGCAGGAAATATTACCGCGTCAAGTGAAAGGCTCATACTGGACTCTTATGCTCGGATGCTGCAGGAATACTGCGGTGTCGCCGACATGACGGGTATTGTGGAATCAGTGCGCCTCATTTATGATAATGACGGCGAAAAGGTGCGCTATTCGGGAACAGGTTTTTTGAACGATGTGACAGGCGTGTTGGCGCTGCGAGATATCGAACATAAAATAAAACTGAGCGGAAAAATTACAAGCAGCGACAGTGTAGTACAAACAGATAAGCTGTCAATCGAAGTGGATGGACAAGGGCTGCTCCTGAGCGGCACTGCCGATTTGAAAAATCCGGAGAATGTAAGCGGTGAAGGCAGTGTTTCAGCAGAGCGGTTCATGTATGACGGTCACGCTTTTACAGGTGTTAAGCTGCCTTTTTCTTACCGTGAGAGGATTCTTAATATAAGTAACGGAACGGGAACTTACGGTGAAGGGACATTTATATTTGGCGGGACATATAATACAGCAACAGAAACTGCAGCGGGAGATCTTGAACTGAAAAATATTCGGTATGCTCCGCAAGCATCGCCGCAAAATGCTGTAACTATGGACGGAAATGCGGCATTTTTGGTACGTCGTGCAGACGACGGATTTGATGTCAACGTGGCTGCAGAAAGTTTGGCGCTTGATTTTCGCGGTGTAAAAATTCATAAGTTGGCTTTTGACGGTAAGTATAAAAATGAACGTCTTTACGCGGAACATTTCAGCGCTTTTTCCGGAGACGGAAGCATAAATGCGGTTGGGTATATAGAAAAAAACGGCAACATGGATATCGTCGGCAAAATGAATGCTTTCCGGTTGCAGCCTTTGCTTGAAGCTGTAGGCGTTGAATGCAGCGGTGGAAACGTTTCCTCAAGATTTGCGCTTCGCGGCAGCATCAATCGTCCGGAGATGGAAGTATCTTTGGAACTTCGTGATGCGGATATCATGAAACAGCCTGTAAAAAGTGCTGTGGGCAGCTTAGTGCTGAAAGACGGCATTGCTGCCATTGAAAATATTGTTTTCAATATGTCGCAGGGCAAGCATATTTTAAGCGGAACAGTAAATTTGAACGAAGAAACTCCTCAGCTTGATTTGACGCTTAAGACCGATGCCGTACGTTTGGAGCCGCTGGCTGAGCATCTTCACAGTGGCGTACCTTTGACAGGCAATGTGGATAATGAGTTGCATATTCGCGGCAGTATGGACGCGCCGTATGCGCAGGGGAATCTCTATGCTTCGGACGGCAGCATAGACGATAATCTTTTTGACAGTATTACAGGCAGTTACGTTTATGACAGTGGAGTGCTTACGCTGAAAGATTTCCGCGTGGACGCTTATGCCGCCAAGGTTGTATTGAACGGCAGCATGCTGCAGGATAAGAGTTTAAATTTTGATGTGCAGTCTCAAAATGTAGATTTGGGGAATATACCTTTTACTGGTGACAACGTTGTACTTGCCGGTTTGGTGAATGCTTCCGGAAAACTGCGCGGCACTTTGTCAGAACCTCTTTTTGTCGGCAATGTTTCGGCAGAGAATATAAGCATAAACGGAGAGACAATTACCGATGTAGAGGGAAGAGTCAATTTAAATGGCAAGGGAAAAAATTTAGTCAACGTATCTTTCAAGCAACCTCATAAAAATAATACGGTTGATTACGGTATGTACAGTGCGGATTTAAATATCAGTCTTCCGGACGGTTTTCTTTCCGGAGATATACTGACCATGTGGGGAGACGTCGGCGGTATTTTGAGGATGTGTCGCGTAGAGCATGATATAGAAGGAATTGTTAACGGAAAAATAACTATGCATTCTGACGAAAATGCAGGTGTGGACATAGACGTTACAGCCAATGACGTTAAACTCAGCCGGCTGTTGTACCATCAGTTGAATTTTAAGGGACGACTGCGTGAAGGAAAACTTTATTTCGACGATGTCAAGCTTCAGGAAAAACAGAGCGTTGAAGATAGGGGCATAGTTCTTGTAAACGGCGACGTTGATTTTGAAAAAAGGGAATATAATATCGGATTAACGGCTCGCAAAGCTGACCCGGGAATAGTTACCGCTATGATGAAAGTGCCGCGGGATATTAAAGGCACGACGGATTTACGTGCGGAATTAAAGGGAAGTTTTGACGCACCTACAGGTTCAGCATCGGTGGAAATTTACGACGGTAGCATCGACGGAGTAAGTCTTGACAAAGCAACAGCCGTGTTGTCGCTGAAAGATGATTCCCTCAAGCTACACCAATTGCTTTTATCCAAGGATGTTTATAATGTGGGAGCGTCGGGCGAGATTCCGCTGGATCTTTTCCGGCCCAAGGAAGAGCGCAGACATGCAGATGCGCATATGAAGATAGATGTTGATTTTGATGATGCTCGTTTGGGCTTGTTGCCAGCATTAACAGATTTTGTCGAGTGGGGCATAGGGGATATTCAAGGCAAAGTACAAATTGACGGAACACTTGAATCGCCGTTGCTGTACGGATCGATCCAGATTAAAGACGGCAGTCTTAAATTGAAGGATGTTTCCACAGTTTTTGAACAGCTGAATCTGCGCTCCGAATTTAACGGTAACAGTATCAATTTATCCGAGTTGTCGGCAAAACTTGGCAAAGGAACACTTTATGCGGCAGGAACTTATGCATTGAATACATCTGCCGATACGGCGTACAGTCTGCAGGTGAAAGCGGATAACGCGGAGATTCATACATCGCTCTTCAGCGGAAAGATAACCGGGGATGTTGAACTTTTGCCGCAAAAATATTTTGATTTCAGAAACAGAAAAGGAAATAATCCGCCGCCGAGTGCTTTCAGACCTATGATAAAGGGTGGCATAAAATTTGACGATGTTTTGGTAAATATGCCTACGATACCTGAATTCGGCGAAGGAAGTTCCAATTACGGTATGGATCTTCAGATAGAGCTGGGACCGAAGATTCATTTTTACAACAGTTTTTTGTATGATCTTTGGGTGAGCGGAGGTCTGAAGCTGAAGGGCAGCACGCTTTTCCCCGTGATAGAAGGATCCGTAAAGTCGACGAAAGGAACAGTAACTTATCTGCGCACCAACTTTAAAGTTGATGAAGCAAGGCTTGTTTGGATTGATGCAGGCAGCTTTATTCCCAATATAAATTTGGAAAGCAGAGCGCGGTTCAACAGGTATAATATTGCCATGCGCATTGCCGGACAACTCGACAATATGGATCTGCAGCTAAGCAGCGATCCTCCTCTCGATAAAAACACTATAGTGAGAATGTTGACTTTGCAGAGAGATATTGCTGGCAATGATTATATTACCGGAGACGACATGGCTAATTTGCTGACAGCAGGACTCCAGATGACAATTCTTGGAGAAGTGGAGGATTTTGTCGAGAAATGGCTGGGCTTAGACCAATTTAAGATTTATAACGGACGGGTTCGCTCGGGCATCGGATATTCCGGCAGCAGCTACAGAGTACGCGATCTTACAAAGGATGAGCGGAGACAGTATAATATTCTGGTGAGCAAATATTTAACTGATCGTTTTATGATTGGTTACACGACAAGCTTTGACGGTATTGACAGAAGTATCTTCGGGCAGTACGATATAAGCGATAATTTTAACATAACGTATTCTAACAACAGCAGCAAGCTGAAAGAAAAAGAACATTGGTACGGGGTGGAATATAAGCTAACCTTTTAAACGATAAGGCAAGGGAGATAAATATGCTGCAGGAATATTTGGCGGAATTGCGCAAGCAACCGTTGTTAAGAACAGAAGAAGAAATGGCTTTATGGGAGTTGTCGGCTCGGGGTGATTTACAGGCGCACCAAAAGCTGATGCTTTCGTACCAACCGTTGGTATTTAAAATAGCTGTTGCTTTCAAACTCCCTGAGACTGAAACTATGGAACTTATTCAAGAAGGCATGGTTGGACTTTTGGAAGCAGCTGACAGCTACGATCATACTCGCAAAGTGGCTTTCAGTTTATTCGCTTCCTACCGCATTAAAGGAAGTATGATAGATTATCTTCGTTCCTGCAGTAAAAATGTTGACCTTTCTTTGGAAAGCGAACTGTATCAGGGAGTCACTCTTGCTGATGTGTTGCCGTCCGACGCTTGTTCTCCGGCGGAGATATTTGAACAGCTTGCAGTAAAAGAGAAAGTAGAACAGGCGTTGCAAAGATTGCCGGCTAAGGAGCAGCAGGTGTTGCAGGAAATTTATATCGAAGACAGAACGGCTCAAGCTGTAGCAGATACCATTAACGTAAGCTTGGGGCATGTTTACAGGTTGCAGAAGAAGGGTGTGCGACGTATACGCGGAATGTTGTCGAGGTTCATGCATGACTTGAATAATTCATGATGATTTCAGCATGATATTATTGATAATTTGAGAAATAATGAGTAATTTTGAGGAAATGCCGGCATATTTTAATTAAATCAATGTAGATAATTCATAAAAAAGTATGACTCTATATAAAAAGTCAGAATGTTTTTGAAAGAGGTATCATCCGAGTAAAACTTAAAGGAGGTCGTGCAGGTGGCTGAGAACGGCAGAACTTTGCTCCGGCGTATTACCGCTGCGAAAAACAGTTTGGAAAACGCTGAGAAAAGTTTTCTCGATAAAAGAGAGTTGCGTGGAGAGCTGGATCTTATGCTTGCAGAGGCCGAGTTGAAAAATTTGCGCCGCAGGGATTCTTCGGTGTGGTGTTGGAACAGGCAGCTTTTGGCAGTGCTCTGTTCAGTTTTGCTTGTTATTTCTGGTTTAAGCGGATGGTTTTACGCCAGAAAAAACATCGCGCCTCAAAGCGACCGGGTTGCCATATCGGAGCCGGTAAGAACGCAGATTCAGGCTACAGCTGCAGAACAGAAACCTGCGCTTGAGAATAGTTCTTTTAAGGAGGAGCATAAAACTGTTGCTTCCGAAGTCAAGCAGAATATACCCGTTGATAATCTTGACGTATCACGCGACGAGGTTCGTCGCCTTGTGCAGGCGGCTAGGGTTGAACTGCGCAATTCGAAATAATTTATAGGGGGAACCGATTTTGAAAAAGAAATTACTGTTGCAACCGTTAGCCATAGGTGCGATGTCATTACTTTTGACCGCTCCTGTTTTTGCTGAGGAGATTAAGCCCGCTGTTGCAAACGGGGCAGGAGCCGTGGAAACGAAAAAAGAGAATGCGCTGGCTCCGTACATCGGCAAGAGGATCACAAAGCATATAGTCGAAGGACAAAAGCTTATAGCGGAGGATGTCATAAAGGGAGCTATAAAATCAAAGCCGGGAAATGAGTTGACCGAATCCGTTATTTCCGAAGATTTGGCGTCAATTTACGAATTAGGCTATTTTTATGACATTCGTCCTGATTTCAGAATTGTTCCGGAAGGAGTTCAGGTAGTATACAGAGTACAGGAAAATCCTGTTTACAAAGGAGTGGCTCCAACGGGTAACACCGTTATTTCTACCAAAAAACTGCAGGGATTTTTTAATCTTGAAGAAGGCAAAATAGCTAATTTAAAAGATATTAACGCCTGTGTACAGAAGCTTGAGGAAGAGTATCGCAGCAACGGTTATATTTTGGCTCGCGTCAGCAATCTGCAAATGGATCCTTCGGGGATTATCAACCTTGAGGTTAACGAAGGCGTTGTAGAAGATTTTAAAGTCAAAGGTAACAGCAAAACAAAAGATTACGTCATCCTGCGGGAAATGAAGCTGAAAAAAGGCAAACCTTTCAATGCTAAAGAAGCTCGTCGCAGTATGCAAAGAGTTTATAATCTCGGATTTTTTGAGGACGTAAACATTAAACTGAATCCCGGACGGGAACCGAATTCTGTGGAAGTAGAGATTTCCGTTGTGGAAATGAATACGGGAACTTTGGGTATTGGTGCCGGCTACAGCAGTACTGACGGTTTTGTAGGTATGGTATCTATCGGCGATAAAAACTTCCGCGGCACTGGCGACAAGGTTAATCTGCGTTGGGAATTCGGCAGTGAGGACAATAAAAACTATGATTTTTCCTACACTCGTCCCTGGATTGACAGCAAGGAAACGAGCGCGACTATCAATATTTACGATATGACCAACGAATGCGCCGATTATAATCAAAGCGCGAACGAAATCGCTCGTTATGACAGACGGCGTACAGGTCAGGAACTGACCTTAAGCCGCGTGACGGATAATCAGTTCGTCAGCAATTATATCACTTTGAAAAATCGTAAAGATAAATACAAGGGCATAGCCGACGGTTATGAAGGTTCTACACAATACTATGAAAATTCTTTTGACAGTATGCGTGAGGCATGGATGCCTTCTACTGCTGCAGAACGTCGGCGCGAAAATTTCGGTACCACTCGCAGTTTGACGTTGGGAAGAATTTTTGACTCCCGTGACAATATTTATGATCCCCATGAAGGAAAACGTATCAGCTACAGTTTGGAGCACGCCGGGTTCATGGGAGGAGATTTTGATTTCACTAAGTTTACCGCCGATTACCGTTATTATTATCGCGGCGGTGGTGAGAGCGTCTGGGCGCTTAACTTGGGCGCCGGGTATGCCGGCGGTAATATGCCTCTCAGTCAGCGCTTTACCATGGGTGGCGCTGAAACATTGCGCGGCTATGAGGACGATCAATATCGCGGCAACAGTATGCTTAAGGCGACGCTGGAATATCGCTTCCCAATCATAAAGAAAGTCCAGGGAGTTGTCTTTACCGACAACGGTTATGCTTGGGATAAACGTCACGAGGATGCTTTTGATATGAGCAAGATTAAAAGCAGCATCGGTCTGGGTCTGCGGATAACGTCTCCTCTGGGTCCGATCAAGCTGGATTACGGTTACGGCTCCAACGGAGGACGTTTCCACTTCAGCTTCGGTGCTCAATTCTAAAGTTTGTTGGTGATATCCATGAAGCTATACCGTAGTGTTTTAGCTGCAGTTTTTGTGAGCCTGCTGCCGGTGCAGCAGGCCTTTTCTGCAAATATTGAAGAAGTTTACGTAGATGTTATTGATACGGGCGGCAGTACCAGCGATCTTCTTCTGAAAAAAATGGCCACCAGTATGCAGGTGGTGTGTGAACAACTCTTTCTGGACAAAGAGAGCGTAGCTGTAGAAAGTTCGCGCGGCGAATACAGCAGGCTTCTTGCCGAAATCGGAGACAGAGTTTTTACCGGATATGAGTTGAAAAATGTTGAGTTTGATGCCGGAAGAGTTTTGCGAGTGCGCATGTACGCCAAGCCATGGAGCAGTGTGATAGTTTCGCCTGTTATCGATCTGAAATTTTCCGGGATTGACGATGCGACAGCCGCAGAATTGGAGAGTCGGTTACCGTCGCTGCGCTGTGAACTGACGAAGGCTATCAACGGCGCATCGGTTGATGCCGGAGATTGGGCCGGGGGAGTTTTGCGACGGTTAGTGCGCGAGCGCGTCGAAGAAAGTTTGCCGGAGTTTAAGGCTGCTGTCGATGTGCTGCAATATGACGGAGGAGCGACGACAGTTCAGGTGATCATATTTCCTGTAGGACAACTTGTCAGAAATATAAAATACGAACTTAGGAGCGACGATATTCCAAATATTCTGTTGATGAAATTGAAATATAAATATATTTCCGAGTGTGAAAAACTCAGAGGTATGCCGGTGGAATATGTTAAGGCAAACAGAAATGTTTTGGAGAAGCAGCTGACGGAAAAACTTCTTCGCGAAAGAGAATTGCAGATTTACGCTTTAAAGCCCACTGTAACTCTGGAACCGGGAGCGGATTTGACGGTCAATATCGTTTTGCATTCGTCCGATTACAGGATTTGGTTCGAAGGTTACGGTGATATTGGCAGAAAAGAAAATAATCTTTCAGGTACGGCTCATATCGGGAAATTTATTTCCGGACGCAATGAACTTTTTGCCGAGGGAGAACTTGTTTTTGATGACGTTCGTTGGCAGGGAAGCGTAGGTATGAACCATCATTGGGGGCGCAGCAAGTGGAGTTACAGATACCGCATGCCGGCGCGAGAAAATGTTTACCGGTTGGAGTATGAACTGGGTCCGAAGTGGAAGCTGCGAGCGGAGCACTATTCCGAACAGAACAGAAATGAATTTGCTGTAAGGTACAGGATCCATGAATTCTTAAGCACGGAGTACGTCTACGGCGGCAAGGAGTTTTATCTGCGTGTCATAGGAAATTTGTAGTGTTTCTTGAAAGAATCTGCGCAGACTGATATAATATAAAATGCCATAGTATCAAGTGAAAGAAAGTAGGTATGTATAGTTATGATGGAATATTTGCGTAATCCCAAAAACGTTAAAATGGTTTCCTTGTTTGTAGCTGCAGTTTTTGTTTTGGGCTGCTTCGCATTATCTCTTAGTCAGAGCGGTTTCAGCAAAGTGGCTTCTGCTGCGGCCGGTGAATCTGCTATAGGCGTTGTGAATTACCGTATGATTGTCAGTCAAAGTCCTGATCTGCAAAATGTCAACAATACAATGAAAGCGGAAGTTGAAAACGCTCAAAAAGATTTTGAAGAGAAATCCAAGAGCATGAACGAAGAGGAAAAGAAACGCTATTTTACCCAGATCGAGGAGCGTTTGGCTAACAAAGAAAAAGAATTGATGGAGCCTGTTCTTAAAAAAATAGAAGACACCATTAAGAAAGTGGCTGATAAAAAAGGTCTTTCGGTAGTGGTAGAGAAGAGCAATGTTATTTACGGCGGTGTTGATATTACCGATGAGGTCGCCAAGGCTGTACAAAGTGCAAAATAATTTTTTTTGAGGATGCAGTAATAAGATTCGGCAGGAGGAGATTTTTTGAGCAGGCCATTAGTAGCGAGAATAAGTATCTTGATTACGGCTGTACTGCTGATTTCCGCCTGCGGTTCCGGCAAATCGGGAAAAGATAAACTGGCAGTTGTAAATTGGAAAGATGCTGTGGCCGGTCATCCTCAAGAGGAGAGCTTACGCCGTAATGAGAAGATTGTGGAGGATTTGTTGCGCAAACGTGACGCACAGGCGCTGCGTGCTAAATCTCAACTGGACAGCGTGTTAAAATTGCGTGCACTTCAGCAACGAAGCAGACAGAGTTATGCAGAAGCGGAATTTAATGCTAAAATGGCTGAAGCTCATGCCGAAGAAGGTAAACGTTTGGAAAGACAGTTTGCCGCTCTGGAGCGGGAGGCCGACGCGCTGATTCATGAGCGTCGACAGGCGTTGGAACAGGAGTATCGTCTAAAAATATTCAATCTTCGTCTGCAGTTGGAAGCTGTGAAAATGAAACAGGAAGAGCGGCAAGCTGTAGAGCAGATTTTACAAAGCACTCAGGACGATTTTGGGAAAAAACTGGAGTTGCTTGCGGCAGAAAAGCAGGCTTACCTGAAAGAAAAAATGCAACCGTATGTGCTTGTGATGAACGAGCGACTCGGTGATAAGGCTGAAGAGTTAGGAAAGAAAGTTCGCGCCGATTTGTCAGCAGGCGATGACGAATATTCGGAAAAACTGGGCGCGGCCCCGCAGGCTTTGCAAAAAGCTCTTGAGATTATGGACCAGGAAATCGGCAAACAGCGGGAAAAAAATGAAGAGCTGAGGAAGAAGATAGAAGCCGATATTGAGAGCGCAGTTATGAAATTAGCTCAAGAGAGAGGTTATACTGTGGTTTTCAACGAGTACAAGGTAAATGTCAAGGCTGATGATTTGACTGATGAAGTTGTTAAAGAAATCAAGAACAAATAAATAAGTGAGGGTTCAGGTAATGAAAAAAATTATAGTTGCTCTTATGGTGGCAGTAGCTTTGCTTTCCTTCGGTTGTGGAGGACGTACTGCCGAATTCGGTACTGTGGATATGAAAAAAGTTGAAAGTGAAGCGCCAATAGTTAAGACCACAAAAGAAGAAGGAACTAAGAAAGTTGAAGAACTGAAGGCGCAAATGGAAAAGGAAGTTGCCGGAAAAAGTGCGGAAGAGCAGGCTAAAATTGCCCAGGATTATTCTGCGAAAGTTCGTCTGCTTCAAAGTGAGGCACAGAATAAATTAAAAGCAAGTTTTGAAACCGCACTGGCTCAGGTTGCCAAAGAGAAAAATCTCGGCGCCATCCTCGTCAAGGAAGCGGTGCCTCAAGGCGGGCAGGATGTAACCGCTCAGGTTATCGAAAAAATGAAATAATGCTGCGATTAAGTCAGTATCCTTCGCCCGGAGGCGGGGGAATAATGGAGGCAGAGTGATGGAGAAGAGCCCGCTGGAGTTGGCTGAATTTTTGCATGGGTCTTTGGAAAATGATAATGGAGAACTGAAGATAACGGGAGTAAGAGGATTGCTTGAAGCAGGAGCTGAAGATATTTCTTTTGCAGTGCCTCCTTATGTGGAGCAGTGTCATTTAAGCAGCGCCGGCGTAATTGTTTTGGGAAAAGATGATCCCGTGCTTCATGACCGTCCCGTCATCAGGGTTGAAAATCCGCGTGCGGCGTTTGCTTCGTTGCTGGAATTATTTCATGCTCAGGAAAGCGTTGAAATGACAGTCAGTCCGTTGGCATATGTCGCCCCTGGAGCCAAGTTGAGTGAAAATGTCGCCGTGATGCCTTTTGCCGTAGTTGAAGATGGTGCTGAGATTGGCAGCGGTTCAATTATCTATCCGCATGCGTATGTTGGCAAACGTGTAAAGTTGGGACAAAATTGCCTTCTTTATCCTCATGTTACTGTTCGCGAAGACTGTGTTTTGGGAAACAGAGTCATTCTGCAGGCGGGCGCCGTTATCGGCGGAGACGGCTTCGGGTTTGTTACGCAAGCCGGAGTGCATACCAAAGTTCCTCAGACAGGCAATGTTATTCTTGAGGATGATGTTGAAATAGGCTCGAACACATGTATAGACCGGGGTACTGTCAACAGTACCGTTGTCGGCAAGGGAACAAAAATAGATAATCTGGTTCACCTGGGACATAATGATGTGCTGGGAAAAAATTGTCTTGTGGTAGCTCATGTTGGTATTTCGGGAAGCGTTACCGTTGGCGATAACTGCACTTTTGGCGGACAATCCGGGACGGTAGGGCACATCAGCATAGGCAATAACTGTACTTTCGGAGCAAGAGCCGGCATAACGAACAATGTGGCTGACGGAGCGGTCATGGGAGGATTTCCGGCCATGCCGATGAAAGCATGGCTGCGACACGAAGCAAGTCTGCGCAAGGTCAGCGACATGCAGAAGCAGCTTAAAGAGCTGCGGAAAGAACTTGAGCGTCTGCAAAGTTCAGGTTTATAGAAGAAATTGCCGGCAACGATAAGCCGGAGAATTTTGGGGAACATGTATTTTGTTAGGATACTATCTGATTAAAATTGTAAGCAGATTTGTGTGTGTGGCTCCTGCTTGGGTAAGTAAGTCTCTGGGAAGTTTACTGGGGAATTTGGCTTTGATATTTGCGCCGGCCTGGCGTAAAAAGATGGCGGCTGCAAATATCAGGGAATGTTTGGGCGTGAGTGGAACCGATGCCGCTTGTATTGCCGATGCCAGCTTGTACAGATTCGGGCGTATGGCAGTAGAGTTTTTGCGTTTTCCGCTTCTGAAGCCGACTAATCTGGATGAATTTGTAGAATTTGAAGGATTGGAAAATCTGCGTGAAGCTGCCGCTAAAGATCGTGGGGTTATTATAGCTACCGCACATTTTGGAAACTGGGAGCTTTTGGGAGCGGCGATTTCTTTGCTTGGGTATGATATGCTGTCTATTGCCAGAAAGCAAAACAACGGCAGCATGGATAGGTTTGTCAATGAATACAGGCAGTCCGTCGGGCAAAAAATAGCTTACAACAGAGGTAGGCACGGTCTGATGGCTATCAGCAGGGCTTTGCGCGAGAAAAAATTTCTTGGCATACTGTATGATCAGGACACAAATGATGACGGTGTATGCCTTAAACTTTTTGGAAAAGATTCTGTAATTCCGCTCGGCTCAGCAGCTTTTTCGCGTTTATACGGAACTCCGGTGGTGCCGGCTTTCATTCATAACAGGGAAGACGGGAAAAGCGTCGTAAAAGTGTATCCGGCTTTGTATGCGGGATGTAGTGAAGATAAGAATGCTGATTGTGTAGCTGTTACGGAAAAATTAGCAGCGATACTCGAAGAGGAGATCAGCAGTGATCCTTCCATGTGGTTTTGGGTGCACGATCGTTGGAAAGACGGAAGAAGACGATTTAAAAATAATCAGGAAGGTTAATAATGAATTGCGAAAATAACTTACAGCAGACAATAAAGCGCAGCATAACTTATTCCGGCATCGGGTTGCATTCCGGAAAGGAAGTGCTGATGGAACTGAAACCTGCCGCTCCGAACAGCGGTATAGTGTTCGTGCGTACCGATTTACAGGGGCGTCCTGAAATAAGAGCGACTGTAAAAAATGTCAGTTCCACTGTTAAAGCGACAACTCTTTCTGAAAACGGAGCTGAGGTATTTACTGTTGAGCATCTGATGGCTGCCTTATCCATGGAAGGCGTCGATAATATCAGGATTGAGATGTCGTCTCCGGAACCTCCCGTTACGGACGGGAGCGCCAAGGTGTTTTGCGAACTTTTGGAAGAGGCGGGCATCGTTGCACAGCAAGCTGAGAGAAATATTTACAAAGTTACGAAGGAATTTTCTTTTTACGATGGAGATCGCTTCATAACAGTGGTTCCTTATGACGGATACAGAATATCTTTCGTATCGGTAAACAAACATCCGCTGCTTGGGACTCAGTATTATGATATTGAACTTGATCGTGACAGCTTCAAAGAACAAATTATGGCTGCCAGAACGGTTGCCTTTACAGAAGAACTGGAAATGCTGAAAAGTTTAGGTCTCGGCTTAGGCGGAAGTGTAGAGAACGTAGTGGTGTTTGATAAAGATGAAATGCTTTCAGTTCCGCGCTTTGACGATGAGCTGATTCGGCATAAAATTTTAGATGTTATCGGAGATTTATATCTTTTGGGACATATTAAGGCGCATGTGATTGCGGTCAAATCCGGGCACGCTTTTAACGCTGCAGTTGCCGGGCAAATAGAATCGTACAGGAGTGAGGAGTAAGTATGACAGTATTGGATATAAACGAAATTAAAAAGATTCTGCCTCATCGCTATCCTATGCTTTTGGTAGATCGTATCTTAGAAGTGGAACCTATGAAACGTGCCGTCGGCATAAAAAATATTACTGCCAACGAAGTACAGTTTCTGGGTCATTTTCCTAACGAACCGATCATGCCTGGCGTGCTTCTTATAGAGGCCATGGCTCAGGTAGGCGGTGTAGCGATGCTTTATCCGGAAGAAAACAGGGGAAAGATCGCCGTATTTGCTAAGATTGATAATGTTCGCTTCCGTAAACAGATTGTTCCTGGCGATCAGTTGGTTACGACGGCAGAGGTAATCAAAATTATGCGCGGCAGTATGGGTGTCATTCGTTGTATCGGTACTGTGGACGGAAAGGTCGCCTGTCAATGCGACTGCACTTTTGCCATCATGGATTCCAAGGAATAAGTAAATGCCAAGATTGCATAAAATAAAATAGTGTTGTGTTAAAAAAAGCAGATATTTTGAGTAATTGCTCAAAAATCTGCTTTAATTTTCTTGCAAACACCTTTGACAACAGTTAAAATGTATAGTGTTTTCCGACTGTAAAGAATGATGTCTGTGAACTCATTATTTAAACGATTGATGATGAGATGATTATATGAGGAGTGAAATGTTATGAGTTCGGTTATTATGCCGGAAGAAGGTATCCATCCTACTGCAATTATTCATCCGGACGCTGTTATAGGCGAGGGTGTCAAAATAGGTCCTTACGCAATCATTGACGATAGTGTAGTCATTGGCGATGGTTGCACGATAGGTGCGCATGCTGTTATTCACAAGTACACTACCATTGGCAAGAACTGCGTCTTTTATCCCGGCTGTTCCATCGGCGGCAATCCTCAGGATCTGAAGTTTGTCGGTGAAAAAACTTTCACGGTTATAGGAGACGGCGGTGTATTCCGCGAATGTTGCACTGTAAACAGAGCTTGCGGCGAGGGCAACGAGACTCGTATCGGTAATAATATTCTCATGATGGCGTATACTCATGTTGCTCATAACTGTACGGTGGGCAATAATGTTGTCATGTCCAATGTTGCTACTCTTGCAGGTCACGTTATCGTAGAAGACCGCGCCGTCATCGGCGGCTTATCCGCCGTGCACCAATTTACCAAAATAGGTCGCAATGTTATGATCGGCGGCATGGCTCGCGTGGCGCAGGATATTCCGCCTTTCATGATTGCTGCGGGAGATCCGTGTTTTGTTTCCGGTCTTAACAGCGTAGGGCTTTCTCGTGCTGGAATGCCTGCCGAAGAACGCAGCGAGTTGAAAAAAGCTTTTCGTATTTTATACCACAGCGGATTGTCATTAAAGGAATCCATCGAGACTATGGAGCAGGAGTTGCTCAGCTGTGAACCGGTAGAATATCTTCTGAGATTTTTGCGCAATGTTGAGCGCGGCATTATCCGCACACGCAGAGGCTGATATGGAAACTTTGGGTATTCTTGCGGGAGTGGGGCATTTACCTGTAGAGGTGGCGCGTTCGGCAAAAAAACTCGGTTATGAAGTGATCGCTATCGCTCTTGTTCCGGGAACAGATGCCGAGTTGGCTGACAGTGTCGACAGTTATTATGAAATTAATGTGGGCAGAGTCGGCAAAATTATTTCGGTCCTCAAGCAACATCATGTCGCCAAGGTGACGATGATAGGCAAGGTGACGAAGGAAGTTTTATACAAGGTCGGAGCGATTGTTCCGGATCTTCGCGCTCTGAAAATTTTGGCTTCCGTTCCGGATCGCAGAGATGACACTTTGATGAAGGCCATCGTGTACGAACTGGAGAGCGAAGGCATGGAAGTCATGGATCAGACAATTTTAATCAAACCATTGCTGCCTGCGCCGGGAGTGCTCACTAAAAGAGCTCCCACAGAAACAGAGCTGGTGGATATGGATTTCGGCTTTACCATGGCCAAGGCCATCGGAGGTCTTGACATAGGACAGACGGTTGTAGTAAAAAACAGAGCAGTGATGGCAGTGGAAGCGATTGAAGGAACCGATGCCTGTATTTTGCGCGGCGGTTATTTGGGTAAGGGCGGCGTAATCGTTGCCAAGACTGCCAAGCCTGCGCAAGATCAGCGCTTTGATATTCCGGGTTTCGGAACCAAAACGTTGGAGGCTATGATTCACGCCGGAGCAACAGGCATCATTATAGAATCGGGCAATACTTTAATAGTGGAACGAGAGAAAACCATTGCTTTGGCTGATGCCAATAATATAACTATCGTGGTACGATAAAATATTTGTGATAAGCGGCTGATGCTTTTTGTCAGCTGCTTTTTTGTGTGCTATAATATAACCGAGTATTTTAAATTGGGGTTGTGTTTCCAAATTTTTGTTTTCAATATTTATCAGTGTGCTTGTTTTGGCAAGAGCATATGCGCAGGGAAAGATTATGACCAGAATTTTAATTTCAGCCGGAGAAGCATCCGGAGATCTTCACGCAGCTGCGGTGACTGCGGCCATAAAAAAAGCTGATCCGACAGCCGAGGTTTTCGGCATGGGCGGCGATGCGTTGCGCGGTGCCGGCGGTGAAGTTATCTTTGATATAAAAGAACATGGCGTTATGGGATTTGTCGAAGTTCTCAAAAGACTTCCGGCTCTTTTTAAACTGCGCAGAGATTTTGCCGCCGTGATTAAAGAGAGAAAACCTGACTGTCTTTTGGTCGTCGATTATCCGGGATTCAACATGAAGCTTGCCAAGCTTGCACATGAAAACGGTATTCCTGTCATTTCATACATTGCACCTTCAGCTTGGGCGTGGCACAAGGGAAGAGCTAAAAGCGTGGCGCACATAGTCGACTATGTGGCGTGTATTTTTCCTTTCGAGTATGATGTTTACAAAGAAGCCGGGGCTAAAGCGGTTTTTGTAGGACACCCTTTACTGGACATAGTTAAGCCTTCTTTGACGAAAGAGGAAGCAGAACTCTGGTTGGGGAAAAAAGCTGATGGTAAACTGATAGTGCTTCTGCCAGGCAGCAGAGTGATGGAAATAGAAAAGATGCTGCCTGTGTTGCTTCGTTCAGCCGAACTTTTGCAAAAGAAGTTGCCCGGTGTCGAATTTATTTTGCCGCGTGCCGCCACCATACCTGCGGAGATGTTGCAGAAAAAAATACAGGACGCAGAGGTAGACGTGCGGATTGTCGAGGGGAATAGAAATTATGATCTTTTCAGAGCGGCCGATTTGGCTCTCGCCACCAGCGGAACAGTTACCCTGGAAGCGGCGCTTTGCGGCTTGGGCAGTGTCATCGTTTACAGAGTATCTCCTGTAAGCGCTTTTATTGCCAGAAGAGTACTGAATATCCCCAATATAGGTTTGCCCAATATAGTTGCCGGCAGAAAAATAATGCCCGAACTGCTGCAGGAGGATTTTACGCCGGAAAATGTAGCTGCCGCTGCTATGGAACTTTTAGAAACACAGCGGCACGGTCGGCTGCAGGAGGATCTGCATAAGGTAAAAGAAATGCTGGGAGAACCGGGAGCTGTCAACAGGGTAGCCGAGTTGGTGCTTAGGGCAGCCAAGGAGAAAAGATGAATTTATATTTAAGAGCTTTGCAATATGTCAGACCGTATGCCATGAGAGCATTATGCGCAGGCATCTGTACGGTTGTCGCTGCAGGCGGTACCGCTTATTTGCCGTGGATTATTAAAGATATGGTAGATCAGGTACTTGCTGAAAAAAATACGGAGATGCTCAATTATATTGCTGCCAGTATCATCGTAGTGTTCGTAGTAAGAGGAATTTTTTACTATGGACAGAGCTATCTGATGAGCTATGTGGGGCAGCGGGTGATTATTGATATTCGCAGAGATGTTTTCGAAAAATTACAGCGCTTGGGAATGTCTTTCTACGACAAAAATAAAACAGGTGTCATCATGAGCTATGTTACCAACGATGTCAGCGCTTTGCAGTCAGCGTTGGTAGAAAATATAGTGGAACTTATAACTGAAAGTTTTATATTGGTGGCTTCCGTTGTCGTTATGATTTATCTGGATTGGAAATTGTTTCTGTTTACCTTTTGCACTTTCCCCTTCGTTTTGGCGTTTATAGATATGTTCGGTAAACGCATCCGCAGATCCGGCAGCAGGATTCAGGAGGCTACCGCGGATATTACTTCCGTGCTGCAGGAAACCGTAACTTCAGCCAGAGTTATCAAGTCCTTTGTGAGAGAAAGTTACGAAATAGAACGCTTCGACAAAGAAAATTATAATCAGTTCAGCGCCAATATGAAGAACGCACAGCTGATGGCGACACTTACGCCGACCATAGAGTTGGTTGCGGCAATAGGCGTTACTATGATTATCTGGTATGGCGGCAATAGTGTTATAAAGGGTGAGATAACGGCAGGATCTTTGGTCGCTTTCTTAACTTACGCCGTTAATATTTCCAATCCCATAAAGCGATTGAGCAGAGTTATCGGCAATATTCAAAAAGCTTTGGCGGCAGCGCAACGCGTGTTTAACGTCATCGACTTGCCGGAAACGCTCAAGGATGCTCCTGACGCGCGGGTACTTCCGCCGGTGAAGGGCTATGTTCGTTTTGATGATGTTTCTTTTGCATACAATAAAGATGAAAATGTTATCAGTGGTGTAAGTTTTTCTGTGGAGCCGGGACAGGTGGTAGCTTTTGTCGGTCCGTCCGGCGCAGGCAAATCGACTGTGGCCAATCTGCTGCCGCGTTTTTATGATGTGAGCGGAGGCAGTATAAGCATTGACGGTTACGATATACGTAAAGTGACGAAAGCTTCTTTGCGTGAACAGGTAGGTATCGTTCCTCAGGAAACATTGCTTTTTAACGGTACTGTGTATGACAATATTCTGTACGGCAGACTTGATGCCGGGCGCGAGGAAGTTGAGGCTGCCGCCAAAGCGGCAAACGCTCATCAATTTATTACGGAATTGCCACACGGATATGATACTATGTTAGGCGATCGCGGTGTTAATATTTCCGGCGGTCAGCGTCAGAGAATTGCAATAGCGAGAGCTATATTGAAGAATCCGCAGATTTTGATTCTGGACGAAGCTACTTCAGCGTTGGATACCGAAAGTGAACGCATCGTGCAGGAAGCTCTTGAACGTTTGATGATAGGCAGAACGTCTTTTGTTATTGCTCACCGCCTTTCAACTATAAGCAAGGCGGATAAGATTATAGTACTCGACAAAGGTCGTATTGCAGAAGAAGGTACTCATGAAGAGCTTCTGGCGAAGGAAGGATTGTACGCGTATCTTTACAAGATACAATACAGGGAAAAGGAAACTTGCCGGGAGGAATAGAGAGGTCAGTTGATGTATTTACTTTATAATATTCTGTTGTTGATAGCTTTGGTGCTGTTCGTCATACCATACTATACCTACCGTCTGTTTACGGAACAGGGGTTTAAGCTGCGTTTTAAGCAGAGTCTAGGCTGTGTAGATGATGAAGAGATAGCGAAGGTTATGCGTAAGAATTGCATTTGGATTCACGGAGCTTCTGTGGGTGAGATTGTCGCTACCAGCCCATTGGTAAGGCAGATACGGAAAGAATTGCCGGACAGGCCTATTCTTGTTTCCGCATTTACAGTGGGCGGATACAATATGGCAAAACAAATAATTCCGGAAGCTGACGCTATTATTTATTTTCCGTTGGATCTTCCGTTTGTAGCGGGATCTTTAGTGCAGCGCATCCACCCGGGAGTGTTTATGCCGGTGGAAACGGAGCTGTGGCCAAATTTTCTCAGCGCGATCAGAGAGCGTCATATTCCTGTAATGATGGTTAACGGACGCATCTCAGAAAAATCTGTCAAAACTTATCGGTATCTCTACGGAATTTGGGATGACATGCTGAACACGGTAACGCGTTTTTGCATGCAGTCCAGCATAGATGCCGATTACATAACTCATTTGGGTGCTGAGCGCAGCAAAGTTTTTGTTACGGGTAATACAAAATTCGATCAAACATATGCGGAAGTTACTGAAGAAGATCTGGAGAAATATCGGCGAGAGTTGGGCATAGAAGGCTGCTATCCGGTAATTATTGCCGGCTCGACTCATCCCGGAGAAGAAAAACTGTTGATCGAATCATTTAGGGAAATCAAAAGGGCACATAAAGATGCAGCTTTAGTGATTGCTCCGCGTAAAACGGCGAGAGCCGCGGAAATTGCCAAGCTTGCAGCTACTTTCGGTTACAAAACGGGTTATCGTTCGCAGATGTTGGAAGCGACCGATGGACGCAGGTATCCTGTTATAGTCCTTGACACCATAGGTGAGTTGGGACGCATTTATGCCGTGGGCGATATTGTCTATGTCGGCGGATCATTCAGCGGCACCGGCGGCCATAATGTTTTGGAGCCGGCGGCTCACGCCAAACCGATTCTCGTTGGCCCGAGTATGCAGAATTTTAAAGATTCGTATGCATTGCTCAGCAAAGCCGGCGGCTGTAAGATGGTTCATAATGGGCCGGAACTTACTAAGGTAATGCTTGACATTGCTGCCGATGATGCTCTGCGTAACAAAATGGGGCAAGCTTCGATTCAGGTCATCAAAGAAAACCGCGGAGCTGATGTTAAAAGTATAAATTATTTGAAAGAGTTGTTGGAATTTACCGCCGTTCCGGCGAGGGAATTTTCGGAGTATCCTGTCAATACGCGCAATTTGAGAGATGAAGGCGGCGCGCGTCTGCGTCACGGAGATGCAATTATACAATACGTTTATCAGATTGCCTACGGACCTGAAACGCCTTTTTTTGGATGGCTTCTTCTGTGTTTATTGCGGGGAATTTCTTATCTGTACGAATTCGGAGTATGCTGCAAACTCGGTTTGTATCGATCCGGACTTAAAAGCAGGGAAAAATTGCCTTGCTGCGTTATATCTATCGGCAATATAACCGTAGGCGGCACAGGTAAAACGCCTACGGCGCAAAAAATGGCTGTTATCATCAAAAACATGGGGTATAGAGTTGTTATTCTCAACCGCGGCTATCGTTCTCACTGGGGTAAGGATATAGGAGTTGTATCCAACGGGGAAAAGATTTTTATGACAGCCTATGAGGCAGGTGATGAAGCATACTTGATGGCGAAAACTTTGCCGGGCGTACCTGTTGTTATAGGTAAAAATCGTGCCGTGACCGGGCGCTACGCTGTAGAAAAGCTTGGAGCGGAAGTGATAATCATGGACGACGGTTATCAGCATTGGCAACTGGAACGTGATTTGGACGTAGTGTTGGTGGATACGCTGAACATGTTCGGCAACGGTTGTGTATTGCCGCGCGGAACTTTGCGGGAACCGTTGAAAAATCTTGATAGGGGAGACTTGTTTTTGTTGACTAAAACGGATCAGAGCAGCAAAATCAGCAGACTGCAGTTGCGCAATACTATTGAACACTATAACGGCAACGCTCCGGTAGTTGAAAGTGTACATCATCCTAAAAATTTTGTAGAGATAGCCGATTGGTATAAAGGCATCAACGTAAGTGTTAAGGAGCTGGAGGACCTGAAAGGCAAAGATGTTATGGTGTTTTCAGCCATCGGCAATCCGTCGTCTTTTGAGCAGACTTTGATCAGTATAGGACTTAATATTTTGGAAGCTGTCCGCTATCCCGATCATCATGACTACGGAATGCTGGAGATGCAGTATATTAACGAGAGAGCGAGCAGTCTTAAAGCTGTAGCCATGATAGCCACAGCCAAAGATGCAGTTAAGATACCTACGGAGTTTATTTATTCTGAAAGAGAGATACCTTTGTATATACTGAATATGGATATATGTATTACCGAGGGCAGGGATAAGTTCTTGGAATATGTGGAGAATGCAATTAAGAAGGAGTTGGTTAGATAATGAAAGTTTTGTGCGTTATACCGGCGCGTTATGCTTCTACCAGACTTCCGGGAAAGCCTTTGTCTATGATTGCAGGCAAACCTATGATTCAACATGTTTATGAGAGAGCTTCTTTGGCGCAGCTTCCCGATGAAGTTATTGTTGCCACCGACAGCGAAGAGGTCTTGCAGGCTGTGGAAGCTTTCGGAGGCAAAGCAGTTATGACTTCGCCGGATCATCCCAGCGGAACGGATCGCCTGGCGGAGGTCGCTCTTATGTATCCGGAGGCCGACATTATTGTAAATGTGCAGGGCGATGAACCAATGATACCTCCGGAGGTTATAGACCGCTTGGCAAGTTCTTTTGAGAACTCGGAAGAGCAGCAGATGGCAACGCTGAAAGTGCGTATGTCGGAAGCAGATTATGATAATCCGGCAGCGGTTAAAGTTGTTACAGATTTGAACGGATTTGCTCTGTATTTTTCCCGCAGTCTGCTTCCTTATCCGAGGAACCGGCAAGATGATTATAATGTTTTCAAACATGTCGGAATTTATGCCTATCGTCGTAATTTTCTGCTGACGTATGCGGCACTTGCTCCGACTCCTCTGGAAAGAGCGGAAAGTTTGGAACAGTTGCGGGCTTTGGAAAACGGCTATAAGATAAAAGTTTTGGAAAGTGATTTTCAGGGTATCGGAGTAGATACTCCGGAAGATCTTGCCGCAGTGAACGAGTTGTTTGCTCGTGGAGAAATGTAAGCAGAGGTGAAGTATGCAGACGGTAAGTATTGGTGATTACAAAGTCGGGCAGGGGCAGCCGCTGCTTCTCATGGCAGGACCGTGTGTCTTGGAGGGATACGAACGCAGTCTGATGATCGGCAAAAGAGCAAAAGCCATTTGTGAAGCTTTGGGTATGCCGTATGTTTTTAAGGCTTCTTTTGACAAAGCGAATCGATCTTCTTATAATTCTTTCAGAGGACCCGGACTGGTTGAAGGCCTGCAACTTTTGGCGCAGCTGAAAAAAGATTTGGCTGTTCCTGTTGTTACGGATGTTCACGAACCGTGGCAGTGCGAGAAAGTTGCCGAGGTCGCGGATGTTTTGCAAATTCCGGCTTTTTTATGCCGGCAAACTGATTTAGTTCACGCCGCTGCCGCGACGGGCAAAACGGTGAACGTAAAAAAAGGACAATTTTTGGCTCCGTGGGATATGAAGAATGTCATTAAAAAAATTGAAGAAGCAGGTAATAAAAATCTGCTTTTGACGGAGCGAGGAGCAAGCTTCGGATATAATACTCTTGTTACCGATATGCGCGGTCTGGCTGTGATGCGTGAATTTGGTTATCCGGTAGTGATGGACGCTACTCACAGTGTTCAGATTCCCGGAGGACAGGGCACTTCCAGCGGCGGGCAAAGTCAATATGTCCCGCATATGGCGAGAGCGGCCGCAGCAGTGGGTATCGATGCTTTGTTCCTGGAGGTTCATGATAACCCTGCCGAAGCTCTGTCGGACGGACCGAACATGGTGCGTCTTGATAATTTACAGAAATTATTGACGGACGTTATTGCTATTGATAAAATCGTCCGCGGTTAAATCAGGAAAGGTGGCTCTTGTTAAATGGAAGCAATGCTGAAGCGCGCTCAAGATGTTTTGCGTATGGAAGCCGAAGCTATTTTGGATCTTATTCCCAGAGTGGACGAACACTTTCTCGCGGCAGTGAATATGATTCTTGACTGTCCGGGTCGTACCGTTATTACCGGCATGGGCAAGTCCGGCATCGTGGGGCGTAAGTTGGCGGCAACTTTGGCAAGCACCGGAACACCTTCTTTTTATTTGCATCCGGCTGAAGGCATCCACGGAGATCTCGGTATGGTGACATCAGGGGATGTTGTGATTGCTTTATCCAACAGCGGCGAAACCGGGGAGATACTAAATATATTGCCGTCTCTGCGCAGGATTGGGGCAAAGATTATCGCCATGGTTGGCAAACCGGATTCAACTTTGGGTAAAAATGCAGATGTGGTTTTGAATGTCGGCGTGACCAACGAAGCCTGTCCGTTAGGTTTGGCTCCTACCAGCAGCACCACGGCTGCTTTAGCTTATGGTGATGCGTTGGCGTTGACTCTGTTGCAGAAACGTAATTTTACAGCCAGCCAGTTCGCGGTTTTTCATCCCGGCGGTTCCTTGGGTCGAAAACTGCTGCTCACGGTGGCCGATGTTATGCACAGCGGTACGGAAAATCCTGTTGTCGAAAGCAGCGCTACCGTTCAGGAAGCGTTGTTCATAATCACCGATAAAGGTTTGGGCGCGGTTTCTGTTGTCGACGCACGCGGGATCATGCAGGGCGTTCTTACAGACGGAGATATCAGGCGCGGGCTCAGTAACGGCGTTAATTTCTTGAGTAAGCCGGTAACGGAGCTGATGACTGCTTCGCCGAAAGTAATCACTAAAGATAAGCTTGCAGCTCAGGCGCTACACATCATGGAAAGCAATAAGCCTAAACCTATAACGGTGCTTCCCGTCATTGACAAAGAACGCAAAGTTATCGGCATTTTACATATGACAGATCTTGTGCGGCAGGGAGTGGTGTGATGCAAGACGGATTGCGCGCAATAAAACTTTTGGCTCTCGATGTGGACGGAGTTTTGACGGACGGAAGTTTGTGCATAGGAGCGGAAGGTGAAACATATAAAGTTTTTAATGCCAAAGACGGGATGGGTATCAGTTGCGCTTTGCGTTGCGGTCTTAAGGTGGCGCTGATAACCGGTCGCAGCAGCATGATAGTCAAACGCAGAGCGGAGGAGTTGGGCATAACTATTCTGTTGCAGAATGTAAAAGATAAAAATGTCGCGCTGAAAACTCTGAGCGAAAAGCTGGGGTTGATGAGATGTGAGATCGCCTATATGGGAGACGATCTGAATGATTTGCCGGCTTTCGCCTGCGCAGGAACGAC
The DNA here is from genome assembly GCA_034180005.1 of Acidaminococcaceae bacterium. Lineage (GTDB taxonomy): Bacteria > Bacillota > Negativicutes > Acidaminococcales > Acidaminococcaceae > JAXFPC01. Next base: position 6,813 of record JAXFPC010000024.1, on the reverse strand, counting down.
CTTCGCTCCTGCGGATGCCGCAGCGGAGATAAAAGCGGCGGCGGACACGGTGACTGTCGCGACAGGCGGACGTGGCGCCGTGCGAGAAGTAATTGAAAGCATACTGAAAGCGCAGTCGCAATGGCAGCGACTTGTGGCTGAATATTCAGCGTGCGGATGCGGAGATAAACAGTAATGTGGATATATTATTTACTAAAGATTGTCAGCAGTGTCGTTTCTTTTTTACCGTACAGTCTTGTCGTGCTGTCGGGTAAAGTCGTAGGACGCATATATCACGTTGTTGCAAAAAAGCAGCGCCTGAGAGCCGAACGGACAATTTCAGAATGTTTGGGTTATGATGATGTTCAAGCCGAGGTGACAATAAAAAGACTGTTTATCAATTTGGGCATAACCTTTATGGAAATTCTCTACATGCCGGCACTGAATAAGGATAATATCAGAGGACTCGTTTCTTTCGACAACGAGGATATTTTGTGGGAAACTTTGAATGAGGGGAAAGGTGTTATCCTTTTGGCTTGTCATATGGACAACTGGGAGTGGTTGGGAGCAGCTTTGGCTTTGAACGGATTTCCTGTAAGTGCGGTGGAAAAACCGCAGCCGAACAGAGTATACAGTGATTTTATGAATGAACTGCGCCGAGGAGTCGGGCAAGAAATATTTTCTCGAGGAACAAATGAAATTCTTGGTTGCGCCAGAGCCATGAAAAAAGGAAGGATGCTTGGATTAATCGCGGATCAGGACGGAGGTTACGGCGGCATTTTTGCTCCTTTTCTCGGCAAAATGGCTTCGACTCCTGTAGGACCGGCGTATTTTTCCGGAAAATTCGGCGCGCCTATCATACCTATTTTTATAGTGCGCAAAGACGGCGGCTACGGACACAGGATAATTGTGCGTGAGCCTATTCGTTATGAAGCTACGGGAGATAAAAAGGCTGACGATTACAAAGTAACTCTGCAGATGAATCGTGAAATCGAAAAAATAATTGAGGAATATCCGGATAACTGGATCTGGTTCCAACATCGTTGGAATACTCCCTACGAAGCTTCGGAGGAGGTCGTGTAGCCGATGAGTAGAAATTTTATTTTGAGTATAATCGCGGCGCTGCTTTTGGGCGGAGCGATCATAGCCTGGTTGCTTCTGGGAGGCGGCGCTCCCAAGAATATAGACTTGGGCAACGGTGTAAAAGTTAACGCCAACGCTTCCTTGAAGAATACAGTCATCAATCGTGAAAAGGACGGCAAAAAACTTTGGGAGTTTACTGTCGGTGAACTTCAGTCGGACAGTAAACAGCAAAATTTCACTTTGAAAAATATCAAGGGAAAAGTTTTTCGCTCAGACGGTAGCTATATTGAAGTAATTGCAGATACGGGAAATGCTGTGGTAAATCAAAATGATTTTTCACTTAGCGGTAAGGTTTCAGCCAGAGCTGAAACGGGAGAAGAGTTGCAGGCTGATAAGGTAAACTATACGCAGAAAAACGGTTTGCTTAGAGCCGAAGGTAAGGTGCGGATAAAAGCACGCGGGTATACCGCGGTTGCAGATAAAGCCGAAACAACCACGGCATTTGAGAAGTTGAAGCTGCAGGGCAGCGCCAAGGTGGAAAGGAGCGGTAATTGATTATGATAAATAAAAAGAGCTGGGTGTTTATAGCTGCCGTTGTCGCAATGTTCACAGCTGCAACTGCAGGTTATGCGGCGGGCGGCAAATTCAGTGTGAAGGCCGATGAACTTGAATACAATCTGCGTACCGGTGAAGGAACCGCCAAGGGCAACGTGGTATTGGAACAGGATAACGGCAGAGCGACAGCTTCCTACGCCACTTTTAACAGTAAAACAAAGTCAGGCACTTTGGTGGGCAATGTGATTGCCGATCAGGAAGATGCCCATATAGAGTGTCAGAGATTTATAATTTCTTATGAAAACAGCATGAGTGCTGTCGGCAATGCTTCCTTGCGTAAAGGCGGGAGAACTGTCAGTGCCGACAGAATAGATTACAACAAAGAGCGGGAGTATGCTGAAACCATAGGCAGTTGGGCACGGCTTTCCGATACGGACGGCAGTGTGCTTAAGGCTGAAAAGCTTGATTATGATATGCGTTCCGGAACGGCCAATGCTACAGGCGGCGTTGTCATAACCAGTGAAGCCAGAAAATTGGATGCTTCTGCTGACAGAGCAATTTATAAAACAGACAACAGCGGTTACATCGAGTTGATAGGAAATGCTCGCGCCGTTCAGGACGGCAACTCCGTCAGCGGCGACAGTTTGAAACTGACCAATACAAAATATGCGGTTGCCGACGGCAACGTGAAGATTTATTATATTCCTGAAGAAAAAACGTCGCAGTCTGGTAACAAGCAGGCATAGACTTAAAGGCGGAGGAAAAGATTTGATCATCGAAACTAATGATTTGGTAAAGAGTTATTCCGGACGTAATGTTGTTAATAGTGTAAGCATTTCCGTGGAACAGGGAAGCATCGTCGGACTGCTGGGACCAAACGGCGCCGGCAAGACGACCACTTTTTACATGATTGTGGGTTTGGAAAGGCCGGACAGCGGCAACGTTACTTTGGACGGCCGCGATATCAGCAATCTTGCCATGTATGAGCGAGCTATGGCAGGTATCGGCTATTTACCTCAGGAATCCTCCATATTCAGCAAGCTGACGGTGGAAGAAAATATTTTGGCAATTTTAGAAACGACATCTTTGGCAACGGAGGAAAGATTGCAGAAAATGAATTCCTTGATTGAAGAGTTTCGTCTGCAGCATGTACGCAAAAATTTGGGGAAGTCGCTTTCAGGAGGCGAACGGCGTCGTGTGGAGATTGCGAGAGCATTGGCAACGGATCCGGCATTCATTCTGCTTGACGAACCTTTTGCCGGAATAGATCCGATTGCAGTTGCCGATATTCAGGGTATGATAGCGCATTTAGCCGCCAGAGGGATAGGCATACTCATTACTGATCATAATGTGCGGGAAACACTCAGCATTGTGGATAAAGCGTACATTTTGGCGGAGGGAAAAATCCTTCTGCACGGTGACAGCGAAACAATAGCCAACGACCCTATAGCACGCAAATATTATTTGGGCGATAAATTTTCAATGTAGGAGGAGTAGAAGTGCGCATGCGTATATTGGACAGATATGTCCTCAAGGAACTTCTCTACCCGTTTGTTTTCGGTGTGGCTGCTTTTTCCAGCATTTTTATAGCCGCAACCATGTTGTTTAAAATAACACAGTACATTACTCAATACGGTGCTCCGCTGGAAACCGTAGCCCGTCTTTTCGTTTATAATCTGCCGGAAATCATCAATTATACATTTCCCATGTCCATGCTGCTGGCAGCTTTGATGGCTTTCGGAAAACTTTCCGGAAGCAGTGAGATAGTGGCCATGAAGGCCGGTGGTATAAGTTATTACAGAATAGTCGCTCCGGTTTTGGCAGTCGGTTTTGCCGTAAGCATGTTTTCCGTAGTTTGGGCGGAGAAAGTGGTGCCGGCGTCAAGGTTGGAAGCTGCGAGAATTCTGGATTATGAAATCAAGAATAATACGCGGCCGACGACGCAAGAACATATTCTGATAAAAAATATAAGCGGTAATGTACAACGCATCACCTATGCCGGCAAGTTTGATGAGGCCAAAGGTAAAATGACGGATATAACCATTCAGGAACTGCGTCAGGGAAAAATAAGCAGGATTCAAACAGCTAAGGAAGGATACTGGGAAAAAGGTTCCTGGCGTATAGTTGACGGAGTGATCTATTCACTGGACGAAAAAGAAGGCGTGCAAAGTTCTGCGAAGTTCAAAGAAGAGATAATTCCGCTTGCGTTCACTCCCAAACAGATATCCTGGGAGCAGAAAGAGCCGGAGGAAATGACGATCAGAGAACTGCGGGAGTATATCTCCGTTCTGGAGCTGCAGAAAAAACCTACGGCCAGACAGTGGTGTGAAATATATATGCGTATTTCCATACCATTGGCCAGCTTTTTCTTTGCCATGATAGGCGCCGCTTTGGGAACGCAGAAACAGAGGACAAGTTCTTCCATCGGTTTGGGAATAAGTATCATAGTTATATTTATCTATTATGCCGTGATGACTTTTACGACCGGTTTGGGCAAAGGCGGCGTGATGAATCCGCTTTTGGCATGCACTGCACCCAATATCATCTGTTTGATCATAGGCGGGTATTTGTTGAAGAAGAAAAACGTATAGTCTGAAGCTGTTTATTGGAGGTGTAGTCTTTTGGTCGGGATAAGATTGATAATCGTTATGGCAATTGTAGGCGGACTGATTGCCTATATCGCCGATAAGATGGGAAGCAAAATCGGAAAACGCAAAATGACAGTGTTCGGTTTGCGGCCGAAATATACTTCCATATTGTTGACAGTTTTGACAGGGATTATTATTTCCGTGACAACTATCGGGATTATGTCGGTGGCGTCTGAAAGTGCGAGAACAGCGCTTTTCGGGATGGAAAAATTGCAGGAGGAACTAAGTTTTTTAAATTCCGAAAAAGATGCTGCCGGACAAGCTTTAGAAGCTGCAAAGAAAAAGGTTGAAGTACAAAATGATAAAATAAATTCTCTGGATGCCAAGATTAAGGAAAGCTCCGGAACTATAGCGCAGATGGAAACTCGTCTGGATCAAGTCAACAGCAGTTATCTGCAGGCCAAGGGGGAAGTGGAAGATCTTACGGCTACAAAGGAATCCTTGGGCAACGAAGTGCAGGAACTTGAGAAGATGACCGAGACTTTGCGCAAGGGATTAATAACCATTCGCGAAGGACAGGTTTTCTACAGAGCAGGCGAAGTTATTTATGCCGGACTTATGTATAGCGGTAAAAGCAACAGCGATAATAAGGAACAAATTAAATGGCTCTTGCAAAATGCTAATGAGATAGTTCTGCAACGTTTGGGCTTGGCGGAAAAAGCGGAGCAGTCCGTACAAGTTATTTGGATAGCCAATGATACTGTTTCCAAGGCATTGGCAGTTCTGGATAAAGCGGAGCATAATATGCTGTTCCGTGTAAGAGCGGTAGCCAACATTGTTGTGGGCGAATTGGTGGTTTGCGATATAGAGATGGTGGAAAATAGGCTCATCTATCACAACGGGCAGCTGATTTACAGCGAAGTTTTTGACGTTGCGGCTATGTCTGAGGGCGGGGATAATTTGTTGTCGGCTTTCCTGGCGAGAATAAACAGGACGGCAGTCGAAGCCGGTGTTCTGCCGGATCCGATTACGGGCAAAGTCGGCACGATGGATGCGGCTACCATGATAGAATTGGCAGACAATATACGCAGGATGAGCGGTAAGTTTATAATCAAGGCTTATGCCAAAGGAGATATTCATACGGCGGGACCTGTACAGTTATACCTGAAGGTGGAGCAGCTGCATGAATAAGTTTTTAGGAATAGATCCGGGGCGCGGCAAAACCGGTTTGGCGCTGGTAAAAGATGACGGAATCGTACTAAAACTGCTTGTGGCAGCTACGGAAGATTTGGAAAGCGCGCTTGACGGTTTTGTCGGGGCGGAGCAGTTGTCGGGAGCAGTTATAGGCGACGGCACGAACAGCAGCACGGTAGCAAGTCTGGTCAAAAAGCTGTTTACCGGTCTGCCGGTTTACATGGTGAACGAAGCGCACAGTACGGAAGAAGCTAGGCAGCTTTATTGGGAAGCTAACCCTCCGCGCGGTTTAAAACGATTGCTGCCGCGGGGACTTTTAGTACCCGATGAGCCTTTGGACGCCTACGCAGCAGTGGTGCAGGTACGAAGATTTTTAAAGGAAGAAAATAAAAACAGCGGAGGAAGTCATGCAATACAGTGAGCTGCCCATCAATGAATTTTTAGAAGATTTGTCGTCAGCGGAAGCCGTACCGGGCGGTGGAGGCGCCGCAGCTTTGGCAGGAGGACTTGCAGCCGCACTATCCTGTATGGTTGTCAATTTGACACTAGGCAAAGCGAAATTTGCAGAGCATGCGGAAGAACTTGCGCAGTTGTTGCAACGCTCCGAAAATTTGCGCCAACAGCTCTTGGAAACGGTGGAAAAAGATGCTGAAGTTTTTCGTAGTTTCATGAATTGCTACAAATTGCCTAAGAGCACGCCGGAAGAAAAGTCCGCGCGGACGGAAGCCATCGGTGCGGCAGCAAAAAACGCCGCCTCCGTGCCGCTTACCATTGCAGAAATGGGGTTAAAGGTTTTGAAGATTGCCGACAGGTTGACAGTTATAGGTAATTCTGCAGTCATTACGGATGTCGCGTGCAGCGTGCTTCTGGCTCGCGCCGCTTTGCAGTGCGCAGCGTATAATGTTATGATAAATCTAAAATTTACCGGCGATGCTGCGTACAACGCTAAGGTGCAGCTGCGACTGCAGCAATTGGAGCAGGAAGCTTTGCTTTTGGAGGACAGGGCGTTGGAACGCAGCGAGTCGCTGCTGAACTGAAACGCTTGACGCAGACTGTTTTTTTTAATATAATTAGAAAGTCAACGGAAAGGTGGCCGAGCGGTTGAAGGCTCCAGTCTTGAAAACTGGCGAGGTGCAAGCCTCCGTGGGTTCGAATCCCACCCTTTCCGCCATTAAATTCGCAGCGCGGAGTAGCATTTTTTCTCTTGCAAAAATTTTGACAATAAGTTATAATGTAGCGGTGACCTGATGGAGTGGTACTCAAGCTGGCTGAAGAGGACGGTTTGCTAAATCGTTAGACGGTTTACCCCGTGCGTGGGTTCGAATCCCACCCACTCCGCCATATAAAAGATAAGCATTCAAGGAAACTTGAGTGCTTTTTTTGTTTTGTGAGCCGTGGCTGTCTGAATTTTTCC
>JAXFPC010000005.1:0-10127 GCA_034180005.1 Acidaminococcaceae bacterium | reverse complement strand
ACAAGCTTTTTCCAAAGCAGCCAGCGCTTTTTCAACGCGGGCGTTATCGCGGGTAGCTTTTACTTTAGCAATCTTTTCAGCCTGCAGTTTGCCTACGGAACCGTCTACGCGCAGCAGGTTTTTCGGAGGTTCTTCTTCCTGGGTAAATTTGTTAACGCCAACGATGATGCGGCGTCCAGCTTCGATATCCATCTGCCATTTGTAAGCGGAATCCTGGATCTCTTTTTGGATGTAACCTTTAGCGATAGCTTCGGGAGCTCCGCCGATTTCGTCGATTTTCTTAATGTATTCCCAAGCTTCAGCTTCGATCTTGTCGGTCAAAGCTTCTACATAGTAGGAGCCGCCCAGCGGATCTACAGTATCAGCCAAACCGGATTCGTAAGCTACGATTTGTTGGGTACGAAGAGCGATGGTTACGGACTCGGTGGTCGGCAGTGCCAAAGCTTCGTCTTTGGAGTTGGTGTGCAAGGACTGAGTTCCGCCCATAACGGCAGCAGCAGTCTGCAAAGCAACACGAACGATGTTGTTGTTAGGTTGTTGTGCGGTCAGCATGGAGCCGGCAGTCTGAGTGTGAACGCGGAGCATCATGGATTTAGCTTTTTTAGCGCCGAAACGTTCTTTCATAACTTTTGCCCATACACGACGGGAAGCACGGAATTTAGCAACTTCTTCAAGTACGTTGTTGTGAGCGTTCCAGAAGAAGGACAAACGACCTGCGAAGTCGTCAACATTCAGACCGGCTTTGATAGCAGCTTCTACATAAGCGATACCGTCAGCGATGGTGAATGCGATTTCCTGAGAAGCGGTGGAACCGGCTTCACGGATATGGTAACCGGAGATGGAGATGGTGTTCCACAGCGGTACGTTTTTGGAGCAATATTCGAAGATATTGGTGATAAGACGCATGGACGGTTTCGGCGGGAAAATGTAAGTGCCGCGAGCTGCGTACTCTTTCAGAATATCGTTCTGGATGGTGCCGCGCAGTTTGTCTGCGGAAACGCCTTGTTTTTCAGCAACTGCGATGTACATGCAGAGCAGTACGGAAGCAGGAGCGTTGATGGTCATGGAAGTGGAAACTTTGTCGAGGGAGATGCCGTCGAACAGGATTTCCATATCAGCCAAAGAGTCGATAGCAACGCCTACTTTACCAACTTCGCCTTCAGCCATGGCATCGGTGGAATCATAACCGATCTGGGTCGGAAGGTCAAATGCGCAGGAAAGACCGCTGCCGCCGTTTTCCAGCAGGTAACGATAACGTTTGTTGGATTCTTCAGCAGTGGAGAAACCGGCATACATACGCATGGTCCAGAAACGACCACGGTACATGGTGGGTTGTACGCCACGGGTGTAAGGATACTCACCGGGGAAACCCAGTTTGGTTACATAATCAAAGTCTGCACCAAGATCCAACGGGGTGTACAGTCTGTTCGGTGCAAGGTTTGCACGCTCGGGGTTCTTTTCCAGTTTAGCTTCTACACCAGCGGTGTATTTCTCTAAACCAGCTTTAATTTCTTCAAATGCCATTCTCAAATCCTCCTTAAAATATTTGGTTTACATATTTCGGATTGGACAGTTCCGAAAATATGGTGAGAGTGTTCCGTCAGTGACGGTCTATGGCAAAGCGGAACGCTTCGTCAACATTTTTAATTTCATGCCGGCCCGCGGCACAGCCGCGAGCCGAACATTACTTACTGCATAGGGTAAAACGTTTTTAGGGGTGTACTGTAAGCACTATTACATTTTAACCCATTTTTACAAACTTCTCAAGAAGTTTATTTAATTTCCATGGTGCCGGTTTTTACGAAGCGATCATGGAAGCTGAAAGCTTCACCCATGATGTGCGGAGTCTGGCTGTTGCCGCAGGCTTCGCAGGCGCGATGGAAGTAATCAAGCAGCATGGGCTGGTATTTGGGGTTAGCAATCTTGTCGATGATTACCAGCGCGCGCTCTTTCGGGCTCAAGCCGCGAAGGTCGGCTACACCGCGCTCGGAAACGATAACGTCAACGTCGTGTTCGGTGTGGTCAACATGGCTGCAGAAAGGTACTACGGAAGAAATAGCGCCGCCCTTAGCGAGGGAAGTTGTGAAGAATACGGTCAGGAAGCCGTTACGAGCGTAGTCGCCGGAACCGCCGATACCGTTCATCAACTTGGTGCCTGCGATATGAGTGGAGTTGATATTGCCGTAGATGTCGACTTCGATAGCGGTGTTCATAGCGATAACGCCGATACGACGTGCAACTTCAGGGCTGTTGGCAACTTCCTGAGGACGCAGGATGATATATTTCTTGTAGGTTTCTACGTTAGCATAGAATTTCTTCAAGCATTCGGGGGAAGGACTCAGAGCGGTACCGGAGCAAACGCGAAGCTTGCCGGCGTCGATCAGGTCGAACATGCCGTCCTGGATAACTTCGGTGTAAACCGTCAGATCTTCGAAGTCGGAATTTACCAGACCGTTGATAACAGCGTTGGCCACGGAGCCTACGCCGGATTGCAGCGGCAACAGGTTCTTGGGAAGACGACCGGCAGCAACTTCAGCTTTGAAGAACTCAACCAGGTTCTTGCCCATTTTTTTGGCGTCTTCGTCGATTTCGCCCAAAGGACGAACTTTATCGGTAATGTCGCAAGGAACTACGGCAACCAGTTTATCCAATTCGCAAGGAATATAGGTGGTGCCAATCAGATCTTCCGGTGCGTTTACGGGAATGGGCAGACGATGCGGAGGATCCAGAGGAACATAGGAATCGTGCATGCCTTCCAAAGCAACCGGCTGAGTTACGTTCACTTCAACGATAACTTTTTTAGCAGATTGTACATAGGAGGAACTGTTACCCATGGAAGTGGTAGGAACGATACCTACTTTTCCGTCTCCGAGGTCGATGATTTTGCAGGCTTCTACAATAGCCACATCGGCATCGCGGCGGTTTTCCATGAAGCCGTAGCGAGTCATCTGAGCAACATGGCTCAAGTGCAAATCGGTATATTTTACGGAACCGTTATTGATAGCTTTACGCATATCGTTGTTGGTCTGATAAGGCATACGACGGTCGACGATACCCGCTTCCGTCATCGCGGTATCCATTTCGGGGCCTACGGATGCACCGGTCCATACATTAATCTTGAAGGGGGCTTTCTTACCTCTCTCAGCCAATGCCAAAGGCACAGCTTTAGGATAACCGGACGGAGTAAATCCGCTGGTACCTACATTGTCACCATCTTTTACGAATTCTGCAGCAGCTTCAGCAGACATTACTTTGGCAGCTACAACGTCACAAATGCGATCTTTGATATCGATCATGTTTACCTTCCTCCTTGTTTGTTAGGACATTATTTTTACGGGTTTCCCCTGTAAATAAACTTGTATGCCTTCTCCTTCAGGCAGCGGCAGACAAGATATTACCGTTGACAGTTGCCGGGCGGCAACACTTTCGGAACGCTTGCAGGTGGTTTTACAGCCGCTTGCTCTTTGTGGATATTATACCACAGACCGCAAAAAAATTCACACATTTTTTGCAAACATTTTCAGCGCTTTAGCGAGCACAACCGCCATATCTAAAAAACATCAACGCTAATATAATACCAATAAAACTGTAACATAGCAAGTTTTTTATATGTAACAATTTTGCTCTTTTCTTAAAAATACCTTTTCAAGACGTCGTTTTCTCTATTCACGAAAATACTTTTCACCTTTTAAGGTCTTTGTGTATTTTTAAGAAATACATTAATTTATTATTTTGCACCTTGAGCGACGTTTATTGCACAGAAATAAGCGATTGGCTTTTTTTTATTTTTTTTTCGTAAGTTGCTTGCACTGCACGCCGAAGCTGCACAAATCTATCTGCCCACTCCCAGACAGTACAGCTTTCCTGCCAGCTCGAAAGCCGAAGCCGCGGAACTGAATACGGCTACGTCATTTTGCGCAGCCTTACTCAGTGTTTCATCGGCAACCGGCGCTCCACCGGCTACGACCACGGCAGCTATGCCCATCAGCGAAGCTGCGGCAGCCACATTCTTATGTCCCTGCATTGTTATCCAAACCATGTCTTCCTCGCTCTGTCCCATGACGTTGCTCAAAAGATCGGACACGTAACCGCCGCTGAGTTCTCTGTTAAGAGCGTCCTCCGACAAATCTTTCGTCAAAAGCTGCAATCCCAGAGCTGTCTCCATTTCTTTAACCTTCATTCTTCATCCCCCTCATTTGTTTTCGGCGCTCCCGGTTCATCGGCCGCAGGAATCTGCCTTGCCAGCTCCATCATCCCGCGGGCGATACGATGTACGCTGGAACGCAGCTTGAAAATACAATTTATCTCGGTAGCTTTACCCTGCACTATATCCTCCGCCAGACCCTGACAGCTGGGAGCGCCGCAAGCGCCGCAGTCCAATCCCGGCAGGGAGGTGAGCACTTCTTCCATGCGCTCGAATTTCTCCATCGCTTCCACAATGTCCTCATCCAACTGCATCATGGGTCGAGGCGTTATTTTTTTCCGCAATTCCGCCGAAACGGGAAAGTCGTGCAACGTCATGCTTCGCCGCAAAGTTTCCCTGCGATTTTCCGGCTCCGTTTGCCGCAGCTGCTGAATGCGACGGCGCAGATTATTTTCGGCGACAAATTTATTTTCCGCCGTCAGCAAACCGCCGACGCAGCCGCCCCGGCAAGTGTAACATTCCAGATAATCCAGTTGAGGCATCTTGTTCATGGAAATCTGCTCCAACACATCGTAAACGTTTTCTATACCGTGTACGGAAAGTCCGTTCCTGATGCCCGCCGAGCGAATCTCGCCTCCGTAAGCTCCCCACCCCATGCCGTAGGAAGAGCCGGTCCTGATGCGCAAACTGCCGCTGCCGCCGAGGCGCTTAAGCAGCAGACCGTAAATCTCCGTAACGCTGAAACTTCCCGACAGCGCCGTATCTATCACATCCACGGACTGACGAATGTTGCTTTCCTTTGAAGGGCAGGGAGAAATGAACCACACGCCGATGTCCGCAGCAGTCAAACCCATTTCGGCAACGGCTGTACGCTTGACATAAACAGCTGCCAGTTCAGTTGGCGACAGTACCGGTACCAACTGCGGGATCAACTCCGGAAACTTTACCTGTATCAGCCGCAATACTGCCGGACAAGCCGCCGAGATAATCGGGCGACGTCCTGAGCCGTAACCGTTCACATAATCCTCTATCTCCCGCGCCGCGTATTCCGAAGCCAGCGAAATATCGAAAATTTCGTCGAAGCCGAGATCATGCAGTCCGCGCCAAATATCCTCCAGCGGTATTTCCTCCGAGAATTGAGCGTAGAGGGACGGTGCCGGCAGAACTATATTATATTTATATTTTTGCAGATCTTCCAAAGAGTCCGTCTGAACGCTGAACGCATGATAAGGACACTTGGCTGCGCAAGCGCCGCAGTCTATGCACCTGTCGCCCAAAATTTCCGCCTTGCCGTTGCGGACGCGCACCGCCTCGGTCGGACAAACTTTGACACAGAACACACAGCCCTGACACTTATCCCGCTGCAGCCTCACCGAGTGAAAATACTCTGTCTGAGTCATTGCGGCACCTCTCTTATGCTTTATCTGTCTTCGCCGTGAGCGAAGCTCATGTTTATCGTAGTGCCGGAGCCTACCTCCGACTTTATCTCGAACGTGTCGGAGCATTTGACCATGTTGGGCAGTCCCATGCCGGCGCCGAAGCCCATTTGCCGAACATAGTCCGGAGCCGTGGACCACCCCTCCTGCAAAGCCTTGTCAATGTCGGCTATGCCGGGGCCTCTGTCGCGCACGGTGATCAAGGTGCGGTCCGGAAAGACCTCTGCCGTAAGCTCACCTTCATCGGCGTGAATAATCACGTTCAGCTCAGCTTCGTAGGAGGAGATGGCGGCTCTGCGAATCACAGCCGCCGGTATTCCCAACCGCTGCAGCATACGTTTGATTTTGGCGGAAGCTTCTCCCGCCGTGTCAAAGTCGCCGCCGCGCACAACACAATTCAGTTTGACGGATTTTTCTTCGATCATGGTTTCTCCTTCCCGCAGCAGCTTCGCAGCCCGCCGGCATATAATATACCGCAGGCTTCAAACAGCGTGCGCTTCGTAGTCATCGTCACCAGGCCGCTGCTTGCCGCGGCTTCCGTCACTTCCGCGGCCGGACGCTTGCCCAACACAAAAACGACCGCAGCCAGCTCCGACATATCGGCTGTACGCACGACCTGTCCGTTGGTAAGACTTGTGCAGAGTAACGTACCCCGCTCTGTAAAAGCCAGTACGTCGCTCATCAGGTCGCCGCCGAAGCAGCTGTCCGTTTCGGCAGTCAAAAGATCCTCCCGCGAGAGGACTTCCGCCTGCAAAAGCTCCTGCACTTCACATAATTTCATGACTACACCACCGTTCTTCCGCATATATCAATATCATTTTTATTTTAACCCTGCCGACGGCAAATGTAAATGCGTATGCTTAATCCTCTGCCGTCTTTCCGTCCGCATCGGCACGCCCGACAGCTTTTTGCTGTTCCCTCCAGGCCAGCATGGTGATGATTCCCAGCGTCCAAAAAAGCAGTCCCATCTGTGTATTAAAGTAGACATGATCCGTCATACCGCCCACGGCAATACCCAGCGAAGCGGTGAGATACGCCTGCCCCGCCGCGCGCAGCCACGCGCTTTTGCCCTGTCGCGCCAACTGCAACCCGCGATAAAGAAAACTTCCCCACAGCAGCAAAAATATCGCCAAGCCGTGATATCCAAGCTCAGCCGTCAGATTCAGAAAAAGGTTATGGCAATGGTACATAATCACACCGGTGTCGCTGAGATAATAATTATAGTCCGGATACACAAAGCGATAGCCGTACCAGCCCACACCCCACGGAAAATCTTCGATGATGGCTTTGGTGCTGTGAATATACGCCATCCGTAAAGCGGCGGAAGTGTCTGCACCGCTGACGACGGAAGCCAACCGCTGCACAACCTGCTGTCCTCCCAGCGCCAATCCGCCCGCCCCCGCGAGAATGACGGGCAACAGCGCCTTCCTTTTGAAAAATAAAGCAAAAGCCGGCAGCATAACGGCGCAGGCCAGCCAATTGCCACGAGAATAAGTGTAAAGCAGGCAGACAAAAGCCAGGAGATCAGCCGTCAAAAGCGCCAACCACAGCTTGCCCCGTTCAGAACAGGCGCACAAAAACACCGTAGCGTACGCTGTCACCAGCACAAGATAGCCCGCCAGAATGTTGGGATTGACCAAAGTGGAATATACACGCACCTTAAGCTCCGGAAACTGCTGCTGATCCACCCAAACGCTCTCCGCCGCAACACCCAGAAATTTTTGCAGGATGCCGACGGCGCTGACGAAGAATGACACAGTCAGCAGGATTGCCAAAAGCTGCAGGTAAAAAGGCAGACTTTTGAAGCCGCCCCCGACGCGCCGCACTCCTTCCGCACCGCCGACGTAAAGCAGCGCACAAATAAGCAAGCTGTACTGCCCGACCACGTAGGCATAATTATACGCCGATAAAAAACGGTCGGCGGAAAAATAAACGGAAGCTCCGCCTATCGCCAGCAATGTCCAGCACAGCCCCTGCTGCCATTTTGACAGCACACTTACGCGTTCCCTTTGCCCGGTCAGTCGCAGCGCCAAAGTCGCTATTCCCGCAGCCGCTGCCAAAAAAGCCGCCAGCTCCTGCTGCAAAGGAATAACTCCCACTGCTGCCGACAGCAAAACATATATGTATTTGTTCAAGCTTCCGGCATTTCCTTTTTCCGTCATAATTCCTAATCCTTAATTAAGCCGCTCCCTGTTTTCAAGAAGCATCTTTTTAAATTCTCCCACCAAATACAGACTGCCGCAAACGCAAATTATACCTTGGGAGCCTGCAGCAGCTGCCGCTTTGTCATAGGCAACCGTCAAACTCGGTTCCGCGTTGGCGCCGTCGCCTATCAAATGCGCCAGTTCCTGTTCTCCCGCCGCCCTCGCTCCGCTGTCGGCGCGCACCGTATATACCGTGTCCTCCGGCCGCAGCAGATTTTTTATGACTGAAGCCATATCCTTGTCACCCATCATGCCGAAAATAAAGTATCTTTTCCGTTCTGGATAATATTTGTCCAAAGATCGCCGCAGCGCCAGCGCGCCATCCGGATTATGCGCGCCGTCCAAAATAAGTACGGGATCTTTTCGCACCAGCTCCAACCTGCCCGGCCACACAGTAGCGGCAACACCCTCATGAAGCGCGGCTTCCGTAATGCGCTCGTCTTTTTTGGAAACCAGTTTGGCGGCGACGATGGCTACAGAAGCGTTAATCAGCTGATGCTCACCGGCCAGATGAATTTTATAAGCGGAGCAGTAATCCCCTGCCCGCAGCAGAAAACTTTGCTCTTCCATGGAGCTTGCCAATTCTTCCGCCCAAAAAGTTTTGCCGTACTCGTAAATCGGAGCTTCCTTGAACATAGCCGTAATTCTGACAGGCGCCAAAGCATCATCTCCCTGCGCCGCAGTCACCACCGGCACGCCGTCTTTGATGATTCCGGCTTTTTGGTAGGCAATATGAGCCAAATCCTTGCCGCAACGATCCGTATGGTCAAGCTGCACGTTAGTAATGACGGATACCTCCGGCACAATAACGTTGGTCGAATCCCACAAGCCTCCCAGGCCTACCTCTATGACGGCGTAATCCGTCTTCTGTCTGAAAAACCAGAGAAAAGCCGCCGCTGTCAACACCTCGAACTGTGTCGGTTGTTCGCAGACACCCTTAGCTACGATGCTGTCGGCAGCTTCCCTGACGTCGGTCAGCACTGCCGCCAAATCGGCGTCGCTTATCTCCTCGCCGTTGATACTGAAGCGTTCGTTATAACGCACCAGATGAGGAGAAATGAATTTGCCCGTTTTGAGACCGGAACACTTAAAAATATCGGCGATCATGCCGGTCACTGATCCTTTGCCGTTGGTACCTGTCACGTGGACGGTTTTCAGCTGCCGCTGAGGATCGCCCAGCTCCCGCAGCAACCACTCTATACGTTCCATGCCCAAACGAATCCCGAACTTGCCCAAACTTTCAAGATACGCTAAAGTTTCTCCATAATTCATAATATGTACCCCTCATAAAGATGCGCATCCCGGCAGAAGCCCGAATGCGCACTTTAACTCAGATATTTCGCAAATACTCAAGGCGCTCGTCTATCGCCGCTTTTTTAGTACGCAGCTCTTCAGCCTTAGCTTTTTCTTTTTCAATAACATCCGCCGGAGCCTTTGCCAGGAAGCCTTCATTCCCCAGCTTGCCCTCGACTCTCGCCAGCTCTTTATCTATGGTTGCCAACTCTTTGTGCAAACGGGCCCCTTCTTTTTCCACATCGATAAGCCCTGCCAGAGGAAGATATACTTCCACACCGCTTACCACGGCAGCCATAGCGTTCTCCGGTTTCGGAGCGTTTTCCTCCAGCACGGTCAATTCGCTGACCGCACCCATCAAATGGATATAACCGGCGTTGGCTTCCACACCTTCTTTGAAAGCCCTGTTGACCAACATTACAGCAGGGATTTTTTTGCCCGGGTTGACGTTGACCTCGGCACGCATATTGCGCACAGCCTTGATGCTTTCCATAACGGCATTCATCAACGCTTCCGCTTCTTCGTCGATCAGCGCCGCATCCGCAACAGGCCACCTGGAAGTCATGATGCTTTCGCCTTCGTGAGGCAGGCACTGATAAATCTCTTCCGTTATAAACGGCATATAAGGATGGAGCAGCTGCATGGCTCCGGTAAGAACTCTTCCCAAAACGTGCTGTGCCGTCGCTCTCTCCGCCGGATTTTCCCTGCTGTAAAGACGCGGCTTGGCAAGCTCGATATACCAGTCGCACACTTCTCCCCAGATAAAGTCGTAAATCATGCGGCCTGCTTCACCCAGCTCAAATTTCTCCAACATCTCCGTAACGCTCCGAGCAGTTTTCTGCAGGCGGGAAAGGATCCATTTATCCGCCAGAGTGTAAGGAGCAAGCTCCGCATGCGGATCGTAGCCTTCCATATTCATCAGCGCAAAACGAGACGCGTTCCAAATCTTGTTGGCAAAATTTCTCGTAGCTTCCACGCGTTCCCAATAGAAACGCATATCGTTACCGGGAGTGTTGCCGGTAATAAGCATGAAACGCAGCGTATCGGCGC
>JAXFPC010000040.1:0-22087 GCA_034180005.1 Acidaminococcaceae bacterium | reverse complement strand
GGTCATGATCTTTTCATGACCCGCACATCTGCTTTTTCTAGGTTTTTGTTCAGTTTTCAAGGTTCGCTGCCGCCCGTATCGGCGACTTTTATATACTAACACACCTCTTTTTTTATGTCAATAGCTTTTTGTTAATTTTTTCAGTGACTTAATTCCGGTTCTCTGCATAACATTTCTATAAAATCGCGCAACATCATCAGAACGCCGTTATTTCATAAATTATTATGACAAAAAGTCTTTGCGGTGTTATAATTACGTTGATTAGTATCACATTATTTTTCTCAGACAAGGAGTATTTCAATGTTCAAACTAATTAAATTTATTTTCCTGTGTTTTATTTGCCTTATAATATGCGGCGTTTCTGTTCTTTACGGCTTTTCCGGTTTATTTACTCCCGACAACATGGAGGATTCTCTTACGCCGGATGCAGCATCGCAATTCTATGATATCGAAGGCAATGTTATTTACACCACACTTTCCGAGGAAAGAAGGTTGCCGGTTACCTTCGAAAAAATACCGAAACATGTACGCAATGCTTTTATAGCCATTGAAGACAATCGTTTTTACGAACATGGAGGCATTGATTATCGCGGCACCGTCAGAGCAATTTTTTCAACTCTTAGCGGACAAGAAGTACAAGGTGGCAGCACCATCACACAGCAACTTGCTAAAAATGCTTTTCTCACACAGGAGCGTTCAATAACACGTAAAATAAAGGAGGCTTTCATAGCCAAAGAGTTGGAAAATAAATTTTCCAAAGATGAAATTCTCAATATGTATCTAAATCATATATACTTCGGCGAAGGCGCTTATGGCGTCGAAAGCGCGTCTCTATACTATTTCGGTAAGCATGTCCAGGATATTTCCGTGGCAGAAGCCGCGACTCTGGCAGCAATTCCCAAAAGTCCCAACTATTATAATCCGCTTGCCAACCCGGAGGAAAGTAAAGCAAGAAAAGAACTTGTCTTGGAGCAAATGGTCAAGTACGGCCTGCTTTCAGAGTCAGCCGCGCATGAGGCTAAGAATCAAAAGCTTGCTCTACGAGAAAATCACAGCGAAAAAGCAAATCCGCGTTCCTACTTCTTCGACATGATTACGACCAAAGTTATAGATGAAGTCGGAGCGGATGCACTCTACAAAGGCGGTCTGAAGATTTACACCACTTTGGATATTAAAATGCAGAAGGCGGCGGAAAATGCTCTTCGCTTTCTACCTGAATACTATACGGACGGGAAAAAGAATATTCAACCTCAGGTAGCTTTAGCTTCAGTCGACCCGACAAACGGTTATGTTAAAGCCATGATCGGCGGCAGAGGTAGTGATAAGTTTAATCGCGCCACACTGGCTGCCCGTCAACCCGGTTCCGCTTTCAAACCCTTTGTATATCTGACAGCTATGCAAAACGGCTTTACCCCGGCCAGCATAATCGAGGACAAAGAAGAAGAGTTTGCGCCCGGCTGGAAACCTCAAAATTCCGACAAAGCTTGGCACGGAAAAGTTTCTCTCCGAACCGCGCTTTCTCGCTCCATAAATGTTCCGACAGTAAAACTGGCACGTGATGTTGGGGTAGATAAAATTATAGCCAACGTAGAAAAGATGGGTATCTCTACCTTGGTTAGCGACGGACCGTACAGCGACACCAATTTGGCTATGGCTCTCGGAGGTTTAAGCAAAGGCGCAAATCCTCTGGAAATGGCTGAAGCCTACGGAGTTTTGGCAACTAACGGTATCTACAACAAACCTGTCGCGCTGCTGAAAATTGTCGATCGTGACGGCAAAATTTTGTATGAGCATAAGCCAGATCCTAAACGAGTTATTGACGCAGCCCCTGCTTACCTTACCGTCAATATGCTGCAAGACGTCTTGACAAGCGGAACTGCAGGAGGCATGGGCATTGGTCGTCCCGCAGCCGGTAAAACAGGCACTACGGATACATTCATTGATGCCTGGTTCGTAGGATTTACACCACAGCTTTCGACAGCTGTTTGGGTCGGCGACGATAATAACAGGCCCATGCACGGTATGTACGGCAGCAGCACACCGCTTTCCATTTGGCATGACTTTATGATTAACGCTCTTGCATCTGTTCCGGATTCAGGATTTGTGAATCCCGGCGTTACAGTTCCTCCTGAACCTGAAATAAAAAATGAGGACAAAGACAAGGATAAGGACAAAGATAAGAAAAAAAACGAGAACGACAAATCAGATAAAAATACTCCGGAAGAAACAAGTGACAAACCGATAATTTCCAACACTCCAAGCAGTAAAAAGAAAAGTCTTAAAGAAAGAGTTAAGGATATAATCGGCGAGAAAGATGTCATAAGCAATAAACCTACGCCAAAAAAATAGTGTCCTATACAAAACCTCCTTTGAAATCTCTGCCCGGCAGCTGAAGTGCGGAAGATTACGAAGGAGGTTTGTTATGCCAATAACTATCAATAGTATCTGAAAATTTATCACGCGAAATTTTTGCAAAATTATTGCAAGGTCTTTTTGTATACAATATTCATTTGCTGTTTAAATTGTGTTATAATAATAAGTAAAATTGTCCTATGAGCAAAACAGAACCATAAGGAGGTCATGCAATGACTGATAAAAGTGTTAAAATTGTGGAAACGATACTGCGCGATGGACACCAATCTCTAGCAGCTACAAGGATGCGTATCTCCGATATGCTCCCCGCATTGGAAAAACTCGACAATATAGGTTACTACGCATTGGAAGCTTGGGGAGGCGCAACTTTTGACGCCTGTTTACGTTTTCTTAACGAAGATCCGTGGCAAAGATTACGTACGCTGAAAAAACACCTGCCGCACACCCCCATTCAAATGCTTCTGCGCGGTCAGAACGTACTCGGCTACAATCATTACGCTGACGATGTTGTACGTGAATTTGTTAAGCGCTCTGTCGATAACGGAGTTTCTATCATAAGAATATTTGATGCTCTTAACGACACTCGTAATTTGGAATGTGCAATGACTGCCACCAAAGAAGCCGGCGGCCATGCTCAAGGATGTATAGTTTACACGATAAGTCCCTATCATAGGGACAGCGACTTTGTTAAACTCGGCAAAGAATTGGTGGAAATGGGAGCGGATTCAATCTGTATCAAAGACATGGCCGGCCTGTTGCGTCCATATACCGCAGAAAGCCTGGTTCGCAGTCTCAAAGAGCAACTCGATGTCCCCATAGATCTGCATACTCATTTCACCAGCGGCATGGGAGATATGACATACCTGAAAGCCATAGAAGCCGGTGTTGATATTATTGACACTGCGCTCTCCCCCTTCTCCTCTTCGACAAGCCAACCCTGCACGGAATCAATGGTCGCAACACTGGAAGGAACGCCATACGATACCGGTATTGATTTAATGAAGCTGCATGATATTGCCGACTATTTTAAAAATGTTAAAACGTCTTTAACAAATGATTTCAATTTAAACACCAACATTCCCATAGATCCCAAAGTTCTTACCTTCCAAATACCGGGAGGAATGCTGTCCAATCTGCTTAATCAGATGAAGGAAATGGGAATCGCCGACAAATATCCTCAGCTGTTGGAGGAGATGCCGCACGTACGAGCTGAACTCGGTTACCCGCCGCTTGTGACTCCTACAAGCCAAATTGTCGGTTCTATGGCTGTTCTCAATATAGCTTTGGGAAGATATAAAATGATTCCGAGGGAAGTTAAAGATCTCGTTCTGGGAAAATACGGACGCACACCTGCACCCATAGATTCAGAAGTTAAGAAATTAGCTATAGGTGATGCTCCGCAAATAGAGTATCGCCCCGCAGACGATATCCCTCCCCAGATGAAAAAACTCAAAGAAAAATTAGCTGAAGAAGGCTTCCCCAACGCTTCCGTCGAGGATGTTCTCAGTTACGCATCCTTCCCTGAAGTTACCCTCAATTTTCTTAAACATCACAACGTAAGCATAAAGTTGCACGATTAAATATCATGTAACGACATAAAGCAAACCCGCTGCAAACTTGTATGAAAATACAAGTTTGCAGCGGGTTTTTGTTTATAAAAATCTGCTGTTCCAAAGTAGCGCAACTTTAATACAATGTAACGATTGCCACGATACTGCACACCGCGTATGCAAAACTAAAACACGGACACTCTGTATCAATTCCTCATCCATATTTCATAAACAACACGCCTGCAATCCATAAAATAATAATCACCGTATTCCAAAACCACAGATGGTTATCTGACATATATCCTTCAGGACATGTAAACCGCTTCTCCAAAAATTCTATTCCGCTGATGGTATTATTAACTTTTTCCAGACGAAACAGACTCCAAGTATCGGTCTGCACTTCATACTCCAACGCATATACAGCCCCCGCTTCCACAACAATTTCCGGCAGTCTTTCCACCGTGTAATGGAACCAGCAATAATGATTATAAGCCACGGTGCGCACAGGCCAGTCAGCACGAACTTCCATACTGTGTACGCCGGGTGTCACATATATTGCCTGTTTCCACGGCCACCTGCAAAGAAAAGATTTTGGCTCCTTTCCATCCACTTTAAGAATCCGTACTGAAGAAGCGCAATTAAATCCCTGCCATGATTTTGTCCGCAGGCGGATTACTGCACTATCCCTGCATTGCTTTGCCAGACGCTCTCTCTGCCAAACTTTATAGCGCCAATGGATAAAAGGTATCAGTGCACCGGCAAATATAACCACTACTATAAAGATCATATGGTACATCGAAAATAAATGCATAGTTTACCCTTTATTCACAATGGACAGCCCTATTCCCCTGTATTTTGTTATACTTATATTTCATTCCTGCCGATAAGTTTTCCTATCTTTGCAATCGGCGCTGTTTTTCAGCTGCTATGCTCATCAACGCAATCTTTCAATGCGATTTTTCTATAAAATGTAAGTCTTCCTCTCGGGGCCGTTCTCTATTTAAACAAAGTACTCGGCATGATTTCGAAAAGCCACACCCTCGGCAACTCCAAGTTTAATTTATATGGTATCAATATTGTCTTCTTGAAGATCTTCGTGAATATTTTCAGGTTCACGCAGCAACTTGGCATCAACGCGAACGATACGCATCTTATCAGTTTCCTTTACTGTAAACACAACACCGTCAGCCTCAACAACCTGACCGATCCGAGGCGGATAATCTATCTTGGAAAAAACCCACCCGCCGATAGTATCACAATATTCCGTATCAAGTTCCAACTCGAACAAATCATTAAAATCTTCGATGAGCATTCTGCCGTCCAACGAAAACGTCTTATTTCCTAAATCTTCTATTTCCGGTCGCTCCTGATCGAACTCGTCCTGAATATCACCGACAATTTCTTCCAAAATATCCTCAACTGTTATCATGCCTGCAGTACCGCCATACTCATCAACAATGATAGCAAGCTGACAACGCTTTTTTTGCAGCATACGCAGAAGTTTACTGATCGGAAGCGCTTCCGGAACTACAAGAACCTCGCGCGCCAAAGTACGCACATTCGGCTTTGTGCCGGAACTTTGCGCCCGCAGCAAATCGGACACATGCAGAAAACCTACGATATTGTCTTTATCTTCGTCGCAAATCGGATAGCGAGTTTTATTGCCATTCAAAGCAGCTTTAACATTAACGTCAAATGAATCATCAGTAAACAGGCACAGCATGTCCGTGCGCGGGACCATAATTTCTCCCGCTACTCTGTCTCCAAAATCAAATACGTTATCCAAATAAAGCAACTCGTTTTTATCTATATACCCGTGCTTGTGGCTTTCTTCCATCAACAAACGTATCTCTTCTTCGTTGTGAGCTTCCTCGGCTTCGGTAACAGCCTCCACTCCCATGCAACGCAAAATAGCCGCCGCAATGTTATTCATGAACCATACGACCGGATACATCAGCTTATTAAACAAGCGCAGCGGTCCGGATACCCAAAGCACTATCTGCTCAGTTTTTTGTATGGACAATGATTTTGGAACAAGCTCTCCTAAAATGATGTGCAAAGCCGTGATAAAGGAAAAGCCGAATACGAAAGCCACCGTGTGCACCAACTGGTGCGGCACATTGAAGAATCTGAACACCGGTTCCATAAGACGCGCAACAGTAGGCTCGCCTATCCAGCCCAAACCTAGAGAAGCAATCGTTATACCCAACTGAGTTACAGAAAGATATGCGTCAAGATGATCCGTTACTTCCTTTGCCTCTTCAGCACCGCTGATACCTTCTTTCACCAATGTATCGAGTCGCGATGTTCTGATTTTAACAATAGAAAACTCTGAAGCTACGAAAAAACCGTTTAAGGCCACGAGAAAAATTATTGCCAAACCGTTAAAAAGCACTATAAGATAGTCCAAAAAATTCTGCTCCCCCTGTTGGGAAGACAGACTCACCTCCGTTAATATATAATCGCCATCATTATAACATATCTTGGCACATATGCAAAATTAATTATCCCGTGCCGCAAAGAATGTATAGCTCATAGCATGCGCAAACAATCCGACAGCACGGGATAAAATATTTATCTCTATTCAGTTCATTTTAAAGCTGCGACGCAACGTGGACACAATGTCGGATGCTCTTTATCTTCACCGACTCTGTCGCTGTAAATCCAGCAGCGTTCGCATTTGAGACCTTCCGCTTTCATGACAGATACTTTAAGATCTTCTCTGCCTGTAGCATTGCCCTCCCCAGTATCCTCGGCTATAACGGCTTTAGACACGATAAGCAATGTCGCCAAATCGTTTTCTACGGATTGCAATATGCGCAACGCTTCTCCAGAAGCATGAAGCACAAGACTGGCATCCAAGCTGTGTCCGATGACTTTGTCGCGACGAGCTACTTCCAAAACTTTGGTAATCTCGCTGCGAATAGCAAGAAACTCATTCCACTTCTCTTCCAAAGCTTCGTCAATATACTCCTGTTTAATCTCCGGCCACGGCAACATTTGTACGGACAAAGGAGCCGTCTCCGACTTCCTCATAAACTGCCAAATCTCTTCCATGGTAAAGCTCAGCACCGGTGAAAGCATTACCAGCAGATCCATAAGAATTTCGTACATTGCTGTCTGCGCGCTGCGACGCTCTCTGCTGTCAGCTTTATATGCGTACAGACGATCCTTGAGAATATCAAGATAGTAACTTGACATCTCAATGGTACAGAAGTTGTGTATAGAATGGAACAGCACGTGGAAATCATAGCTTTCGTAGGCAGCTGTAACATCTTTTTTCAAAAGCTGTAAATGCATCAATGCCCAACGATCCAACTCCAACATATCGTCATAAGGAACAGCCTGTTCAAAATAATCAAAGTCGCTGATATTGGAAAGGATGTAACGCATGGTATTGCGTATCTTACGATAAACTTCCGACATTTGTCCCAAGATTTTTTTGGATATACGTATATCGGCTTTATAGTCGGAAGATGATACCCATAAACGAATAATATCGGCACCGTACTGATCTATTACCTCTTGCGGCAAAATTACATTACCGACGGATTTAGACATCTTTCTTCCTTCACCGTCCACAACATATCCGTGAGTAAGCACCGATTCGTAAGGAGCTTTTCCTGTAACGGCAACTGATGTCAACAAAGACGATTGGAACCAGCCGCGATGCTGATCGCTGCCTTCAAGATACATGGATACAGGCCACGCAAGCTCCGGTCTTGCAGCGGCAACAGCTCGATGAGAAGAACCGCTGTCGAACCACACGTCCATAATGTCGCTTTCCTTGCGAAAATGTTTGCCGCCGCACTTGGGACAAGTGAACTCAGCCGGCAAAATTTCTTCAGCGGAGCGAGCCCACCAAGCATCGCTGCCTTCCTTTCCGAACAAATCGGCTACGGCGTTTATCGTCGTGTCGTTGATAATATGTTCGCCGCAATCCTCACAGTAAAATACCGGAATAGGAACGCCCCATACTCTTTGACGACTTATACACCAATCATGACGGTCTGCAACCATGTTGTAGATACGCTGCTGTCCCCAGGACGGAATCCATTTGACATCTTCGGTAATAGCCTTCAATGCCTCTTCTCTGAACCCGTCTACCGAAGCAAACCATTGAGATGTAGCTCTGAAAATTATCGGATTCTTACAGCGCCAACAATGAGCATACTGGTGACGGATATTTTCTTTGCCAAGCAGCATATTACACTGCGCCAAATGCTTCAGTACCGGAACGTTGGCATCAAATACAAACATACCGGCAAATTGCTCCCCTGCCTCTTCAGTAAAGCAACCTTTCCCGTCTACGGGACAGAGAATTGGTAACTTGTATTTCATTCCGGTTTCGAAGTCGACATCACCGTGTCCGGGTGCGGTATGTACGCAACCGGTACCGGCTTCTAAAGTTACATAATCCGCAAGTACAACTAAAGATTTTCTGCCGTTATACTCCGGGAATGGATGCACGCACTCAGCGTATTCCATATCCTTGCCCAGCGTAATGCCCAGGATGTTGGAAAGATCTTTGTGACAAGCCGCGCCTACCTGTTCCAACAACCCTTTGGCCAGGAAGAGGACTTCTCCTTCACATTCAACCCAAGCATACTCCAAATCCGGATTTAATGCTATCGCAACGTTTGCCGGCATCGTCCACGGAGTCGTAGTCCAAATTACCATGTAAGCATCTTTGCCTTTGGCTCCCTCCGGACGCATGTCATTATCCTTTACTAAAGGCATTTTTACATAAATTGTCGGTGTTTTCTGTTCGCCATATTCGATTTCAGCCTCAGCTAAAGCGGTCTCACAGTGAGGACACCAGTAGACAGTCTTTTTCCCTTTATATATATATCCTTTCTTCGCCATTTCACCAAAAACGCGAATTTGTTCGGCCTCAAAACTGTGGTGCAGAGTAACGTAAGGGTTTTCCCAGTCGCCCAATACACCCAAGCGTTTAAAATCTTCTCTTTGGGCATCCAGCCATTGCAACGCATAATCATGGCACTTGCGCCGCAGCGTCAACGGATCGAGTTCGTTACGGTTAAGTCCGAGAGCATTGATTGCAGCATGCTCGATGGGCATACCGTGCGTATCCCATCCGGGAACATAAGGAGTATCGAAACCGCGAGCAAACTTGTACTTGATAACGATATCCTTCAAAATTTTATTGAGAGCAGTCCCCATATGTATTCTCCCGTTAGCATATGGAGGACCGTCATGAAGTACGAATTTCTTGTGTCCCGCATGCAGTGCCTGTTTTCTTTTGTAAATATCATTAGCCATCCAGAATTGCAATAATTCAGGTTCTCTTTGAGGCAAATTAGCCCGCATGGGAAAATCTGTTTCAGGCAAATTTAAAGTCTTGCTGTAATCCAAAATCTACACCTCCGTAAATAATAAACTGCCATTGCCGCAATATAATTTATCTAAATGTCTATGTATTGCCGCATTGAGCGAAAAATAAAAAATCCCCGTCCGCAAGGGACGAGGCTCTACCCGTGGTACCACCCTCATGACAGTCACCTGCCACTCTGTGCGCTTTATCGGGCGCTCCCGTATGCAACTACGGTAACAACTTTCATCGCATCTGCTCCAAAGTGATCCTGCTTCGCTTCCCCTCGTCCGGCTCTCACCTTACCCGGATCTCTTTACCGTTTCCGCAAAGCAATGTCTTTTTCATAGCATTATCTTATCAAACGAGTGCTATTATATTATAGTTTAACAAATTAGTCAATAAATTAATCCCATTATTTTTTCCGGTATTTAAAATCCGTAATGCCCAAACCTCCGGTAAATATCTCCGGTAAAGTATTGTTCAGCATAAATATGGCATGTTCCTGCCACCGGTTTATTCCCAACACACTGACACTGGCCGGCAATATATCTACAGAAAAATTGCGTTCTGCAACTTCCTCGATATCCATCCCCAACCATTTAAAAATAATATTTTGGATGGTTCCCTTATGTGCAACCACAATTAGATCCTCTTTTTCCAAATCTGCATATTCCCACAAGGAACGAACCGTGCGCAAGAAAAACTCTCTTCTGGTCTCGCCGCCCGGGTAATTGCTGTGATCAAGCACATGTTTATCTCTTGATTTTATGAAATATCTCCTGGCCTGCTCTTCAGTAAGTCCTGCTCCTACACCGTTGTTTTTCTCTCGCAGGAAAGAACACAATTCAACAGAACCGCTCAAATGCAAAGCATCGGCGATGATCTCTGCAGATGCGGATGCCCTTTTAAGGTCGCTAGCCAAGATGCGAGGTTTATTCATACTGTTCTTAAAGTCTTCAGCTAAGCTTACGGCCACTTGACGTATTTGTTTTTTGCCCCGTTCTGTCAAAACGGAGTCAGTCCAGCCGCCCGTCATTCGCATGGTATGATGAGTGGCTTCCCCATGACGCACTAAAACAATCACTTCCGAACCTCATTTACTGTTCACGGTTATCAAAATTTTTGATCATTTCCAGTTGGGATTCAAGCAGACGCATCATGTGCTGTCGATGCACATTGGTTTTTTTCACCTGATCGTCATACAGAGCCTGTGCTTCCGAGACTCTCGATTCAGCTTCAAAAATCAGTTTTCTGCTTTTTTCTTCCGCATCTCCAACTATCTTGCGATAGTTTGTATTGGCTTCCAGCATCATCTTACCGACTTCACCGCGAGCATTGTTCAGCATAACCGCTGCTTCTTCCATAGCTGAATTGGAACGCTTTTTGCACAGCTCCTCCGTAGAAGTCCTCAATTTTTCCGCATTAAGTTCCGTTGTACTGCGCAAATTGTCTGCATAACTTCGCGCTTCTTCTTTCATTCTGCTGCACTCGGTATTGGCGGCGCTAAGCATATTTTCCACTTTTATCTTAGTAGTATTATAAAGATGTTCAGCCTGCGCCCGAGCATCATCGCTCAGCTTTTGAGCGGCTGCTTTGGCTGCAGCCAGCTGATGATCACATTTGGCTTGAGTATCCTGTTCCAACACCGCCGCCTTTTTTTCACTGTTCGCCTTGACCTCATCGGCAGTCTCTTGAGCTATTGCCAAAGTACTCTGCATGGTAGATTCCATCTGTTGATAATATTCAAGTTTTGAACTGACTCTCTCCACGGCTTCCCGCAATTCAAAATTATCCCTGCAAAGGTATTCGTATTCTTTGCAGATTTTTTCGATAAAAGCGTCCACCTCGCCTATATCATAGCCGCGAAATCCTTTACTAAATTCTGTTTTTCTTATATCATCCGCAGTCAACATACAGATCTCCTTATTATATAAATCTTTTAAGAGTTATACTTATGCGTCCTTTTTTAGTCGTTCCTCTAACTTCTTCGACTTCTACCCTGCCGCGGCCTCGATAAGATATTATGTCACCGACGGCAACAGCCTGCGCCGGTTTACGCACTTCCTTCCAGTTGAGTTTTACATTCATACTTTTTATTTCTTCAGACATGTGGCTTCTCGACACGCCGTAACCTGCAGCAGCTACAGCGTCAAGCCTTAAATCTGCTACAGTGGCATTAATGAGTTTAACTTTTTCCTCTTTTTGCTGCAGTTCATCCGGAGAAAGTTCGCTTAAAGATATCGGAGCATTCCCTACGGTTGTAAAATTAGCGAGCAAATAAGACTGTAAATTATTTTCTACAACAATCTGTGCTCCTTCAGGTACGAAAACGATATCTCCCAACATTTCCCGTTTGCAGCCGCAGCCTGTGAATGCGCCTAAAATATCCCTGTGACTTATATCGTAGTACCTTTTATCCCAGCTTAGCAAAAAACACACAAATCCGAAATCAGGCCGACCCAAAAATTCTTCAGAAACAAATGCCGCTTTTACTCTTTCGGCATTTGTAAAGCCGCCGTTTTTAACCATCTCCAGATTATCGTAATTGGCGGCAATTATTTCAGCTACATTGGCAGCATGCGGATCAAGAAACTCACTGACTTTAAATTTCCTTGTTTTCACTGCACTGTCCGCCAAATCCAGCAATCTGCTGGCCAACTGCTCATCTCCGCCGGCTCTAAAATAACGTAATATTTTTTCTCTGTCTGCCATATACTATTTGCTCTGTAACTCCCTGTTCCTATTTATAACAGCCTGTACGGCATCAAAAAAAGCTCCTCTAATACCATGAGCTTCCAAAGCATGAATTCCTGCGATAGTAGTTCCTCCCGGCGAGGTAACCTGATCCCTGAGTTGCGCCGGGTGTAACCCGCTCGTCAGACAAAGCTTACCGCTGCCTGCCAAAGTTTGAGCCGCCAACCGTATAGCAAGCTGACGCGGTAATCCAGCTCTGACACCGGCATCAGCCAAAGCGTCGATTATTACGAAAGCATAGCCTGGCCCGCAACCTGAAAGAGCCGTAACAGCCTCCAACTGATTCTCATCGACACGCTCGGTAATCCCGCAACAGGAAAAAATTTTCTCTGCACAAAGGAGATCTTCCTCCGACGCACCGGCTCCTTGCGCTATCGCCGTCACTCCTTCCCCCACGGCAAGAGGAGTATTTGGCATCGTCCTTATAATACTGCGCTTGGAAAAATATGCTTCCAACTGACTTAAAGTCACACTGCCCATAATTGATATTATGCATGCATTTGAATCTATATATGAAGCCAGCTGCTCAGTAAAGACGTTAGGTGCGACCTGAGGTTTTACTGCTAAAACGATAACATCCGCTCCTGCAACCGCTTTCCCGTTATCCGTGAAAGCTCGAACTCCGTAAACGCGTTCCCAATACCGACAACGTTCCTCAGTTCTGTTGCCTACACTGATACTGTCCGCGGGAAAAATCCCCTGCGACAGAAGCCCCTTGATGATTGCTTCCGCCATATTGCCGCCGCCTATAAAAGCTATCTTTTTATCCAAGATATTTACTGCCTGTTCCACTCCGTTCTACCTCTTTCTAAAGCTCCTTCTATACCGGAGTCGATGTTGACGTTTTTAGGAGCACATATGACAATGCTGCGACCTAATTTTTTCATCGTGCCGCCCATAGCGTAGACTGACCCGCTGATAAAATCCGTCATGCGTCTGGCGACCACGCCGTCAGTGCCTTCAAAATTTACAACAACAGGTTCATTCCCTCGCAAATGGTCAGCAATCTTTTGAGAATCATCGAAGCTGACCGGTTCTATTACTATTACATTGACAAGTTTATTTTCAACAGGAATACGAACGGTACGTTTTTCAGTAGTATCCTGCCCGATATCACCGGACTTCCTGGCGAATAAGCTTGAAGCAAAGCCCTCGCTTTTTCCCGGAACATCTCCGGCTTGCCCTTTTCCGACAGCTGCATCTGTTTTTTTCGAAGCAAAAAGCGATTTTTTATTAACAGGCTCCTCTTCTTCAAGAATCTCCTCTTCTTCGTCATAAAGGTTCATAGCTTCCATGATTTTTTCAATTATTTTCATTGTTACATCAGCTCCAATATTTATGAATATAGCTTATAAAATCTTTCTAAAAACAGGCGTTCCCGCGTGCCCTCAAAGTTGCAGCGTATAGTCTCTGGCTCCAAAGAGTATAGTTCCCAAACGCACTTGATTTGCTCCCTCTTCTACAGCAACGGCATAGTCACCGCTCATTCCCATAGATAAGGTATCAACTCCCGGCAAAGATTCCTTGAGCTCACAGAACAATCTGTAGCCTTCGGCAAATACGGGTCTTACCTGCTCCGGATCATCGCATTTCGGCGCAAGAATCATCAAGCCTCTCACTCTTATATTTTTAAATTCTCGCGTAAGCGGCACCGCTTTCTCGTACTCGTCATACGTAAACCCAGATTTCTGTTCTTCCGCCGCAACATTGACCTGTAAAAGTACGTCCTGCACTTTTCCTATGGCAGCTGCTTCGCTGTCAATTAAGCGTAACAGTTTTTCGCTGTCAACGGATTCAATAACGTCAAAAAGATGAACAGCTTGACGCACTTTATTGGATTGCAGATGACCTATCAAATGCCATCTGCCTTTTTTCCCGTGGGTTTCCTGTTTATGCTTCGCCTCTTGGACGCGGTTCTCGCCGATATCCGTCACGCCTGCAGCAATTGCCTCGCAAATTACTTCAGCAGGATGATTTTTGGTTACAGCCACGACAGTTACGTCTGCTCCTGTGAGAAAAGTTTTATTCGGCACCTTTCTTTTGGCTAAAGCCTCATTTATTGCAAGCTGTACGTTTCGTAAATTGTCAACCAGCAAAGCTATGCCTCCTCTAAAGTTTTTCGACCAACTATCCCAAAGGATCGGGACCGTAGCTGTTTGTTCCTGAGGTACCTTTAGCGCAAAGCAGATAGATTATAAAGATAGCATTTATCAGCGGCAGCAAAAGCAACAGGCACCACCACGCACTTTTATCAAGATCATGACATCTGCGTACGTGAAAAGAAATACCTATCAACGTAAACAATATCCCCAATACTGTAGAAAAATAACCGGTTCCTGCGTATTTCATAATAAATGAAGACAAAATCATCAAAGTTAGGCCGATTAAAATATACGGTTTGCGGTTCATGCGTCCCTCAAAGCTTAAAAGATCATAACCGAACATAACACTCAACTCCTTCCATAAATGTGTCCACGGATATTATATCACAAAAAACTTACATAATACATTACGCATGAATTTATTTACACAAATTAGATTGAATACAAACTCCCATACGACCAGTTTTCCCGCTCTCCGCTCTGTATGAGAAAAACTTGTCGCTGTTATGCGAAGTACATACTGCGGCTACGATTATATTCTTTTCTAATAATCCGGCTTTTAAAAGCAACTCCCTGTTATAACCCCATAAATCCAACATGTATTTGCCCTCATTGTCAGGTGCCGGCTGAAAGAATTTTTCATATCCTGCTGCAAGAATGCGCACAGCATCATCAACTTCATAGCAACATGCACCGATGGAAGGTCCTATGGCAGCCAAAATATTTTCCGGTTTTGTTCCTAATGCTTCCTGCATGGCACGCACGGTTTTTAATGCTATCCTGCCAACTGTTCCACGCCACCCGGCATGCGCCAAACCTATCGCACCGGTCGCTTGATCAGCCAAAATTACAGGCACGCAATCAGCGTAAAAAAGCAGGAGCGGCACGTGCGGTAAAATGGTAAACAACGCGTCCGCTCCCTTAAGTGTATCGCCGTAAGCCAGCGCTCCCCTGCCGATATGCTCATGACCAACTTGAACAATATTACAGCCGTGTACCTGCTCGCACGTCGTAAATTTTTCGTACGCAACGCCGAGAGCTTCAGCAAAAGCTCTTCTGTTGGCCAGAACCTTTTCCGAAGCATCCTGAACATGCAAAGCCAAATTCAGGGTGCCTTCAATAACATCGCTTTCGCCGCCTCCACGACAGCTGCAGCCGTTGATAAAACCTGCTTCCGTCAGCAGAGAAAAACTTCCGTAACTAATATTGCCTCTGCTTTGATAAATAAATTCCTCCATCACATCAACTCCGCTGCATATCGTAAGTCTTGCTCTCCGCCGCTGCGCACACCCTACAGCGTGTGCATCCGTCGAAACACGGCGGAGTATATTTAAGTTCTCTACTGCGCTCCAACTCAGCCGCAAGATATGTTTCTGAAAAACCCATATCAAGGTGCTGCCAGGGAAGCTTACTACCGGGAGCAAGTGCTCTTTCCGCCAAAGCTTCCACATCAATATCATACTTGCGAAAAACACTTTTCAAAGTGTCACCGCAAGTATGTGCCTCCAACAAAATTCTTCCCACACGCCTGTCGCCTTTGGCTATTACCGCCTGCAAAACAGTTTCCCGCAGAGATTCAGTGATAAGCTTAATACGTTTCTGTCGTTTAAAAGCTTCCTGTAACATTTTAAATCGTTTTTTCAACGTCTTGACACTGCACAGCGGTTCCCATTGATACGGAGTAAAAGGTTTCGGGACAAAAGCGTTGACAGATATTACGAGCTCGCCGCGATTTCCGCAGGCATCCATTTTCGTACGAATACGCTCCACCATAGCTGTCATCTCCGTAATATCCTCGTCTTCCTCTCCGGGCAAACCGATCATATAGTAAAGCTTGATGTTTCGCATCCCCGATGCCGCAGCCAACTCTACGGCTGTATAGATATGTTCCTCTTCAATACCTTTGTTTATGCTGCGGCGCATTTTTTTACTGCCCGCTTCCGGAGCTACGGTCATGGTACGTTGGCCGCTGCCAGCCAAAGCATCCGTCATCTGCTTATCCAAAGTGTCGGCTCGCAACGAAGCTACTGAAAAAGGAATTTTTTCCCTGATCAAATATTCCGTAAGCTCTTTGATTTGCGGATAATCAGAAACTGCCGCCCCCATGAGCCCCACCTTCTTAGCGGACTTGGGACGCGCCGCTATATCCTCAATGATGTTTTTTAAAGCGCGAGGACGTGGTTTCCGAAAGCAATACCCGGCCATACAAAAGCGGCAATGTCTGCCGCAACCGCGAGCAACTTCAACAAGATACATATCTTCAAATTCCGTTCGCGGAGTTACGATTGAGGAGCGATGCGGATAAGCGTCAATATCTCTTACCCACTGACGTCTTATCACGGACGGCGCACCTGCAGCCGGCAGCATCCCGACAAAATTCTGAGCGTCGTCATAAACAGGTTCATATAAAGAAGGTACGTACACACCTTCAACACACGCCAACTCTCCCAACAGTGCCTGCCTATCTTTCCCGGAATACAACAAATCAAGAATACGCTGTACAACTTCTTCTCCTTCTCCAATAACGAAAGCGTCCGCCACTTCCGCCAACGGTTCCGGGTTGAATGTGGCGCAGGGACCGCCTATAATCAGCAGCGATGCTCGGGAATCTCTTTGCGCAGCCTGCAGTTTAATATTACCAAGTTCCAAGATGGTCAACAGATTATCATAATCCATCTCAAATGACCACATTACAAAAATAATGGGGAAGTCTGTCAAAGGCCGCTGATTTTCAATACTCAAGAGCGGAGTACCCGTCTTAATATGTTCCCGCAGCTGTTCTTTTTCAGGCAGGAAAAATCTTTCGCAAGCGCTGTCGCCGCGATTATTTATGATCTGGTAGATAATGTGCATTCCTAAATTTGACATTCCCACATGATAAACGTTGGGATAAACGAAAGCTACCGAATTGCGCAAACCTTTTTGAAAACTCTGCGTACCATGCTCTTCATCACGCAGCTGTTTTAAATAATTAATTATTTTCCTAGACAAGGGTGCTCCTCTCTATTTGTTGAGCCTTTTTTCGAACAAATCAATAACTGTTTGCAGAACCTTAAGTCGCGCATAATATTTATTATTGCCTTCAACTACAGTCCAAGGAGCGTACTCGGTACTTGTACGAACCAGCATCTCGTTGACAGCCCGTTCATAGACGTCCCATTTTTCCCGATTGCGCCAATCTTCATCTGTTATCTTCCACTGCTTTACAGGATTATTCTGTCTTTCCTCAAAACGGCGCAACTGCTCCTGCCTGTCAATTTGCAGCCAAAACTTTACCAAAACAGCTCCTGCGTCAGTCCACTGTCTTTCCATTTCACGTATTTCTTCATAAGCGCGCTGCCACTCTTCCGGTAAAGCGAACCCTTCCACACGTTCCACCATAACTCTGCCATACCAAGTCCTATCAAAAATCGTTATATGTCCCGGCTTAGGCATAGCCTTCCAAAAACGCCACTGATAATTATACTCGCGTTCTACGGAGTTTGGTGCAGCAACAGGTCGCACCAAATATCCCAAAGGATTTAACGCAGCTGTCAGTCTTCTTATGGCGCCGCCCTTGCCGGCTGCGTCCCATCCTTCAAAACCGATGATCGCAGGTATCTTCCTTGAGAACATCTCCAACTGTAACGAGGTCAATTTTTTCTGATACTTCTCCAGTTTTTCTTTATATTCATCCTTGCTGACAGTTTGCTGCAAATCAATATTATCCAGCACCTTATAATCTATAGGCGCTTCTGTGACCTCTACAACTTTATCGGCAATTCCTTTTTCTATGCTTTCTACGATAGACGTGTATATCTCCAATCGAGCATTCTGGTGATCCTCTGCCGACACAATATGCCACGGTGCGTTGGCGGTGTCGGTGGCGGTAAGCATCTTCTGATAATACTTGTAGTATCCTTCATAGTCTTTACTGTCATCCAGGGCAAGTTCGGCTATATCCCAATTCTTACCGAACTGTTTTTCTTTTTTCGCCAAATTTTTCTTCTGCTTTTCCTCGGACAAGTGCAGAAAATATTTTAAAATCAGATAACCATCATCAGTAAGCAATTTTTCAAAGTTGTTGACCGCTGCAAAACTAACAGTATTTTCTCGTTTAATGCAATCAGCAACCATTTTCGAATAGTACCAGCTGCGGTAAAAAACATCCATATTTCCTTTAGCCGGCAACTCGCGCCAAAAATATGTAAAAAAAGGCTGCCCTCGATATTCATCGCCCTTCATAGCCGCAGAAAGCACCTTGAAACCGCGGGCATCCATATATTGCATCATGGTGTTGATGATTAAATCCCTGCACGAACCGCGCCATCCCTCAAAAACAATAATCACGGGTCTTTTCTGCTCACGAACCTTCCTTTGAGCAGCACCGAGACGCTCTCCCAAAGACTCCATAATCTGATTGAGTTCTTTTTTCTTCACATCTCTGCTCATATCTATTTTATTGAGCATAATATCCACTCCCGCTTTATTTATAATGCTGCAGCTAATAAGGTTTGACAGCTCTCGGTTTACTCAGCAGCTGTTCCACGATGATTCCCTGTAAAAGTTCTTTGCGTCGCAGCTGCCTTTGTTTTGCCGCGGCAGTTATTTTTTTCTCCGTTGGTATCAGGTCGGAAATGCCTACCTCAGATTCCTCGATCAACATATCCCGTCCGTCACGATAAATTTTGCTGTTATCACGTTCGCAACTCCCGTAGGCTGTTAAAACATCTTTGCGCTCGCCGACCACAACTCCATCGTACCGAAGCTTTCCTTCTTTGCGTAAAACTGAACTGTCATCTGTGCGCACTTTTTTACCTGAAGAAAACAATTTGCCGTCACGACGAATTCGTTCCGTTTTATCACGAGCCAAGTCGCCGGCGCCAACTTCACGCTCCATGTAAAGTCTGTCATCTTGATCAGCTTTTTCTCTGCGTTTTAATTTTTCATTTATCTCCCGCAGCATTGCTTCTCTACCTAATTCCCCGTTTTTACGTTTTTGTTCCGCCTCAAGCTCACCTGTCGGAGCAGGAACTTCCTCTTCCGGATACTTCCCTCTGCTCCTTTTTCCGTTAAGAAAAAATACCACGAAGAACACAAGTAACGGTAGGAAGTCCAACACAGAGTCAAACATACCTTATCCTCCTGTTATCTGTCTTCCGCAAAGCCGGGTTCATCTTCCTTAATGCCGGCGATATTTTTACGCATAGCCGTGTCAGCCTGAATATTATTTAAACGGTAATAATCCATCACACCTAAACGTCCGTTAGCCAGAGCTTCCGCCATAGCTGTCGGCACTTTGGCCTGGGCTTCGACTACCTTCGCCTGCATTTCCTGCGTGTAAGCTTTCATTTCCTGTTCTTTGGCCACAGCCATAGCGCGTCTTTCTTCCGCTCTGGCCTGAGCTATACGTTTGTCAGCCTCGGCCTGATCTGTCATCAGCGCGGCGCCGATATTGCGCCCTACATCAACGTCAGCAATATCAATGGAAAGAATCTCAAAAGCTGTTCCTTCATCCAAGCCTTTATCCAAAACAGTTTTGGATATATAATCCGGATTTTCCAAAACTTTACTGTGATCCATGGATGAACCGACATTTGTAACAATACCTTCACCTACGCGAGCTATAATAGTAGCTTCACCGGCACCGCCTACCAAACGATCAATGTTAGCGCGAACGGTAACTCTTGCTTTGACTTTAAGTTCGATGCCGTCCTTAGCTACAGCCGACACCACCGGTGTTTCGATAACCTCCGGATTGACGCTCATCTGCACAGCTTCTAAAACATTGCGGCCCGCCAAATCGATGGCACAACCTCTTTCAAAGCTGAGATCTATATCGGCGCGGTGAGCCGCAATAAGGGCGTCGATCACACGATCGACATTACCTCCTGCCAAATAATGTGCTTCCAACTGATTGACATTAACATCCAGCCCAGCTTTATTTGCTTTTATCAAAGGAAGCACGATCTGCGAAGCCGGCACTCGACGCAAACGCATACCGATTAAATTTAATATACCTACGTTCACTCCTGCGGCAATAGCCGATATCCATAATCCCAAAGGAACAAAATTAAGAAACACGGCAATAAAAATGACCAACAACAGAAACGATAACCCGCTGCTTAAAAGGATACCTGTTGAACTCTCCATATGATTACCTCCTAAAACTTTTTTATGTTTATATTATACCAAAAGCCTCTGTCATGAAACTAAAAATTTCGGCAAACTTTCATAAATGCGAGAACATCTATAAAAATAACCGTACCGGTTTCCCGATACGGTTATCATTTCTAGCTCAGCAACTCACGCACAAAAGCACTGATGCGTCTACCGTCAGCTCTGCCCTGGGTTTTAGCGATAACTGCCGGCATCACTTTCCCCATATCACTGGGTCCTTTAGCGCCTACCGCCGCAATCACCTCAGCCACTACAGACTTCAGCTCATCGTCACTCAAAGCCTCCGGAAGATAAGCCCTCAATACGGCGAGTTCTTCCTTCGCCTGCATGACCAGATCTTCTCTGCCGGCTTTCTCAAATTCCTCAAGAGAATCCTGACGCATTTTGACTTCTTTCATCAACACTTTCAGAACATCTTCATCGCCAAGCTCTTTTTTGTCATTGATCTCAACATTTTTAATATTAGCACGCACCATACGAATAACGGAAAGTCTGAGCTTTCCGCTTTCCTTGTCCTTCATCGCCTGCTTCATATCTTCAGTCAATTGGTCTTTGATTGACATACAGCCGCCTCCAATTATCTGGTTTTACGTTTTCTGGCTGCTTCGGATTTCTTCTTACGGGCAACGCTAGGTTTTTCATAATGCTCGCGTTTTCTTACCTCAGAAAGAATACCTGCCTTTTGGGTTGCTCTTTTAAATCTGCGCAGGGCGCTGTCTAAAGTTTCATTTTTGCCAACTTTAATTTCTGCCATCTGATCTCCCTCCCTCCACACACTTAGGGAAGTGTATATGCTGTTTAGTTTTTCTGCTTTTACACATAAAAACACTTACTAAGTTATTATACAGGAATGAGCAATCAATGTCAATAATCCCTTGCGCCTTACAGCAAAATTAGACTATCTCCGGTATCATTATCAGCAAGGAGGCCAACCCAATGCCTTGCCGCCTATTACGTGAACGTGCAGATGAGGCACAGTCTGTCCTCCGTCTTTGCCTGTGTTGATGACTACACGGAATCCGCTTTCCTTGATGCCGGCCTGCTCCGTTATTTGATCGAGTTTGCCTAAAATATGTGCCAACAAAGCAGGCTCTGTTTGCAAAACATTCTCCGCATGCAGCTTCGGCAGCAGCAAAATATGTATCGGTGCCGCCGGTGCCACATCGTGAAAGGCAATCATTTTGTCATCCTCATACACTTTGCTCGCCGGAATCTCTCCTTTGATGATCCTGCAAAAAATACAATCTTCAGCCATTTTACTACCGTCCTTTCCAGCCTCAATCGTCAGCAAAAATTAATCTGTTATATCAGCCAAAAGATGTTCACCGTCATCGCCGACTAAACGAACTTTGTGTACCGAACCGCACAACGATGCATCACCTTTAGCCACAACACGAAGATAAGCTCCGCAAAGACCCTCTACACGACCTTCACCGAATGATTGTTCAAACTGAACGTAAGCTTCTCTGCCTATCCAATTCGCCAAAGCTTTTTTGTGAAGACGGCGATCAAGTTCAGCGAGACGCTCTGCTCTCCGTTGCTTTATTTTTTCCTCAACCTGCTCCGGCATCTCTGCTGCCGGCGTTCCCTGCCGTTTCGAATAGGGGAAAATGTGCATTTTGGAGAAACCGCACGCTTCCGCAAACTGCAACGTCGCTTCAAAATCTTCTGATGTTTCTCCGGGAAATCCCACAATAACATCGGTGGTAATCTCCACGTCAGGTATCAGAGTGCGAATATCATTCAGCAAAGTTTTAAAACGTTCCGTAGTATACGGTCTTCTCATAGCCGCTAAAATCCTATCCGAACCGCTT
>JAXFPC010000062.1:0-20274 GCA_034180005.1 Acidaminococcaceae bacterium | reverse complement strand
GGTTTTCAAATTCCTGCAGGTACACGAGTTTTAGTTGTAGAGGATATAGTTACCACAGGAGGAAGTGTACAAGAAGTTATGTCGGTAGTGCGCGAGCACGGCGGCGTTATTGTAGGTGTAGGTTTGCTGGTGGATCGCAGCGGCGGCAAAGTTAATTTCGGTGTACGCACGGAGGCTCTTTTGCATCTTGACGTAACGGCGTACGAAGCAGACGTATGTCCTTTATGCGCAGCAGGTCAGGAATTTACAAAACGCGGTCGTACAGGTAAATAATAAAAATCACCCGTGGAGCTGATTTGCTCCTCGGGTGATTTTTCAATCCCAGCGTTTTAATATGTCGTTAACGATTTCTTTATCCGTTTTACGTTTTTTCTTTTCGTAATTGCGGAAGTTGTTGTCCAAATGATTTGTCGAATAGTCGGCGTAGTCGAAACCGTCATCGCTTTTTTCATAGCTGCGGTTGTAATCTCCGCGGCCGTCGTCAAATTTATATGAGATAATGCCGTTATAGAAAAAACACTGATTAGTTTCCATAAAAATCCTCCTGCAAAAAGTTACAGTAAAAATTTTATCATGAAAAATATCTGTTGTTAAGACTTTGCATACTTTTTCCGATGCAAGAAATAAAATGTGTAAAGATCAGAACATAATCAGAAATTTTACTTGAATGTTAGCTTTAAAAATGATATAGTGTATACTATATTGAGTAGATATTTCATTAAGGTACAATATTTAAAGTAA
Source organism: Acidaminococcaceae bacterium (assembly GCA_034180005.1). Lineage (GTDB taxonomy): Bacteria > Bacillota > Negativicutes > Acidaminococcales > Acidaminococcaceae > JAXFPC01. Next base: position 19,533 of record JAXFPC010000062.1, on the reverse strand, counting down.
GGAGCGTACAGAGATGAACAAGGAAAAAGAATTTTTACTTTGGTTTGATCAGCTGGAGAGAGAAGATGTGGCTATTGCCGGAGGGAAATCATCTTCTTTGGGAGAGATGACTTCCAACGTGCAGGTTCCCGTGCCGTACGGTTTTGCTACAACAGCAGCCGCATACAGGTATTTTTTCAAAGAATCCGGGTTGGACAGGGAAGTAAAGGCTTTGGTGGCTGAACTGGTAGACGTGGAGGACAGTGCGCTGCTTCGTGATGTGTGCGCACGTATCCGTAAAGCTATTATGGAAAAAGAGATGCCGGAAATTCTGCAGAAGGAAATCAGCGCCGCTTACGCCGAACTTGGAAGACGTATGCAAGTTGAGGAACCGTTTGTCGCAGTCCGTTCATCCGCTACTGCAGAAGATTTGCCGGATGCAAGTTTTGCCGGCCAACAGGATACATATCTTAATGTGCAGGGCGCTGAAACCATCGTAGCCAAAGTCAAAGAGTGTTACGCTTCCTGCTTTACGGACAGAGCTGTTTACTATCGTGAAAAACAGGGATTTGATCATTTGGAGGTAGCTTTGTCAGCTGCTGTACAGATGATGGTGTTCTCCAAAGCGTCCGGTGTTATGTTCACGGTCAACGTAGGCAACGGTGACGACAAAAATATTCTGATTGAAAGCGCCTGGGGATTGGGAGAGTATGTTGTTCAAGGCACGGTAACTCCCGATAACTACACCGTTGAAAAAGCGACAAACAAAATCATAGAGAAGAACGTTAATGAGCAGGACATCAAGTTGGTCAGAAAAGCAGGCGGAGATTGTGAAGAAGTTGCAGTGCCGGAAGGGGAAGCCAAGCTGCAGAAACTGACTGACGAACAAATTGTGGAATTGGCAGGTTACGCTAAAAAAATCGAGGAACACTACGGCTGCTACATGGATATGGAGTGGGGCGTGGATGAACGGGACAACAAGATTTGGATTTTGCAGGCACGTCCGGAGACTGTATGGAGTCGCCGCAATAAAGACGGAAAAAAGATCGAAGGAGAGAAAAAAGCTGTGACTACAGACCGTAAAGTTATCGTGAAAGGTTTACCGGCAAGTCCGGGCAGTGTATCCGGAAAAGTTCATGTTATTCTGGATCCGTCTTTGATCGATGAATTTAAAGAGGGAGAAATTTTAGTTACGGAAATGACTGCTCCCGACTGGGTACCGGCCATGAAAAAAGCCAAGGCTATCGTGACCGACAGCGGCGGTATGACATGTCATGCTTCTATCGTTTCCCGTGAATTGGGAATTCCCTGCATAGTAGGAACAAAGAGTCGCGGAGAAGCTGCTACTGTGACTATTCCAGACGGTATAGACATAACAGTGGACGCAACTCATGGAGTTGTTTACGAAGGTATTTTGGAAACGGAAAAACCGGCGCCGGAAGTGCAGCAAGTAGCCGCTGAATTCTTCCCGCCCACCGGGACTAAAATTTATATGAATCTGGGAGATCCTGATCTGGCAGAAAAATATTCTTCGCTGCCGTGCGACGGCATCGGCCTGATGCGCGAAGAATTTATTTGGACGACATACATACATGAACATCCGCTGTATTTGATCAAGATGGGTCATCCGGAAAAAGTGATCGACCAACTCGCAGAGGGTATGCGCCAGGTGTGCCAGGCTATGGCGCCTCGTCCAGTGACGCTGCGTTTCAGCGACTTTAAGTCCAGCGAATACCGCGACTTGAAAGGTGGCGATGAGTTCGAACCTTATGAACCATCCGCTTTGTTAGGTTGGCGCGGAGCATCACGCTACTACGATCCAAAATATATTGAAGCTTTTAAGCTGGAATGTTTGGCTGTACGCAAAGTGCGCGAGGAGTTCGGACTTAAAAATCTCCACGTTATGATTCCGTTCTGCCGCAATGTTGATGAAGCTCAGAAAGTAACGGCTATTATGGCGGAGTGCGGTCTTAGTCGAGGCAAAGATTTTAAGGTGTGGCTCATGGCGGAGATTCCTTCCAATATAATTCTCGCCGACCAGTTCTGTCCTTTTGTTGACGGATTCTCTATAGGTTCTAACGATTTGACTATGCTGGTTCTCGGTTGCGATCGTGATAACGATACGGTGTCACATATTTATGACGAGCGTAATTTGGCTGTCAAACGCGCTGTTCGACACTTGATAGACGTGGCTCATAAAAACGGCAAAACGGTTTCCATTTGCGGGCAGGCTCCGTCCGTGTATCCGGAATTCTGCGAATTTCTCATCAAGAGCGGAATAGACAGCATTTCCGTAAATCCGGACACTGTAAAATTCACTAAAAAGCTTGCTGCGCAGATTGAGCAGAGGGTAATGCTCGATGCAATGACCGGTAGAGGTCGCGTTGATGTTGAAGATCTTGAGTGGTAACTTGTGAGGCATGTTTATGAAAGTACTTGCTTTATTGAGTTTGCTGAGAGGTGTCGCTTCACTGCATAAGATTGAAAACAAAATATTTGATTTTTCAGAAAATTGGTAGTATAATTACCAACAAGCGAAGGCTCCTGTACGTTGTACGGGAGCCTTAAATTTTCTTGAGGGGTTGGTCAAATAATGTATTATTTTCTGCTGATGTGTTTTTTTTCGGCAATGGCAGTGCATTGTTACACCGATATGCGAGAACAATTGCTCTACGATAAAGTCAATGTTTTTTTAGCTGGTTGCGGCTTGTGGTACGGTTATTTTTTCACCAGTCCGCAAGTTTATCTGACGGGTGCGCTTGTTATGGGAGGCATTATGCTCTCCATTTATTGGGCAAGCAGGGGTGGCATGGGTGGAGGAGATGTTAAGCTTGCTTTCGCTTTAGGGTTGTGGTTAGGAGTGATGCAGGGAATTTTATGTTTGCTGTTGTCCTTCGTTTTGGGTGGGGTTATCGGAATTGTTTTGTGCTGCAGCGGCAGGAAGAAAGTTTCGGAAGCCATTCCATTCGGCCCCTGCCTTTGCCTCGGCGGTACGGTCGCTTTGTTATGGGGGACGCAAATTATCAGTTGGTATTTGGGATTGTTTTCTGTGTAACTGAAAATGCGGAGGGAGTACGATGAATTTTTTACGTTGTATTCAAAATGTGTACGCAAGCATCTGTCGCGGAAATACCATTTTGCTGCTGCAACTCGGCAAGGATCATATGCGACTGGCGCTTACCGACAGTAAAGCTCGTGGGGTGATTCCTTTGGGGAGCGTGGAAACGTGTGCAGACGGTTGGTCGGCGCCGACAAGTTTAGCTGCCGTTGCAGACTATCTGCCGGAAGAATTGGAAGACGGCTGCCGTGTAGTCTATATTTTAGAAGACGACCTTGTTTACAAAGAAAAATTGACTTTACCGCGCTTGCATAGAAAGGAGCTGGCGTGCGCTCTGCAATGGGAGGCGGCATCTTATAGTGACGACTGTGTTTACGACGGCATAGCAGCTTGCGATATTGCCGGCAGCTGCGAGCAGGAAAAGTCGGAGAGCATTGGTGAGATTTATTTTTTTGCAGCAAAGAGAGCACTCTTAGAAGATTTGCATGAAATAAGTATCGCTTTGGATCTTCGCACATGGGGAATCACTGCTGCCTGCCGAGGAGCGGAGCAGGAGCTTTTAGAAGAAAGATACAAGTATTCAGAGGAAGAGTTTAAAGATTTGCTTACGGAATATGCTCAGTCGGCGTGGGTGGCGGAGCAGCTGCATGCCGGTTTGCCTCTGCCTAATTTCCTGAAATTTGTAAAGCAAAAAGAGTTGCGGCGATACTTGATGTCTTCCGCAGCGGCAGGTTGTGCATTTCTCTATTTGGCAGTAGGCGGTTGGTACGGTTGGCTGATGTCGGAGAGAATCGACATGGAACGGAAAACAGCCGAGTTGAGGAGCATGATGCAAAATTACAGCATTTGGGAGGACAGAATTAAGCAGGAGAAACGAGAAGTAGCAATGATTTCTGCTTGGGAAAATTTATCTGCCACAGACAAAGAGGTTTCGATGTTCAGCAGAGAATTATCATCGTGGGGAATGGTTGACGGGAAATGTATACTGGAGGAAGTTGAACGAAAGCAGGACAGTACCGATGTGCTGTTGCGAGGGTACGGTGAAAATATGGAATCCGTAATGGCTTTAGCCGGCGGTTTGGCAGAGAACGGAATCTACGGGGATGTTCATATTGCAGAGGCTGACACCGTAAAGGGAGCAAAGATAGGATTTAAAATAAAGGCGACATATTCCAAAGAAAATAAGTGAGGCAAACGGCGTAAATGAAGAAAATAATGGCAGATATAGCGGAGAAGTTGCATGGCAGACCGATATATTATATATCGGCAGCGGCAATCGGTTTTTTAGTGCTGCTGGTAAATCAGGTCGTGTTGCCGTTAAGAGAAAAAAATGAAGAGCTGCGCGCGCAGCTTGAAATTGTCGGAAAGCGATTGACGTATTTGCAGACTTATGCTGAAAATGAAGAAAAATATAGAGCTGCCGCAGACGCAAGACAGCTTCGTTTGAAAAATTTACGCAATCGCTTTGTGACGAAAGCCGGAATAGATGCGAAGTTGGGAGAATACTATACTCTGGCAGCAAGCAGAGGGATACATATTGTAAAAGGACAAAATCTTGGGAGCAGAAAGATAACTGAAAATAAGTTGAGTTTGTATTTTGTGCAGTTGGAATTGGTAGGAGATTACCATGACGTGATTGAATTCTTTGCAGAGTTAGAGCGTCAGGGAACGCAAGTAATCGCCTTTTTTGTCAGAGGTGATCAAGCAAACGGGAAAATAAATGTCAAAACTAAGTTATGTCTGCGTGGATCGGAAGAGATGAAGTAGTTGCAGCCGGGAGATTATCTCGGCTTTTTTATTGCGTGGCGCAGAGAAAATAAAGTATAATTAAAAAGTAAGCTATAAAAGCTGGAGATATCTCGTGAAAAGAGACGAGGGAAGACAATGGATTTAAGAAATAAAAAACTCAGGATAGCTATGCTGCTGGGCATAGCTTTAATCGCAGTACTTTTTTTCAGAATTTATGATAACCTTCAAAAAGAAAGAACTCGTGCTGTAAAACTTTCTCAAAAAGGCGCTGTTTCCGTAGAATTGGGGCACCCGGAAAGACGTACCGTGGAGGGAAGACTTAAATTTTCCGGGAGATTGGAGCCTTGCTGGCAAGCTGACGTAGCTGCCAAAATAGACGGACGTGTTGAAAAAATATATGTGCGTGAAGGCGATCATGTTTCCAAAGGTCAGCTTTTAGCATCTTTGGAACAAAGCGATACGGATGCGGGGGTATTGGGAGCAAGAGGAAGTTATTTGGACGCTCAGACAAACTACCGCAGAGCCGCGGCCGATCTGGAACGCTATGAGAGGCTTTTTGAACAAGGCGCCATTTCGCAGCAACAACTTGATAATTACCGTTTTGCTAAAGAAAGTGCCGCCGGGAAATTGGAAGCTGCGCGGGGAAGTTTGAGTTCCATGGAGGCAAAGTCGTCCGGAACGATGGTCATCTCTCCCGCTGACGGAATCATAGCCAAGCGGCATTACCAGGAGGGTTATTATGCTAAGGCCGGCACTCCTCTTTTTACCGTAGCGGACATAAGTAATTTAAAAACGATGGTGAATATTCCGGAAGGTCAGGTCGCTTCTGTGGAGGTCGGCGATGCGGCGCAACTGCGACCGACGATTTTTGCGGAAAAGGAGATTACCGGTAAAATTGTCAGCATAGCTCCGGTTGCGGACTCTCTGTCCCACACGTTCACCACTGAAATAAGTGTTGATAATACATATGGACTCAAGGGCGGTATTTCTGCAGAGGTTTTTGTCAACATGAGACCGCGTCATAACGTGTTGACAGTGCCGGCAGGAGCGATACTTATGCGCGGCGATCAGAAGACTGTTTTTGTAGCCGATGAGAATGGTGTCATCAGACGCGCTGTTTTGGACATCGGTTATATGGATGGAGAGATTGCGGAAGTAAGAGGCGGGCTGTCCGAACAGGATATTATAGTTGTCGGCGGGCAAAATAAATTGCGTGAAGGCAATAAAGTTAAATTGGAGAAAGCGAAAGAGTAATCATGATCGGAACATTTATACGGCGTCCCGTATTTACTACCATGTTCGTTCTCTTACTGGTAGTATTCGGAATTCGCTTTTATCCCGAACTGGGGTTGGATCTTAATCCGGATGTGGAGTTGCCCATAGTGAGCGTCCGGGTAAGTTACAGCGGCGCGTCGCCGGAAGAAATGGAAACCCTTGTTGCCAAACCAATAGAAAATCGCGTTTCGCAGGTGGCGGGCATCAAGAATATTTCTACAACTGTTTTAGAGGGATACAGCGAAACGGTTCTGGAATTTAATATCAGTGTAGATCCTTTGCAAAAATCTTCCGAGGTGCGTGAAAAAATAGCCGGCATTCGCAGACGTTTGCCGGACGATATTGATGAGCCGACTGTACAAACGGTTGATCTGGGGTCGCGGCCGATTTTGGTATATACTTTTGCTTCCGAAGGTCGCAGCCGCAGTGAAGTACGTCAGCTTGTCGAGGACACTGTCAAAGACGAATTGCAAATGGTGGATGGCGTTGCCGAAGTAGGTGTATACGGAGCTGGCAGCAGGGCTGTGCGCGTCCTGGTCGATCCGGAGAAGCTTTCTCAGTACGGTATTTCCATGCAGGCTCTGCGCAGCAGAATTAATGGAGAAAATTATAATACTCCGGGAGGCAAAGCTAAAAATACTGCTGGAGAAATCACTGTGCGCACTGTGGGGAAATATACCGACATAGACGCGATTAAAAATGTCGTAGTAAGCGGCAGCGCTGGAAGGTATGTACTTGTATCCGATGTTGCTCAAGTAGTGGATGGCTGGGAGGAAGAAGAGAGTTACGGACTTGCGGAAGGAAAACCAAGCGTATTGGTTTTCGTGCGCAAGCAATCTAAGACAAATACTGTTGACGTGACGGAGAATGTGGCTGCGAAGATGGAAGAGCTGAAGGAAACTTCGTTGCCTTCCGATATAAGTGTTCATGTTATCCGCGACCAATCCAGCTATATAAGAGAAAATGTAGCGGACGTTTGGAACGCGATTCTTTTCGGCGGACTGTTGGCTCTTATTATAACCTACATGTTTTTGCGAAATTTTCGCGCCACGATAATAGGCGGCTTGTGTATACCGACGTCGATTGTCGCGACATTTTTTATGATGAAGCTATTAGGTTTTACACTGAATAATATGTCGCTTATGGCAATGAGTTTGGCGGTAGGCATTTTAATAGATGATGCGATCGTAGTTATAGAAAATATTTATCGTCACATTGAAATGGGAAAAACTCCGTTTCAGGCTGCTAAAGAAGCGACAGAGGAACTTACTTTAGCTATTTTGGCCACGTCTTTTGCTCTGATGGCTGTTTTTGTACCCATCGGAAGTATGGGAGAATTAATCGGTCAGTTTTTCAAGGAATTCGGATTGACTGTGGCTTTTGCCATAGCTTTTTCTACCGTTGTGGCTTTTTCGCTTACGCCGATGGTTTCCGCGTATTGGCTTGTGCCTAAAAATGATGCTTTAGACAGAAAAGAACGACTGAAGTTTCTTCAGACAGTTTTGGACAAATTTGAGCAGTCTTTCCAAACAGTGAGCGAGTTGTACAGCAATATTATGGGATTCGTGCTGACGCATCCGAAGAAGATCATCATGATCGGCGTTATTTCTTTGGGCGTAAATATTCTGCTGCTGCCTTTTGTGGGGAAAGAATTTCAACCTACTTATGACTCGGGCGAATTTACCGTTAATTTTAAAGCGCCCGTAGGAACGAGCCTGCAAAAAACTATTGCTTTGGCGGATCCTTTGCAACAATACATTTCCGACCTTCCGGAAGTGAGTATAGCAGCCGTGAGCATCGGCGCCGGAAGAAATCCCGTCAATCAAGGATCAATAGAAGTGCGCTTGAAGGATGTTTCCGAGAGAAGTAGAAGTATGCAGCAGGTGATGGACGAGTTGCGCGGCAAATTTAGAGATGTGGAGGGACTCAGAGTCAGCGTTGTTTCCAATCAGGGAGGCGGTCGCGGCGACAGCCGCTCCGTTCAAGTGGGGCTGCGTGGCAGTGACATGAAAATGTTGAAGGAATATGCCGCGGCATTGGCCGAAGAGCTGAGAAATGTGCAGGGTGCGACTGATGTGGATATTTCGGACGCTGAAGAGCAGCCGGAGATAACGGTAAAACTTGATCCCTATAGGGCAGCCGAGGCAGGGCTTGATGCTACGAGTGTAGGGGAGATGGTCAAGTTGGCTTTTATGGGAAGGAATACTGCAAACACTTATACCATAGGTGACGACAGTTACAATATAATTTTGCAACTTCCCGATGAAAATCGTAGGGACATTAATGACGTGATGAATTTACGTGTGTCATCGCCCAGCGGAAAATATTATCGTCTGGGTGATATTGCCACGGTAAAGTTGACTGCCGGACCCACGCGAATAGAAAGGCAGGATAAACAAAGGCAGGTTGTTGTTTATGCCAACACAGCCGGAATTTCTCCGGGAGATCTTATAGAAAAAATAAAAACGGAACTTATGCCGAAGTTAAACATGCAGCCAGGTTACAGTTACAAAATGATAGGTCAGGCGCAGGATATGGAAAAATCTTTTGCCGAGATAGCAAAGGCAATCGTCTTGGCTGTAATCATCGTTTATATGGTGTTGGCTTCGCAGTTTGAAAGTTTTCTCCAGCCGTTTATTATTATGGCCTCGCTGCCGTTTGCAGTTATCGGTGCTCTGCTCGGCTTGCTTGTTGCAGGTCAGACAATTAATATTTTGAGTATGGTCGGGTTTATCATGCTGCTGGGATTGGTAACCAAGAACGCTATTTTGCTTATTGATTACGCCAATCAGAAACGCGCGGCAGGCGAGAGTGTCAGACAGGCTGTTTTAGAAGCGTGCAGCATGCGTTTAAGGCCTATCTTCATGACTACTCTGTCGACTATTTTGGGTATGTTGCCTATAGCTTTAGGCTGGGGCGCGGGAGCCGAACTGCGACAATCTATGGGCGTCGTTTTGGTTGGAGGACTTATTACATCAACAGCGTTGACTTTGCTGGTAGTACCTGCTCTTTACATTCTCACTGAAGGAAGGAACGAGCGCCTGCATGAAGAAAGTGCCGGAGGTAATAAATTGTGAGCGATAATACATTCAGTGACTTTCTTGATACTGCACGAAATGCGGTGAGGGATAATTTTGTGGCTGTAACAGAGAAAGAAATAAATTACGGTCATCAATTTACGGTTACGGAGAATAGCCGTAAAGCGACCTTAAATATTTACAACGGAAAAAAAGGGCGTAAATTTGTTTTTAGTGGCGATGTAGCTGTGGTTGAAAAATTGAGGAATCTTTTGCGGCTTGACGAGAATGCGTCGACGACAGCAGCTGAAAGCGCTAAAAAATACTCCGGGAATTTGTGGGCGGGGAGCGATGAGTCCGGCAAAGGAGATTTTTTCGGTTCCCTGGTTGTCGCAGCTGTGGTGGTTGATAAAGACAGTGCAGCAAAAATTGTCGAGGCAGGCATTAAGGATTGTAAGATGCTCAGTGACAGAAAAATTTTAGAATTTGAAGCCGTCATCAAGGAATTGGCTGTGGATTACAGTGTGTTGGAGTTGTTGCCGCAGTTTTACAACAAGCGTTATGAGGAAGTTAAAACAAACGGCGGCAAACTTAACCAACTTCTAAGTTCCGGACATATCAACGCTTTGTCGCAAGTGCTTGAACGCAATCATCTGTGTGAATATGCGTTGATTGATCAGTTTTCTGTTTCGCAGGAAACAGTGCGAATTTTGCAGAGTAGGTTCTCAAGATGCAAAATAATGCAGCATCCGCGTGCGGAGAAGAATATTGCCGTAGCGGCTGCATCTGTTTTGGCGCGAGCAAAATTTTTACAAACGATGAATCTACTGGCAGAGCAGGCTGACACGACTTCTCTGCCAAAGGGCGGTGGCTCCGCGGCAACGGAGGCTGCCGGAGTGATTGCGGAAAAATATGGTAAAGAAGCTTTAAGGAATTTTGTGAAGCTTCATTTCGTTAATTACAGCAGGATATAAGATGTGAGAAAATTTATTGTCAATGCGGATGATTTCGGTCTGCATGAAGAAATCAACAAGGGAATAATATACGGGTATCAAAACGGTATCATAACCAGTACATCGCTGATGTGCAGTGCGCCGGCTTTCAGCGATGCCGTAGCCTTGGCAAAAGCAAATGACGGCCTTGGCATCGGTATTCATCTAACGCTGGTCGGTGGCGTCAAGACAGTGTTGCCGCAGGAAAAACTTGCGACACTGGTTGATGCCGACGGACGATTGCCTGCCGATTATATCAGCTTCAGCAAAAAATTCTATACAGGAGGCATCAGACTTGCCGAAATAGAAGCTGAGCTGCGTGCTCAGATTGAGCGGGCTTTGACTTCGAGTGTCAATGTGACACATATTGACAGTCACCAGCATACTCACGTTTTGCCGGGTATCGGTGCCCTTGTCTTGAAGCTGTGTAGCGAGTATAATATAAAGAAAGTACGTGTTCCCGGAGAAAATATCTTTTTTAAGGGAGGCTTTAACGCAGGCGCGTTCAGACATATAGGAAGATGCGGATTGACAGCGTGTGCCTATGTGTTTTCGCTGCAGGCTCAGAAATTCGGTTGTCTTTTCCCGAGACATTTTTTCGGTATGCTGGCCGGAGGAAATTTAAATACGGAGCTTGTGGGTAGAATTATTGCTTCTATTCCTGACGGTGTAAGCGAACTGATGATACACCCCGGGATGGGTCAAAGTGTGCTGCAAAAAGAATTCTCGTGGGGATATAATTGGGGAAACGAACTGCAGGCGTGTCTTGCAATGCTCAATAAAGACTTGCTGGCACAGCGGGGTATAAAGATGATAAATTTTGGTGACATTGCAGATGAATGAGAAACTGTTTGTCCGTTTGGGCGGATTGCTGATGTTTGTTCTTTTCATTTCGGCATCAGTAATTTATTTTACATTTGACATAAGAGCGTTGAAGTATCTCAATATGTTCAACTCGGAATGTATTGCGTTGGCGTTGGGATGCTTGTTTTTAGGATTGGTGTTCGACGGACTTCGTCTGATCACGTTGGCTGATTTGACCGGCGAGAGACTTCCTTTGCGTCATGTGGTCAATGTTGTGTTGAGCAATTATTTTTTGGCTTTGTTTACCCCAGGAGCAAGCGGCGGCGCAATTGCTCAGGTTATGTTTATGCGAAGAGCCGGTGTGCCGGTTGCAAAAGCCACTGTTGTGGTGCTGGTCAGGACCGTGATGTCCATTATGTTCCTGATAGTCCTCATACCTGTTGTTTTGCACAGTGATGCGGCGATTGTTAAATGGATGCCGGCTTACCTTATAACAACTTTGTCGGTTCTGTTCATGTCTATGCCGTTGGTGGTTTACTTTCTCATGCGTACCAGTTATCCGGAGCAGTGGCTTTACGCGGGAACAAAAAAATTTTCTCATACCTGGCGTCGAAAAAGCTTCAGGCTCTACCGTGAGTTTAAGCAGGCATTCGTAATCATGGGAAGGCATCCTTGGACAGTTGCAAGAGCTTTTCTGGAGTCGGGTATGAGCTTGCTGTTCATATATGCCACGGTACCGGCATATTTTACCGGACTCAATTTGGAGTTTGATTTTGTTCAGGTGATGGGCAGAATGATTCTGCTTAACCTGGTTTTATATTTTTCGCCTACGCCCGGCGGCAGCGGCATAGCAGAAGCCGGGTTCATAGTGCTTTTTTCCAAGATGCTTCCGGAAGGAGTGGCGGGTATTATGGCCGTCCTGTGGAGATTTACGGCTGAGTATCTGCCGTTTTTCCTGGGAGCGGTTGTTTCCATTCGGGTTTTCGGTTCCAATGTTTTGAACATAATCTCCGCTAAAGAAGAAGCCGAAGAAGAGTGATAGGGAGTTTGCTATGAAACAGATAGAAAAAAACAGCCTGATTGTTATTTTCTTTGTTGCCGTATTTATGATATTTTTTGGTCTTGGCGGAGTACCGCTTTTAGATCCTGATGAACCGGTTTATGCTGAAACGGCAAGAGAAATGCTCCGGTCGGGTGATTTTCTTTCTCCGCAGATTTTCGGAGCTTATTGGTTCGATAAGCCTCCGCTGTATTATTGGCTGGTAGCGGCGGCGCAGTTTGTGTTCGGAGATAACGAGTTTGCTGCCAGGTTTCCGGCGGCGCTCATGGCTGTGGGCACGGTGATTATGGTTTATATTTCCGCGGCGAAACAGTTCGGAGAACGTGCCGGTTTTTGGGGTGCCGTAGTTCTGACAACTTGTTTGCAGATGTTCTATATGGGTAAAGCGGCAGTTACGGATACTACTCTTTTGTTTTTTTTGACGGGAGCCTTGCTCAGCTTTTCTCATAGAAAATATTGGATTATGTATATTTTCATGGGCTTCGGTATTTTAACGAAAGGTCCTATCGGCATCGTTTTTCCCGGAGCAATAATTTTTCTGTACCTTTTGTTCATGGGAAGAGTGCACGAGATACTGCAGATGCACGTTGTCAGAGGAGTGTTGCTGTGTCTGCTCATTGCAGCGCCTTGGTATGTAGCGATGTATTCAGTTCACGGCATGGAGTTTGTGGAAACATTTTTAGGTTTTCATAACATCACCCGCTTCACAACAGCTGAACACGCTGACCGAGTGACATTTTGGTATTACTTTCCGGTGGTGCTGTTGGGGCTTTTTCCTTGGACGGGAATTTTATTTCAGTCCGTCAAAGCTTCAGTGTACGATAGTCGCATTGATGACATGGAGCGTTTAGTTTTCATGCACGTGTGGTGGTTGTTCGTGTTTGTCTTTTTTACTGTTTGCCGTACAAAGCTCGTGTCTTACATTTTACCTTTGTTTCCGGCTCTTGCCATGATCATGGGGTGGTACATTGCAAGACTGGATTTGAAGGCGCATCATAATTCGAAATATTACGGCTGGATGGCGGGAAGCGCGTTACTTTTTATTCTGTTGGGGGCAGGTTGGATTTTCGGAGCGTCACAGCTGCCGGAGGCTGCTTTCGGCATGACGGTTTTGGGGGCATTGACTTTGTTGTTGGGAGGAGCTGCAGTGTTCTCTCTTTGGTATTATCGTGATGTAAACCTTGCCGCATGGTTGCATGCCCTTGTAGGAGCTGTAACAATGTGCGTAGTTTTCGCCTTTCTTTTGCCGATTGTTTCCGATCGTTTCAGCGTAAAAAGTATGAGCGGCGTGTACAAAGAAAGTTGTGACGAAACTCTGCCCATTTATGTTGATAAATTTTTGCGCCCCGGATTTATGTTTTACGCCGGCAAAGCCGGAACGGAGCTGCTGCCGAATACGGACTCTTTTTCAGCAGCATTGGCTGACGGCAAGGCTAAATATATTTTGGTGCGAGGGCTGGAATATCGTCGGCAGCTGAAAAAACAGCCGCTTCCTCCTAATGTGATGACGGTTAAGGAAATGAGCGATATTTATCTGTTGGAACAGAAATAATTTTTCAGGCGTGCCGCACGGATTAAAAAATCAGGCGGCACGTTTGCTGTATTTGTTAAGGAAGTGATTGCCGCGTGAATCTTGAAGGAATTGTTCTAAGACTTTCTGCGGATTATTTGTCGGATAAGATAATAGGGACGAAAATAAGCCGTGTTTTTATGCCGCATCCGCATACAGTTGCTCTGATTTTAAAAAAACATGGTGAAACTGTACCGCTGCTGTTGGATATCAAAAACGGCAGGCAGGCTGTGTATATTCCTGAAACCCTGCCGGACAATCCGGAGATTCCGCCAGCTTTTTGCATGCTGCTGCGTAAGCATCTTGAAGGCGGTCGGATAACGGCTGTTGTGCAGAAGAATCTTGACAGAGTGATTACCCTGGAAGTGGATATGCTCGGGTCGGGAGGTAAAATTATAACAAAAAGTTTGCTTGCAGAGCTTACAGGAAAAAATGCCAACATTATTTTGGTAAGCGAAGGAGTTGTGCTTGACGCGCTCAAACATGTAGGTGTTGCTCAGAACAGCTACAGGAATGTGCAGCCTGGCGTTGTTTACACAGGCCCGCCTCCGCAAAGTGGGTTCAATATACTTACGGCTGCTCCGTCGGTGATCGTCGCGGCTGTCGGCAGCTGTGCAAATGAGACTGCATCCGCATTGGTAAAAGCTACTCTCGGCATCGGTAAAGCGACTGCACTGGCTTTAACAGAGCAAGCCGGCATCTCACAGGGAAAGACGACATTAAGTTGCTGTGATGTCGCAAGACTTGCTGAAGTTATTGGAGAACTGCAGGCCGGATATCAACGTAACGGAGTAATTTTGTATGCTTTGATCGGCAGAGATAATCGCGTGAAAAATATTTTGCCGCTGCGTCCGCCGACAGAAAATTTAAGCGGTACAACGATGCGTGAATTTGGAGATATTAACGAGGCGATTCGTTACGCTGTCAGCCTTACTCCTGTAGAAATGCCTCTGAAAGAGAAGTTGCAGCGGATCGTCGCAGGCGAGAGTGTCAAACTAGAAAAGAAACTTCATGCTTTGCGTGAAGACTTGGATAAGGCTGAAAATGCCGAAGAACAGAAAATTTTTGCCGATACCTTAATGGCTAATCTCTATACTCTTAGGAAAGGTATGTCTTCAGCTAATCTTGTTAATATTTATGACGGGGAAGATATTGAAGTCAAAATGGATCCTCTGCTGACTCCCTCCGATAACGCACAGGAGTATTATAAAAGATACGCCAAATATAAACGAGCGCAGGGAGAAATAAAACGACAGCTTCTTGAAACAAAAACTTTGTTGGAGTATCTTGCCACAATCGACGGATCTTTACTGTCTGCCTCAACGAAAGTTGAATTTGAAGAAATTGCCGCAGAAATGGAGGCGGCAGGTTTTTTCAGACGAGAAACAAAAAAGAAAAAAATTTCACGTGAAACTTCTCAACCGCTGAAAATAAATCTCGGTGCTGAAACTGCAATTTATGTGGGGAAAAACAATAGACAGAATGATTTTGTTACCTTCACCATCGGCAGCGGCAAGGATTTATGGTTTCATACTAAAGATATTCCCGGCTCACATGTTGTTCTGAAAACGTCATTGCCGGTACCGAGAGAGGAAGATATTTCAATCGCTGTCCAATTTGCCGCTTTTTTCAGTAAAGCTGTGAGCGGAAGCAACGTACCGGTTGATTGTACTGAACGTCGTTTTGTGAAGAAACCGTCCGGGAGCAAACCTGGTTTTGTGATTTATACTAATCAGAAAACTTATTACGCTACTCCTTCGGAAGCTTTAATAAATAAGTATAAGTAATCAAGACAACCAGATGCGCAAAATTTTTCGTCAGGATTCAGTAAATAAATAGGCTGAGTTTAATTGAATATTATGTTATAATATCAAGATAAGATGATTTGAACGTCAGAATTTTTGAAGAATGCTTTGCAATGTGAAGCGGACGGGAGGGTAATGTGCTTAAGAGTATGACAGGCTTCGGCCGCGGACAGTATGAGGATGACAGCTTCTCCGTGACTGTTGAAATGAGAACTGTAAATCACAGATACAATGAGGTGGCTGTAAGATTACCGCGGTTTTTGAATGCTTTGGAAGATAAAATCAGAAAAACGATCCTCAAAACGGTAAACAGAGGACGTATAGATGTTTTTGTTACAGCTGATTATACTACGGGAGATAATTGCACCTTGACGGTTGATAAAAATCTGGCGGCAGCATACCATAAAGCTTTGCAGGAAATAAGTGAAGCAGTCGGTTTAGGTGAAGTAAGCTTGAATCCAGGGCAGGAGCTGCTGCAGCTCTCACGTTTCCCCGATGTCATCAACATTAAAGAAGGAGTTCTTGATGCGGACGGCTTATGGCCGAAGGTGGAGTCGGCGGTAAATGAGGCTGTAGGCAATTTGGTTGCCATGCGTACGGCGGAGGGCGGAAATATTTACGGAGATTTTGTGTTGAGGGCTGATCTTATCGCTGAAAAACTTGCTCAGATAGAAGCGCGTTCGCCAATGGTAGTGGAAGAATATCAAAGCAAGTTGACGGAGCGGCTGAATAATCTTTTGGAGGAACACAGCATAACAGTGGAGCCTGAAAGATTATTGCAGGAGGTTGCCGTTTTTGCGGACAGAACGAGTATCACGGAAGAAATCGTCAGACTGAAAAGCCATTTAAAACAGTTTAAAATTATTATCAGTTCCGATGAACCAGTAGGTCGTAAGCTTGATTTCTTAATTCAGGAGTTTAATCGTGAGGCCAATACCATTGCTTCCAAGGCCAATGACTATACTTTGGCTCAAATTGTGGTGGATATTAAGTCTGAAATAGAAAAAATCAGGGAGCAGATCCAGAATATAGAGTAGATAACGGAAAAAATTCTTAGGGGGGTTACTGTGGATATTAAGCTGATCAACATCGGGTTTGGCAATATAGTTGCCGCAAACAGAATTATTTCTATCATAGGGCCGGAATCGGCTCCTATCAAAAGAATTATTCAGGAGGCCAGAGAAAGAGGTATGCTGATTGACGCTACTTACGGCAGGAGGACACGCGCTGTCGTTGTAGCCGACAGCGGTCATATTATTCTTTCAGCTGTGCATCCTGAAACTGTAGCCAACAGACTTATCCAGTCCGACGATGAAGAGGAAGAATAAAGTGAACTTTGATGAAACAAACAATACATCAGATAATATGGTGCCTCAGGGGGTGCTTCTTATCGTTTCCGGACCTTCAGGGGCAGGTAAGGGTACCATTTGTCAATTGTTGCGGGAAGGCTTGCCGGATTTGGGGTATTCCGTTTCGGTGACTACACGCAGTCCGCGCGTGGGAGAAGTTGACGGCGTTAATTATATTTTTAAAACAGTTGAGCAGGTTCGTGAGATGATTGCCAAAAATCAGCTGTTGGAATACGCGAAAGTTTACGAAAATTATTACGGAACGCCGAAAGATTATGTTATGAAGCAACTTGCCGCGGGTAGGGATGTGCTTTTGGAGATTGATATTCAAGGCGCCTTGCAAATCAAAAAAAGCTTCCCGGACGGAGTTTTTGTTTTCATTGTACCGCCGTCTTTGGACGAGCTGTCGTCACGTATCTATAAAAGAGGAACGGATAGCGAAGAAGTGATTAAGAAACGTTTGGCTGCCGCGACCGGAGAACTGAGCTACGCCTCGGAGTATGATTACATCATCGTCAACGATGTGGCATCCAAGGCGGCGCAGAAAGTCCTGACAATTATGGAGGCGGAGCGTTATCGGGTGTCAAGAACGTACTTCATTGTCGATAAAATACGTAAGGAAAAGTAAAAGGAGAGAGTAAGTTATGTCCATGGTAGATCCATCTATTGATTTTTTGGCGGAGAAGGTAGACAGTAAATATACTTTAGTTATTTTGGCGGCTAAGAGAGCGCGTGAGTTGACCGATCCAAATAATGACGAGCGTGAGGTAAGCGCGGCTTTGAAAGAAATAGCCAGGGATGCCATTTCTTATGATCGTACAAAAAGTTTTTAGAAGTTCGGGAGGCATAAGTCTTGCTGCAAGGTAGAAAAATAGTATTGGGTGTCACCGGGGGTATAGCGGTTTATAAGGCTGTAGATTTGGTCAGCCGCCTCAGAAAGCAGGGAGCCGAGGTTAGAGTAGTCATGACGGAGCATGCGCAGCAGTTCGTCACGCAGTTAACATTTAAGGAGATAAGCGGTAATGCTGTAGCTGTTTCCATGTGGAACGCTAATCAGGAATTCAATGTGGAGCACATCGCTTTGGCTGCTTGGGCGGACTTATTTTTAGTAGCTCCGGCAACAGCGAATATTATCGCTAAAATGGCGCACGGAATAGCCGACGATTTGCTGTCGACAACCCTTTTGGCGGCTCAGAGACCGATTATTGTGTGCCCGGCTATGAATACGGGTATGTACGAAAATCCTGTAACTAAAGAAAATATGGAAAAACTGGAGCGTCGCGGCGTACACATTATGCCTCCCGGCATCGGTCTGTTGGCATGCGGCACTTCCGGTCCGGGAAGACTGCCGGAGCCTCAGGAGATTGTGGCTTTTGTAAGTAACTTCTTTGCCCGTCGCAACGGTGATTTAACAGGCAAAAAAGTTTTGGTGACAGCCGCAGGTACCCGTGAGCCGATTGATCCGGTGCGGTTTGTCGGTAACCGTTCCAGCGGTAAAATGGGTTATGCCGTAGCCGAGTGTGCGGCCGCGAGGGGGGCTGATGTGGTTTTGGTAACGGGACCGTCGGCTTTGCAGCCGCCGGACAACGTACAGGTAATTGCTGTGGAAACTACCGGCGAAATGCTGGATGCTTGCCTGAAAGAATACGAATATGCGGACATAGTGATCAAGGCGGCAGCCGTGGCTGATTATCGTCCCAGAGAAGTTGCTGCGCAGAAGATAAAGAAGCAAAATGACGACGGATTGACTATTGTTATGGATAAAAATCCGGATATTCTGAAGTTGCTGGGCTCCAAAAAAAAGCATCAGGTGTTGATTGGGTTTGCCGCAGAAACGCAAAATCTTTTGGATAATGCACGGGAAAAAATCATCAAGAAAAATTTGGATATGATAGTTGCCAATGATGTTACTGCAGTCGGAGCAGGTTTCAACTCCGATACCAATATTGTCAAATTTCTGTATCCGGACGGCAGTGTGGTATCTTTGGAACAGATGCCCAAGCAAAAAGTTGCCGCAAATATTTTAGATGAAGCTGTAAAAATGATGTCTCAAAAAAAGAAATAACAGCCTTTGTTGAAAAGTATGTAAAATTCATAGGCAGCGTATTGCTTTCTCAATGTTTTTGTTTTATAATTTGCTTGTAACAGAATAAGGCTCATCAAGAGCGGAGGAGGGAATGGCCCTGTGAATCCGCAGCAACCATTGCAGACATGTTCTGTAAACGGTGCTAAATCCTGCAGCTGTGCGCTGTGAGATGAGGATGCTTAAGATTTTCGGCGGGCGTTCTCATGGAGAGAACGCCCTTTAGTTTTTGTGCTTTGTTTTGTTTATCCAAGTGTAAGAAAGGGAGATTTTTATGAGAAAATTATTTACTTCAGAGTCTGTAACCGAGGGGCATCCCGATAAAATTGCCGATCAAATTTCCGATGCGGTTTTGGATGCCATTTTGGCTGAAGATCCTCACGGAAGAGTTGCCTGTGAAACCATCGTTACCACCGGACAGATACATGTATTCGGAGAGATATCCACGTCATGTTATGTGGACATTCCCAAAATTGCTCGGCAGACTGTAATCGACATCGGTTATAACAGAGCAAAATACGGTTTCGACGGACAGACATGCGGAGTGCTGATATCCATCGATGAGCAGTCGCCGGACATAGCTCTCGGCGTGGATAAAGCTCTGGAGGCAAAAAAAGGTTTGGCGGCGGTTGAAGAAACCGGTGCAGGAGATCAGGGGATGATGTTCGGTTACGCTACCAAAGAAACGGAAAGCTTTATGCCAATGTCGGCATATCTTGCCAATAAGATGGCTTTGCGTCTTTCCGAAGTTCGTAAAAGCGGATTGCTTCCTTATCTGCGTCCGGACGGCAA
>JAXFPC010000050.1:0-4947 GCA_034180005.1 Acidaminococcaceae bacterium | reverse complement strand
TATCTGTAAGGCATTCGTTGTGATGCGAAGAAAGATAAACTTAAAATTATAATTGCTAATTGCACCGTTGGTAATGTACGAATACTGCATTTCGGACGGTGCAGTTTTTTTGGAGCTTACGAAGCCTGTTCACGTAGAAGTAATAAAAATTTTCACGCCGAGAACAAGGTTTTCCGCAACGAACAACAGCTGAAAGCTTGATCTTTCCATGCGTAGCTTCCGCAGTACGGCAGCAGGATTTTAGGCAACCGTCAAGAATCAATGAATAAGTGATATCTGCTAACGTGAGGTGAATATTGTGCAGGATGCCAAAAAAACGGATATGCCGGCAAAGGACGGAGCCGAGTCACGCCGGTTCGTTCCGGGAGATATGGTGCGGCATTTTAAACGTCAGTACGCGGACAAAAATTCTGCGATGTATTTATATAAAATCATTGCTTTTGCGGAGCATACGGAAAATAAAGAGCGACTTGCGGTTTACCGGGCGTTGTATGCGCCCTTTAAGATTTGCGCGCGTCCCTATGGTATGTTCATGAGCGAGGTGGATAGGGAAAAGTATCCCGACGCTGAGCAGAGATATCGTTTTGAGCTTGTCAGCGAGATAGAAAAGCGGCAGTTTTGCCGACCGCTCAAAAAGCGCGAGGATGATCGACAAGGCGCGCGGGAGCAGGAAAGAGTCCTTATCTACAATTCCACCTGCTATGCCATGGCAGCAGCCTTTTTTATCGGGATGCTTCTTTACTCAAATTTCAACTTCAATTTTTTGGAAAGCATCGGCGGAGCGGTTTTGGTTGCGTCCGTAGTGGAAATTCCCTGTATATTACTCAGACGTTTGGGCGTAAGGACAGGAACTTATACGGAGAGCGCTGCCGCGGAGCGCTTCGATGACGGCAGCGATGAGCGAAAGGTTTTTGAGTATCCTTTTACGGAAGATGATATTATTGTGCAGGACGGAGCATATGTGGAAAATGAAAACAGCGCGGACTGGGAATATTTTGAGTATCAGTTTGACGATGACAGGAAGCAACGGAAAGCCGGTGATAAATCATGAGAATGGTAACGCTGATTGAAAATTCGCAGGGAGTGGAAGGCTGCCTTTTTGAACACGGCTTAAGCATTTATGCGGAGGTCGGCAGCCGCAAGGTTTTGTTTGATACCGGAGCAAGCGCCGCCTTGATAAAAAACGCGGAGCTGCTCGGCATAAATTTGCGCTCGGCGGATATGGTCGTTTTAAGTCACGGACATTGGGATCATGCAGGAGGCATAACGGCGTTGGCGGAGCTTAACGGACATGCGCCGATATACGCGCAGGCAGCGGCGGCGCTGGATTATTACAGCGGCGACAGATACATCGGTATAGATAAAAAAATTCTGGAGCTGCCACAGCTGCGACTGCGCAGAGGATCTTACATCATCGAAGAAGGTATCAGTGTGTTCGCCGGAGTGACGGAGCGCCGCTGTTGGCCGAAAGGCAATCTGTCGATGACATGCTGCAGAGAAGGCGTTCACACTCAGGACGATTTTGCTCACGAGCAGTACCTGGTGCTTGAAGAAAACGGGCAAAGATTGTTGCTGTCAGGTTGTGCTCATAACGGTATCCTGAACATCATGAGAAAATTTACCGAGCTTTACGGCGGAGAACCCGATGTCGTTGTAAGCGGCTTTCATATGATGCAGCAAAATGCATTCACTGAAAGCGACAAAGAAATTATCAAGGCGACAGCCGAGGAACTTGCCGGGACTAAAAGCGTCTTTTATACGGGGCACTGCACCGGACAACCTGCGTTTGAAATTATGCAGGCCATTATGGGCAGTAAATTGCAGCCGTTGTACACCGGAAAAATTATTTGCTGAGGTTTACCGGGAGAAAACTTTGGCTGA
Source organism: Acidaminococcaceae bacterium (assembly GCA_034180005.1). Taxonomy (GTDB): domain Bacteria; phylum Bacillota; class Negativicutes; order Acidaminococcales; family Acidaminococcaceae; genus JAXFPC01. The sequence goes on along the minus strand of JAXFPC010000050.1, from coordinate 3,066 downwards.
AAAATTTTTTCAAAAAATTACTTTACAAATTTAATAAGCTAAAGTATAATAAAGCATACACAAAACAGGTTGACCATTATGTGCAATAATTTTTAAAATGAGGTGGATGTTAATGAAAAAGTTGTTGGTGATGTTGATAAGCCTGGTTATGGTATTTGTGCTGGCGGGTTGCGGAGACAAATCAGCACAGAAAATTGTCATCGGTCTTGACGATAATTTTGCTCCCATGGGTTTCAGGGATAAGGACAATAAGATTGTCGGACTTGATATTGATCTTGCCAAGGAAGCGTGCAAACGTGCCAATCTTGATCCGGAATTCAAACCTATTGATTGGGGCGCAAAGGAAGCGGAAATAAAATCCAAACGCATCGACGCTATTTGGAATTGTTTTACAGTAAATCCGGAGCGTGAAAAAGCTTACGGTTTATCCAAAGCGTATCTTAACAACGCGCAGATGATTGTCGTCGTAAAAGGATCGTCGATCAAGGGCGTGGCCGATCTTCAGGGCAAAGCGGTAGGAGTGCAGGATGATTCTACAGGTTCCAATTATTTTGAGCGTCCAGAGAATAAAACTCTGACCGCATCTTTGAGCAAGCTGAATAAATACCCCGACTTCCCAGCAGCGTATATGGATCTTGATAATAAACGTGTAGACGCCGTAATAGCCGACGCCGTTTTGGCTTACGACTACCAGAAAAAGAATCCCGGAAAGTACGAAGTGCTTCCGAATGCTGTGAGCGATGAAGTGGTAGCCGTTGCTTTCCGGAAAGACGACAAAGAACTGATCGCAAAAATAGACAAAGCTTTGGATGAAATGAAAAAAGACGGTACTGCGAAGAAAATATGTGAAAAATGGCTTGGCGCCGACATGATCAAATATTGATCGAAAAAATCTGAGAGCCGAAGCGATTCGGCTCCTTTCTTTTGGAGTTGTGTATGGATTATATAGTGAGTATTATTCCGCAAATGTTCGGCGGATTAAAGACAACTTTTGATGTATTCGCTTTTACGATTCTCTTTTCCATTCCGCTGGGATTTTTGCTGGCTGTGGGCAGGATGTCTTCGTTTAGACCGCTGCAGGCGATTATTGCCATGTATGTGTGGGCGCTCAGAGGTACGCCGCTGATGCTGCAGTTATTCTTCTTTTATTTTGCGCTGCCTGCCGTGGGCATACGCTTTTCCGATTTTGAAGCTGCGATACTGGCGTTTGTATGCAATTATGCCGCATATTTTTGCGAAATTTTCCGCTCCGGCATACAGGCTATTCCCGTGGGACAGTATGAAGCTGCGCAAACTTTGGGTATGAATTATCTGCAGACGTTGAGGCGTGTCATTATGCCGCAGATGTTTGCCGTCATTTTGCCTCCGCTCAGCAACGAAACCATCACTCTGGTCAAGGATACTTCTCTGGTCTATGTATTGGCGATGAATGATTTGATGCGCACTACCCGCAACATTGTGCAGAGAGATTTTGATATTACGCCTTTTTTCGTGGCGGCATGCTTTTATCTGGCAGCTACGCTTTTTCTGACGGTTGTGTTTGACAGGCTGGAGAACAAGTATTCCAGGTATGACAAATAAAGGGGGCGTTTTTATGAAGATGATCGAAGCGCGTAATATTTATAAAAGTTTTAATGACCTGCAGGTATTGAAAGGCATCGACCTGGACGTTGAGGAGGGCGAGGTGGTCGCCGTTATCGGACCGTCCGGAAGCGGCAAAAGTACGCTGTTGCGCTGTTTGAATAAATTGGAAACCGTCGACAGAGGAACGATTGTCATCAACGGCGAAGAATTGTGCCGTGAAACGGCTGAGGGTACGAAATATGTTGGCAATGAACAGGCGCGACGGCTTGCCTGCAAAATGGGCATGGTTTTTCAACAGTTCAATCTTTTTCCGCATATGACGGTTTTAGAAAATCTTATCGAAGCGCCGATCAATGTGCAGAAGCGTAATGCTGCCGAAGTTATTGCGGAAGCGGAGCAACTTCTGCGCAAAATGGGACTTGCCGAGAAACGCGATGTTTATCCGCGTAAACTCAGCGGAGGACAGCAGCAGCGCGTAGCTATTGCGAGAGCTTTGGCGATTAATCCGGCCATCATGCTTTTTGACGAACCGACGTCTTCTCTTGACCCTGAACTGACGGGAGAAGTGCTGCGAGCTATGCGCGAATTGGCGGAAGAAAAGATGACTATGGTAGTTGTGACACATGAGATGGGTTTTGCCCGTGAGGTAGCTACGAAAGTCGTTTTTATGGCGGACGGCCGCGTGCAGGCTCAGGGAACTCCCGAAGGAATTTTTGATAATCCTGAGAATGAGCGGCTGAAAGCTTTTCTTAATGTCATACTGAAATGAATAAATCCTTCCGATGCGTATCGGGAGGATTTTCTTCTACAAGACAGTTTGTCCGGCAGGAATTTCTTTCACAATAAAGTCACTTAAGGGACCTACTTTAGTCAAAAAAATCTGGTATCATAAAAGCGTGAAGTGAGGAGAATCGGACAGCTGAACAAGGACTGGTGATATAATGCACATTAAGATTCTTGGTCCCATGGTAAAACAGACCGAAGTTCTATTGCAGAATACCGCGATAGCTTTAAAAAAGCTTAAGGTCAAGGCTACGTTTGAAAGAATTTCCGAATTTCATAAGGCTGCAGATTACGGAGCAATAACTTTTCCTGCACTTGTTGTTGACGAGAAAATCGTTCACGTCGGCGGCATTCTCTCCGTGGAGGAACTGAAAGCTTTGTTTAACAGCCTGATTTAGACACATCTTTTCATCACACACCTCTCCTTAAATAGCGTTGCGCTTTTGCGTAGCGCTATTTTTCTTTGCGTAAATTTCCTTTGTACTATTTATGAAGCTTTAGTATAATGATAACATGGGATGTTTTAAAGTTTTACAGAATGTTGACAGGGGTGCGGAATGTTATTTTACTTTTTAGGATTCTTAGGCGGAATAGCATTGTTCATGTATGGTATGCAGCTTATGGGCGACGGGTTGCAGAAAGCTGCCGGAGCTAAGCTGCAAAGAATTTTGGAAGCCATGACCGGCGTACTGATTATGG
>JAXFPC010000067.1:0-98825 GCA_034180005.1 Acidaminococcaceae bacterium | reverse complement strand
AACCAATGCACTAAAATTTTTAGAAAGGATGTCAAGGTCAAGGATGTAATGCTAAATAAGGAAGGAAAATCGGCATTGGTTAGCCTTTCCTAACTTTACATATATTCTAGCACATATAGTTTTAGTTAGCAAGTGCTAATTTAAATTTTTTTCTGTTTATTTTTACTCACAGTCAATTTTCCACACTATTTTCACTCAACAGCGCCATAAATTCTTCTCCGGTAATAGTTTCTTTTTCCAGCAAAAACTCAGCTAAAGCATCCAATTTATTTCTATTTTCCAAGAGCAATAGGCGAGCTTTTTCGTGAGCCTCCTTGATAATTTCTAAAACTTTGGCATCAATTTTTTCAGCTGTACCACTGCTGCACGCCAAACTTGCATCACCACCCAAATATTGATTTGTGATAGTTTCTGTGGCCATCATGTCAAACTCTTCAGTCATACCGAGTCTCGTTACCATACTGCGCGCTATCCTTGTAGCCTGCTCAATGTCGTTCGCAGCTCCCGACGTTATACTTCCGAAAACTATTTCTTCAGCACTTCTGCCACCTGTAATGGTAACAATTTTATTGAAGAGTTCTTCTTTTTTCATAAGCACGGAATCATTCTCGCTGATTTGCATGGTATAACCCAAGGCGCCATTGGTTCTGGGAATTATAGTTATTTTATGCACAGGCGCGGAATCCTTCTGCATAGCGGCCACAAGCGCGTGTCCAATTTCATGATACGCAATGATTCTCTTTTCTTCCGATGAAATAACTGCGCCTTTTCTCTGATATCCGGCAATGACGACCTCGATGGATTCCTCCAAATCTCCCTGTTCCACGTATTCGCGATTAAGCTTTACAGCTCTAAGAGCGGCTTCATTAACTATATTGGCCAGTTCCGCACCTGAAGCTCCCGCAGTCGCTCTTGCCAAAGCTTTGAAGTCAATATTATCTGCAGCTTTGACATTATTCGCATGTACGCGTAAAATTGCTTCGCGTCCTTGCAAGTCCGGCAATTCAACTGGTATACGTCTGTCAAATCTTCCCGGTCGAAGCAATGCCTTGTCCAGAGATTCAGGCCTGTTTGTCGCTGCCAAAATAACTACGCCTTTACCTCCGTCGAAGCCGTCCATCTCGGACAGCAACTGATTGAGAGTTTGCTCTCTTTCATCGTTCCCTCCGAAAGCTCCATTGTCACGTTTCTTGCCTATGGCATCAATTTCATCTATAAAAACTATGCAAGGCGCTTTTTCCTGCGCCTGTTTAAATAAATCTCTTACTCGCGCGGCACCCATGCCCACGAACATTTCGACAAACTCACTGCCGCTGATACTGAAAAACGGTACCTTTGCTTCTCCTGCTACCGCCTTGGCCAATAATGTCTTACCCGTACCGGGAGGCCCTACCAATAACGCTCCCTTCGGCATATTGGCGCCGATATTTTTGTAACGCCCCGGATTGTGCAAAAAGTCTACCAACTCCATCAAAGCTTCCTTCGCTTCATCTTGTCCGGCCACATCAGAAAAACTCTTCCCGGTCTGAGCTTCAACATAGACTTTAGCGTTGCTTTTGCCGAAGGACATAGCATTGCCGCCGCCCATCCTGCTGCTCATATATCTCATGAAAAGCTGCCCCAGTCCAAAAAAGATAATCATAGGCATAATCCAGTTCATGAAGAAAGTATACAAAGGATGATCTTCTTTAGGTACTACCTGAGAAAATTCCACCTTGCTTTTCATCAGACGTTCTACAAACTGAGGATCCTCAACTCGACCTGTGACAAAAATCTCTTTGCTGCTTTCGTCCTTGCTTACACCGGCTATCTGTTTATCGGTTATTTCAACTTTTTTTATCTTACCCTCATCAAGCATCTGCAGGAAACTGCCATATGACACCTGCTGCACCTGCGGGCTGAAAAATGTGGGTACTATTATCTTATTGATCAGTAAAATAATAAACAAAGCCATCACATAATAGTACAGCAACGGCTTCTTTTTTTGATTATCCCCCATAAAAATTCTCCTCCTGTAGCATACCTTCAAGCGGTATTGTCATTTATTATTTGTAAGCAATATGTTATCCTTTTAACTTAAAATACACAAGCAAAATATTTGCAAACTGATAACTTGAAAATCTATCTACAGAGGACAACAACAAGAATTATGTATACATCACTGTCAACTGTTGCATAAGCAGAACCTTTTATATACAATGAACTAAACAGTTCTGTCGACGTATAAAACTGCTGTATGCTTTATCGTTCGAAGATCTTTTGATGATCACATCCGGGAGGTAGGACGTATGCAAAAAATAAATACTGTACTTGTAGCAAATCGCGGAGAAATCGCTATCCGTGTTTTTCGAGCCTGTAATGAACTTGGTATTCGTACTGTAGCAATATATTCAAAAGAAGATACTCTTTCGCTTCACCGCAACAAAGCTGACGAAGCTTATCTGATAGGCGAAAACAAAAATGCTATCGAAGCCTATCTCGACATAGAAGGAATTATGAAAATAGCCAAAGAACACGACGTGGACGCTATTCATCCCGGCTACGGTTTTTTATCGGAAAACAGCCATTTAGCAAAACGCTGTCAAGAGGAAGGACTTATTTTCATAGGACCGCGTCTTGAGCATCTAAATATGTTCGGTGACAAAATTAACGCCAGATCCCAAGCTAAACTTGCCGGAATAAATATGATTCCCGGCAGCGACGGTCCCATAGACAACCTCGCTGATGTAATCGACTTTGGTAATAAGTACGGCTATCCGATCATTATTAAAGCCGTTAACGGCGGCGGCGGACGCGGCATGCGCGTAATAAACGGTGAGCAGGAAGCAGTTTCGGCTTATCAATTGGCCAGGGAGGAAGCAAAAAAATCTTTCGGCAGCGATGCCATTTACCTTGAAAAATATCTTGAAAACCCCAAACATATAGAAGTGCAAATCATAGGCGATGAGTACGGCAATCTGGTTCATCTTTTTGAAAGAGATTGCTCCGTACAGCGCCGCCACCAAAAACTCGTAGAAATAGCTCCGGCTTTCGCCTTGCCTGAAGAACAGCGTCAAGCCATTTGTGCCGCAGCCGTAAAGCTCATGCGCAACGTTAATTATTTAAGCGCCGGCACGGTTGAATTTCTCGCTACGCCTGACGGAGAATTTTATTTCATTGAGGTCAACCCGCGCATTCAGGTAGAACATACCGTAACCGAGCAGATAACCGGCATAGATATTGTTCAAACGCAAATAAAAATTGCGGAAGGTTACAATATCCACGGCCCGGAAATAGACATTCCCTCACAGGAAAATCTGCATACCCACGGCCATGCAATTCAGTGCCGTATCACCACAGAAGATCCGGCCAACAATTTTATGCCTGACACCGGAAAATTGATAACTTATCGCAGCGGCGGCGGCTTCGGTGTACGCCTTGACGGCGGCAATGCTTTTACCGGATCCGTAATCACGCCTTATTATGATTCTTTGTTGGTTAAGGCAACCACTCATGGTCTGACTCACAAAACTGCCATCACAAAAATGCTGCGTTGTCTCAAAGAATTTCGCATTCGCGGTGTAAAAACCAATATCCAGTTTTTGGAAAACGTCCTGCAAAATCCTCATTTCATCACAGGAGATTATACGACAAAATTCGTGGACGAAACTCCGGAACTTTTTATTTTCCCCAAGAAGCTGGATCGCGGCAACAAATTACTGCATTATATAGCCGACATCAGCGTCAACGGTTACTCCAACGTAGGCGTGCAACCCAAGCCGGATTTTGAACCTCTCAATCTCCCCAAGGCGTACACCGGATTCATGTCCCTAGGCGCAAAGCATATTTTGGACAATCGCGGACCAGACGTTCTTGCCGAATGGATACTTGCGCAAAAGGAAGTACTGCTTACTGACACAACCTTCCGTGATGCCCATCAATCACTTTTTGCTACAAGGCTGCGCACCGCCGATATGCTTCGAATTATGCGCGACACTGCCGGCATGCTGCCCGGACTCTTTTCTTTTGAATGTTGGGGCGGGGCTACTTTCGACGTGGCTTACCGCTTCCTGGATGAAAGTCCCTGGCAGAGGCTGCAGCAATTCCGGGAAGCTGCGCCGAACATACTCTTTCAAATGCTTCTGCGCGGAGCTAATGCTGTAGGTTATACCAGTTACCCTGACAATGTTGTGAAAAAATTTATAACTCTGGCCGCTAAAAACGGTATTGATGTTTTCCGCATTTTTGACAGTTTGAACAGCATTGAGAACATGCGGCTCTCCATAGATTCCGTACGGGAAACGGGCAAGGTTGCCGAGGCAGCTATTTGCTACACAGGAGATATTCTCGACCCGCGCAGAGATAAATACGATCTTCAATATTATGTTACTCTGGCCAAAGCATTGGAGAAAGCCGGAGCCAATATCATAGCTATAAAGGATATGGCCGGACTTCTCAAACCGGAAGCAGCTTTCAGATTGATAAGCACGCTCAAATCGTATCTTGGTATCCCCATACACCTTCATACTCACGAAGGCAGCGGTAATTCCATATATACATATGCCAGAGCCATCGATGCTGGGGTAGACATAGTTGACACGGCGATGAGCTCCATGAGCTGCGGCACTTCCCAGCCAAGTTGCAGCAGTCTTATCTACGCTCTCAGCGGGCATCCTCGCCAACCGCACTTGGACGTTGATGCCATGAACAAATTGTCCCGCTACTGGGAAACGGTCCGCCCTTACTACAAAGCTGCCGATAAAACAGAGAACTTCCCCAATCCCGAAGTCTATGTGCACGAAATGCCGGGAGGTCAGTACACAAATCTCAAGCAACAGGCTCAGGCTCTCGGACTTATATCCCGTTGGGATGAAATAAAGGAAATGTATCATCGCGTTTCCATGATGTTCGGAGATCTGATAAAAGTCACTCCCTCTTCCAAAGTAGTCGGCGACATGGCTCTTTTCATGGTGCAAAATGATCTTACAGAAGAAAGTATCTACGCCCAAGGCGATCTGCTGGATTTTCCGTCCTCGGTTGTAGAATTTTTTGAAGGACGCATCGGCGTACCTTATCAAGGCTTCCCTGAAAAGCTGCAGCAAATAATTCTTAAAGGCAAACAAGCTCTTACAGGGCGTCCCGGCGCCGCCTTGCCGCCTGTCGATTTCGAGGCGGTTCGCATCAAACTTGCGGAAATGGAAGCGCCCACCACTGATGAAGCTGTTATTTCGTACTGCCTCTATCCCAAAGTTTTCACGGACTGGGTTGAACGCAATAAATTATTCGGAGATGTTTCCGTACTGGACACGCCCACATTCTTTTTCGGCATGACTCCCGGCGAAGAGATTCGCGTCGAAATAGAACAGGGGAAAATTCTCGTGATCAAACTGGATCACATTTCCGAATCGAACGCGTCGGGAACAAGAACTGTCTTCTTTGAATTCAACGGTCTCCCTCGAGAAATTGATGTTAAAGATCGCAACGCCAAAATAACGGAAGTTTCCAGAAAAAAAGCGAATAAAGCTGCTCCCGGAGAAATTGCGGCTTCACTTTCCGGCTCCGTGGTCAAACTTCTCGTTGAGAAAGGTCAGGCTGTCACCAAAGGAACTCCTTTGGTAATAACGGAAGCTATGAAAATGGAAACTACCCTTTCCGCTCCCATAGACGGCATTATCAGTGAAATCTACGTGATTGCCGGCGAAAAAGTCGCCAGCGGAGATTGCCTTATGGAAATTGCCGCCGGAGCATAACGGTAAATTTCGACAAAAATATTATTTAAACGTCGTGTTAAGCGTTTTTTGTATTCGAATCCGCTGCTGCATAAGCACAAAAAGCAGTCGTGAATTTTCACGACTGCTTTTTCTTTTTCATTTAAAAGTTTTGCGCTCTTAACAGCTTTTCGATGTTAAAATTTTCTCCGTTTAAAAGAGCATTGATTCTTTCAGTGACAACTCTGTTGCTGCTCAGGCGCAATCCCTGCAGCAGAGCGCGCCGCAAAGCCGGCGTAACAAAATCCACGCCCCAATCTTCAAGCACGGAACAAGCTATTCCTCTAGGCCAATCGTACATTGAAGTTAAACCGGCGATAATTATGCTGTTGCCGCGCCCCGGCTGCTTTCTTAAGCACTGCAACAAAGAAGCTAATTCCATCTGCGTATCCGCGTAAAGAGAGATGTTAGCATCCACCGCATCGATTACACTTTGCACACGTCCATCATCATCAACGGTAAGCAAATATCTCAGCGCAACCATATCACGGGGCTTGCCGCACCAATATTTAAAAACTTTCTCCCATATATCATACCCCATGGCTGCAGAAAAGTAACACAAACCTTCATCGATGCCGTCATCCGTTATAAGTCGCTGCAACACGTCGTCACGCCAATCTTGCGCATAGATGACGGCATCGCACGCAGCCACCAGTTCCTGCGCCTGATTGGCTGTCAGCACGGAATAATTGTTTTCTTCTATCATCAGCTTCAACGATTCGGCAATTCCTACAATCCTGAAAATTTTCTCCGGCGCAGTCCCGAAAATCCTCGCATGCCGCAGCAGTTCGCGTAGCACTCCATAACAGTCAATCTCGTCAAGCGCTTCCGCTTCCTCCACATCGCTATGAATCATCCCGGTTAAAATTGCCGCAATGCTCTGAACGAGCGCCGACAAATGCAGATAAAGCTCCGAATCAATGGACTCTCTACACAGAAACTCGACCGCATCAGTTTCAAAAAAGACTTTCGTCGCCAAGTGAAGGTATTCTACGCCTTCATCAACATCGAGAAAATTTGCCAGCAGCCATAAGCGTTGTTCCTCGTCCTCACAACGCAGCATTTCCATTGCGGCGATTTTCCCCCAGCCTTTGGTCAGCTTAGCAAGATTCCAAAAATCCCGCTCCGCATAAAAATCTTTCAGCCCGCAGGCAAAAAAGAAGAAATAGGTAAATTCCTCACAGCGTGCAACCGATACGATATCTTCCCAAAGTTGCTTTTCTTCGGAGTATATTCTGTCCATACCGTGTACGCCGAATAAAAGTAGGGAAAATTTAAACGGTTCCCGATGCGCAGCCCCATAAAAAAGACTGCGGGCATACGTCAGCAATTGTTCGTGTTCAGGCGAAGCACTTAAAACCTGTACCAACTGTTCGCTTATAGAAGCCACCGAAACGCGGCACAAAGTTTTATAGATGTCGGCACGCACTTTCGGAGAAGAGTTCTCAAGCACACTATTAAGCTGTTGCAGCACGGCAAAAGCTTTATCAACATCGGCCGGCAAATTCTCCAATCGAAAGAAAGCGTCCTCCGCACCCATAATTCTCGGCACGGTCGGAAAGGGATCATCAGGAAGACAGGCGCCGGAAAAAAAACCTTCCGCGTCTATATTTTCCTTGATGAAAGAAAATATTGTCCGTTCCTCCATTAACAATCACTCCCATGCAAACATTTTACGCGACAAAGCAATGCCGGCGTTCGTGCGAAAAATTCGCAGGACACTCTCCTTAATGCTTTCTTGCTCCATAGTTCTTTCCAAAAACATTACCAACATGTCCGCCTCAACCAGAATTTGAAAATCGATGCCGTCAATTCTGTCATAGCTGTGATGATGACCTATAATATGGCAAATTCTCTCTGCCATTTTTTCTTCAAATCCACATTCCCGTAAGATTTGTTTACCGACACGAGGTCCTTCCTGCTCCTGAATTTTTCCGGTGCAATTTCCCTTGCCGTATTTTAATTCCCCCGGTACGATCCCACAATCGTGTACCAAACCTGCCGCTTCTATAAGCAGAAGCTCTTCGCCGCTGATTCCTTCAGCTTGCGCTATATGTCTGGCTATCCCGGATACTTTTATTAAATGATGGCAGCGCTTGGCATCTCCGGAAAAATGCGCCATCATACATTCGTACAACAAAAATATTTTATCTATGTCGCTCCCTCCACTCTCTTGAGATTACATTATACGAAGAATACCTTTATCTGTCAAAGGCTCGTGGGCGCGACTCACTACAGCAGGATATCTATAGCAAATGTCGAATTACTCACTGATATAAGTTATATTTGAAAAAACTATGAGGTGACCTTTCTATGGAATTAACAGCGGTCGCGCAACTGCGCAGAATGGTATTGGAGCATTTGTCACGTTATACTTGGAACAACTCGCTCCCCGAAAATATTTACGATATCCTGCAGGAAGTGCGTGAAGATACGCCTCGCTACAGATGCTGCGTCTATAAAGAAAGAGCCGTTTTAAAAAACCGTATCAATATGGCTTTAGGACAAAAATGTACGGATAATATAATCAACGCCGCAAAAGAAACTCTAACCGAAGCGGAACATAAAGAACTTCCTCTGATAGATGTTCTGCCCGCAGCTTGCGACCAGTGTCCCATAGATGCGTATTATGTTACCGACGCCTGCCGTCACTGCATTACTCACAAATGCATGAATAACTGCCCTCGCAATGCCATTACGTTGGTGCAGAACAGAGCCTTCATCGACAAGACCAAGTGTATTGAATGCGGGCGCTGTAAACAGGTATGCCCCTACGGAGCTATCCTGGAAATACACAGACCTTGTGTGCGTTCCTGTGCCCTCGGCGCCGTAAGTATCGGCGAAGACCGCAAGGCTGTAATCGATCACGATAAATGCGTGCTGTGCGGAGCGTGTCGCAGCGCCTGTCCCTTCGGCGCCATCGACGAACGCAGCAATATAGTACGCGTCATAGAAGCTGTTAAAAGCGGCAAAAATGTCATAGCCATGTTGGCTCCCTCGGTTGTCGGACAGTACGGCATCAAGATTTCTGTCGGCAAAGTTTACGCCGCGCTTGAAGCTGCCGGATTCGCAAAAATTGTAGAGGTAGGCGTTGGCGCCGATATAACCAGCGTCGCCGAAGCCAAAGAATACATAGAAAAAATTCCGCAGGAACAATCTTTTATGACCAGCTCCTGCTGCCCGGCCTTTGTAGAACTTATCAAAAAGCATGCGCCTGAAGCAGCCGACAAAATATCTCAAGCCGACTCCCCCATGGTTTCCTGCGGTAAATGGATAAAATCTCACTATCCCGATGCAGTGACTGTTTTCATCGGCCCCTGCCTCGCAAAAAAAGCCGAAGGACGCAATAACGAAAAGTGGATCGATTATGTACTTACCTTTGAAGAAGCGATGTGTATGCTTGAAGGCAAGGATATTTTCTTCAGTGAAATGGGAGAAAATGAATACGACAGAGATGCTTCGAAAATAGGTTTAGGGTTTCCTCTCAGCGCAGGCGTCACAGCCGCCGTCAAAAATACAGTCGAAGCGCTCGGCGGTTCTATACGCTCCGCTCACTACGCTTCAGGACTGGACAAGTGCCTGCAGGATGTCAAGGCTGCTGCGGAAGGACGACTTGATTGCAGCTACCTGGAAGGCATGGCCTGTTCTAACGGATGCATTGACGGACCCGGAGCCGTAGGAGATTTCCGCGTCACTAAAGTTACTCTCACAAAATATGCGGCGGCATCACCTAATCAAACCGCCGCCGAAGACATTCATACGAATTAAGAAAACCCGCAGTCACGGCGTTCTTGTAGCCGGTTGACTGCGGGTTCTTTATTAAACGTCTTTTTTACACGGCGGCAAAGGTCGCGGCAGCTTATTCCCCGTAGGTTTTAAAGTAAAACCTCTTCCGAACACATCGTTGACATCATGAATGATCACAAAGGCTGTGGGATCCACTCGCTGACAAATGTTTTTTATTTTTGCCAACTGAGTCAATTTGACTACGACGAACAAAACCTCTCTGTCTTGATGAGTGTACGCTCCTTCTCCATGCAGATACGTTACGCCGCGGCCTACTACCTTGATGATTTCTTCCGCAATACTTTCGCTTTTGTTACTGATAATAATGATATTTTTCTTAAAATCAAAACCAATGGTGAAAGCATTGCAAGTTTTCGTCATGGTAAAAAATGTCAGCAAGGTATATAAAACCGGTTCAATACCGAAATAAAACACACTTACAAATAACAAAAATATATTGAAAATAAATCCTGTGGTGCTGATGCTGACGGAATATTTCTTCTGAATTATGGCGCCGATTATATCGGTTCCGCCGCTGCTGCCGTCAACTCTGTACATGCACGCGGCTCCTATTCCGTACAAAACGCCGCCTGCAATGCAGGACAGCAGCATATCCTGAACAACGCGCTGCTCGGAAAGAAAATGAAAAAAATCAAGCGAGAAAGAGAAAACCAAGGTACCGAAAAGCGCCACTACCGTATAGTCTCTGTTCATACATTTGTAAGCTAAAAAAAACAGCGGGATATTGCAGGCAAGATTTGTTATTCCCATGGGCAGCCCTGCAATATAGTATCCTAAAACGGCTATGCCGCTGATGCCGCCGCTGATGAGTTTATTGGGCATATAAAAAACGTTTAGAGCTACACCCATAATAAGACATCCGAGCGCTACCATAAAATATCTGTACCAATTTTTTTTGATATATTCAATCATTCCTGCACCGCCAAATTTATTTTTTACAATGATAACATTTTTTGTAAGAAATGCAACAACTATTCCTCTCTATCGTGTCAAGAACTATAACAATATTAAGCTAATCGCGCTTAACGTTCGAAATTTGTCTTGCTATACTATGCAATAAAGTATAAAATAAATTTGTATAAAGTCAAGAACGGAGTATTATCAATGGAATCAGTAAAAGAATTTGCCAACGCCAAAATAAATCTCGGTCTGAACATACTCGGCAAACGTTCCGACGGCTATCACAGTGTGCTTATGGTGATGCAGAGCATTGCTTTGGCTGATGAAATTATCATATCCGAAGCGCAGGAAGAAAGCGGCATAACTCTTTCCGTCAGCAATGCCTCCTTAAGCTGCGGAAGCGACAATCTTGCTTACAAAGCTGCCTCGCTCTTGGCTGCCCACTCCGGCATAACTCCGAACATTCACATTTCTCTGAACAAAAAAATTTTTCTTGCGGCAGGACTTGCCGGCGGCAGCAGCGATGCCGCCGCCGTCTTGCGCGGATTAAATAAATTGTGGCAACTGCGCATGTCAGTTACAGACCTAAAAAAACTCGGCAGCCAACTCGGCAGTGATATTCCCTTCTGTATTGCCGGCGGCAGCGCTATAGCGGAGGGCAGAGGAGAAATCATTCATCAGCTTGCCGATCTTCCTCCTGTGCATGTCATTCTGGCCAAACCTAAAAATATTGAAGTTTCTACTGGACTTGTCTACGGAAAATATGATTCCCGTCGCGTTATACGTACGCCGAATATCCACCGTATCGCGGATAATATCACTTCCGGGGCGCACGCCTTCACAAATTATATGGCCAATGTATTGGAAACGGTAACTATACCGAAGTATCCCGTAATTGCTTCCATAAAAGCGACCATGCTCGGCGCAGGCGCATATGCAGCTCTGATGAGCGGCAGCGGTCCTACCGTTTTTGCACTCGCACATACTCACCCCGAAGCGATGCATATTCGAGAGGCACTGTCCGAATATGACGTCGATACGACTATCACTACAACAACAGGGAGGATAATTTAATGTCAGGACATTTGCAACCCATCAAACTTGATACCTACAAGCCGCTCCGCGAACTTGTCTGCGAAAGTATCAGGCAAGCTATCATCAACGGCGTATTCCGCCCCGGCGAACGTCTTATGGAAATTCAATTGGCTGATGAAATGGGCGTAAGCCGCACCCCTGTGCGTGAAGCTATCCGTAAGCTGGAGTTGGAGGGTTTTGTAGTCATGATTCCGCGTCGCGGAACTTATGTTGCCGATATCTCTATTAAAGACTTAGCGGAGATTTTTGAAATCCGCACTTGCCTCGACGTTTTGGCTGCCGGGCTTGCCGCCGAACGTATTACCGACGAAGAGCTGGTGACACTTAACGAATACCTTAACGCTATCGGTCAACACGCAGCCAGTATGGATATGAATAAAATTGTCGAACTTGATACGGCTTTCCACGATGTTTTGTACACTGCCAGCCGCAACGAGCGTCTGCGCACCATTATAAATAATCTGCGTGAACAGATGACCGGCATTCGCGGGCGCTCCATGAGTTATCCGGGACGTCTTGTAGAAACCATGGACGAACACCGCCTGCTGGTTGACAGCATCGCCGCCCGCGATGTGGAAAGAGCGCAGCACGCCGCGCGCACACATATAGAAAACGCCGAGCATACTTTGATACGCTCCATGGCGGAACATCAAGAGAAACGTCAATGATGAAATATAATGCAGTTATTTTGGCCGGCGGCACCTCGAACTGGCTGAGAAATATCGCCGGCACAAATATACTCTGTTTAGCGAAGCTTGCCGGGGAAACAGTATTACATAAACTTGTTGCGGCGCTGCAAAGCAGCGACTGCATCAAAGAAATAGTAATCACCGCTCCGCATCATGCGCTGGAGAAAATCACTGAAACGGCACATCCGCTGAATATCAAAGTCTGTCCGTCCGGATCCTCTGTTGCGACTACCGCACTGGCCGGAATCCGAGCTTTAGGAGCATCCTCCGAAGAAAGAATCCTGTTCGTCTGTGGCGACATTCCCTTGATCAGCGGTGAAGCTGTAGCCGATTTCATCAAACAATGCGAAGCTTACCCGCAGGATGAAATATTTTATCCCATTATCGGCAAAGATATCTGTCTCGAAGAATTTCCTGAAGCCGAGCGTACTTTTGTCACTCTCGCCCATGGCAAATATACAGGAGGCAATTTGATGTTCATTTCAGCTGCCGCAGTCGTTGCCGGTCAGAATAAAGCCGAAGAAATTTATTGTCGCCGCAAGCACCCCTGGAAGCTGTGCAAATGGCTTGGCTGGGGATTTATTTTTAAAGCTTGGCTGGGACGTTTAACCGCCGAAGAAATCTCGCAACGCTGCTCCGAACTCATTGGGCTGCGCTGCCGCGTTATCACAAGCACTTATCCGTCCGTGGGAATGGATATAGACAAACCTTGCGACTGGAAACTCATGTGTTCCTACTATCGTAAAAGCAATGTACTTGACAGAGGAGGCAATCAGTTATGATTAAACAAAAAAGAATCGAGCGGGTAGCGGCTCTAAGTAAGATACTCACTGACAGCCCCTGTCATCTTTTTTCCTTTTCTTATTTTTGCAAACTGTTCGGCGTGGCAAAATCCACTTTAAGTGAAGACGTTACGGCAGTCAAAAACGGTTTGGAAGAATTCGGCTTGGGAAAAATCGAAACTGTTTCCGGGGCAGCCGGCGGTGTTCGTTATCTGCCGGCACGGAGCCGTACCGAAGATGTAGCTTTTCTGGAAGAGCTATGCAGTAAGCTTGCGCAGCCTGAAAGAATCCTTACCGGCAAGATGCTTTACACTACGGATCTGCTCTGTAATCCCGAAACGGTCGTCAGACTTGGAGAAATTATCATGAGCAGAACATATCACTTGCATCCCGACTGTATCATGACTGTCGAAACCAGCGGTGTTCCGCTGGCAATGCAAGTTGCCCGCGCTTTCAACGTTCCTCTTGTGATGGCGAGACATCGCAGCGATATAACGGAAGGTTCCACTGTTAATATAACCTACGTCAGCGGATCTTCCAAAACAATTCAGACTATGGCTCTGCCCAAAAGAGCGCTTCTTCCTGGCAGCAAGGTGCTCATAGTCGATGATGTTATGAAAGGCGGAGGCACGGCCAAGGGCATGACCTCGCTGGCAGAAGAGGTCGGCGCGCAAGTTGTCGGCCGGGCATTTTTGATAACAACCGCTGAACCTCAACGTAAACTTATTGAAAATTACACGGCGCTCTTCACCCTGCGCGACGTTGATGAGGATGAAAAAACCGTTGATATTCAAATGCTTCCCTAAGGCAAAACAAACACAGTTTTTATCGAAGAAAGGATAGACCAATGTCTGAACTTACAGCTATTATTCTGGCTGCCGGAAAAGGCACCCGTATGCGCAGCAAATATCCCAAAGTATTGCATAAAGTCGGCGGCCGACCAATGCTGCAACACGTTATTGACGCAGCCGACGAAGCCGGAGCCGTGCGAAAAGTTATCGTTGTCGGGCACGAAGCCGAATTGGTGAAAGAGATGGTCGGCAATCAGGGAAGTGTCGTCATGCAAAAGGAACAGCTTGGCACAGGCCACGCCGTCCTGCAAACTCAATCGGCGCTTAAAGATTTTACCGGCACAGTTATGATACTGTGCGGTGACACTCCGTTGCTTGACGGAACGCGCCTAAAAAATTTCTTCACGTTGCATAAGGCTTCTCAAGCTGCAGCTACCGTTCTGACAACTATCCTTCCCGATCCGACGGGCTACGGCAGAATAATAAGAGATGCTGAAGGCAATGTACAATCCATTGTGGAACAAAAAGATGCCACGGATATGGAACAACGCATCCAGGAAATCAACACCGGCATTTACTGCGTAGAATGCCCTTTGCTCTTTGAAGCATTAGCCTCCGTTTCCAACAAAAACGCTCAAGGAGAATATTATCTCACGGATATCTTGGAAAAATTAAATACCGCCGGACATAAGGTCGGCGGCATTATCACTGAAGACAGCGATATGGTTATGGGCGTGAATTCACGTCTGCATCTGGCGGAAGCCGAAACTATGATGCGTAAAAGAATTCTTAACCGACTGATGGAAAACGGCGTGACCGTCATGGATCCTGCCAGTACCTTTGTCGAAAAAAGCGTTACTGTCGGTCGCGATACAGTCATTTATCCTTACACCTGGCTGGAAGGAAATACTCATATCGGTGAAGAATGTTCCATTGGTCCCAATGTACGCCTGACCAATGTTTCCGTCGGGCAAAATGCGCAGCTGCAGTTTCTCTACGGTCATAACTGCATCGTGAAAGACGGCGTCACCGCCGGTCCATACGTACACCTGCGTCCTGATACGGTGCTTGAAAATAATGTTAAAATCGGCAATTTTGTCGAGGTGAAAAATTCTCATGTAGGCCGCGGCACAAAACTTCCACATCTCACCTACATCGGCGACAGCGATTTAGGCAGCGACATCAACATAGGCTGCGGCTGCATAACCGTTAACTACGACGGCAAGGCGAAACACCGCACTGTAATAGAAGACAATGTTTTTGTCGGCTGCAACACTAACATGATTGCTCCAGTAACAATAAAAACAGGCAGCTATGTCGGCGCCGGTTCAACAATAACCAAAGATGTGCCGGAAAATTCACTGGCAGTGGGCCGCGTCCAGCAGCGAATAATTGAGGGGTGGGCAGAAAAACATCGCAATAAATGAGCATAAAAGCTCTTGTGTCTTTAGGTGTTTTAGTTGTATAATTATCTGGAGATGTAATAAAATTAACAAGAATTGTTAAATTTTGGAGGGAAAAGGCATGTTGTCTGATGAGAATAAGCTGAAAATTTTTACCGGTAATGCAAATCCTGACTTGGCTCGCGAAATAGCCGCTTACTTAGGAACTACCGTCGGTGATTCCGTTGTTAATCGCTTCAACAACGGCGAGATTCAGGTCATGATTAACGAAAGCGTACGCGGTAAGGATATTTTCATCGTACAACCGACCTGCGGTCCCATCGTCAATGATAATGTCATGGAACTGCTCATCATGGCGGACGCTTTCAAGCGTGCCTCCGCCAACCACATCACAGCGGTTATTCCCTACTACGGATACGCGCGTCAAGACAGGAAAGCTCGCGGCCGCGAACCCATAACGGCAAAACTCATGGCCGACCTGTTGGAAGCTGCAGGCATCACCCGAGTAGTTACGATCGATCTTCACGCTGCTCAAATTCAGGGATTCTTCAATATCCCGTTTGATCATATGCCTGGAGGCCCTCTCTTAGCTGAATACATTAAAAATAAAAATTTAAGCGATATGGTTGTAGTTTCTCCCGACTTGGGAGGCGTAAGCCGTACCCGCGGCTTCGCTGAAATTTTAAAATGTCCTTTGGCCATTATCGACAAACGCCGTCCGGAGCCGGGAGTGGCTGAAGTAATGAATCTCATCGGATGCGTAAAGGGCAAAACTTGCATCATGGTGGATGATATGGTGGATACTGCCGGTTCTCTTACCGAAGGTGCGCGCGCTTTGAAAAAATTCGGCGCTAAAGAAATTTACGCCTGCTGCACTCATCCCATTCTCACGGATCCGGCATTAAGTCGTCTTGAAGAATCGGACATCACGGAACTTGTTGTTACAAACACTATCCCTCTGCCGCCGACAAAAAAACATCCTAAAATCAAAGTTCTGTCTATCGCTCCTATTTTAGCCGAAACTATTCTGCGTATCTACAACGACTGGTCTGTGAGCCAGTTGTTTGATACCAAATAATATTCCTCAATAATCGGACGTTGTTTCTGCATCACTTTTGGTGCTGCATGGTGTTCACAATTGACTGTTAATAAAATGGCTTGCCTCGGGCAAGCCATTTCTTTAAGATTATGAGAATCATTTATTTACTTTTCACTGCAATTCTTATAAGCGTCACCATTCTATGGATGGGAAAATATAATCTTCTGCGTCGTCGCACAGCTGCATTCTGCACTGTACTGTGCCTGACTGCGGCAGGCTCTCTTTTAGTATTTTCCGTTCTACCGTCCGGCAACTTCTTCGGTCGAACGATAACCTCAAGTCACACGCAAACAAAAGTTATAGCGCTGACTTTTGATGACGGACCTTACCCGCCATATACTGAAGATATACTGATCACCTTGGAGAAAGAAAATGTTCACGCGACATTTTTTATTGTCGGAGAAAATGCGCGCCGTCATCCACAACTCGTCAGCAAAATTTCATCTTCCGGCCACGAATTGGGACTGCATGCAGACAAACACGTTGACTTTCTCAAATTGGACAGCACCGAACTGAGAAACAATATCTCCGTCGGAAAAAAGACACTGGAAGAACTGAGCGGCAAAAAAATAATATTGGCGAGAACGCCACACGGTTTTAAAGACTGGCTCGTTCAGCGAACACTCAAAGAAGCTGAACTTATTCCGGTAAACTGGTCTGTTTCTCCGCGGGACTGGACGCTTCCGGGCAGCGATGTTATCACAGAAAAAGTATGTAGGAATGCATTTCCCGGAGCTATTGTACTGCTCCATGACGGAGACAGTCCCAAAAATACCGGTGATCGCAGTCAAACAGTTGCAGCCGTGCCAAGCATCATAAAAAAATTGAAAGCTGAAGGTTATCGTTTTGTAACCGTCAGCGAACTTCTTGCAATGGAGAATATCTAAAATGAAATTAATAGTAGGTCTGGGAAATATAGGTAATGAATACGCGGGTACACGTCACAACATCGGCTTCATGGTTGCTGACGAACTTGCGCGCCGCTGGAACGTCAAATTTGGAAAAGAAGACCGCGGTGCTTGTTGCGCCGAATATCGCACAAAGGAAAAAGTGTTGCTGCTCAAGCCGACCACATATATGAATTTGAGCGGTACAGCTGTCGGAGCTTACGCCAATTTTTATCATGTCGCTCCGGAAAATATCGCCGTGATTCAGGACGACCTCGATCTTCCTGTCGGCAAACTGCGTATAAGGCGAAAGGGCAGTCATGGCGGACACAACGGCATCCGCTCAATCTCCGAACACTTGGGAAGCGATGCTTTCCCGCGTTTTAAAGTTGGCATAGGCCATCCTGCACGCAATTCCAAAGCTGTCATAAATCATGTTCTGCGACCTTTTCAGGGTGAAGAAAAAGAACTTATTCAGAAAGCTGTGTCCGTCATGGCTGACGCTGTGGAAGCGTGGCTGTGTTCAGACATTGAGCAGGTTATGCAGGATTATAATAAAAAAGAGATTACACAGAATGCCTAAATAAAATATTACTGCCTCAATAACAAAGAGCTTTCCGATCTAAAACACGGAAAGCTCTTTGTTATTTTTTAAGGATACGGCAAATTATCCCCATAATGCCGTCATCCATTGTTGTCACCGCAGACCCCCGGGAAAGCAGTTTATATGCTTGCAAAATGCCTCTACCTTTAAGAATATTTTGATTGAAAAACTTCGCCCCACGGATTTTCCCCTTCGTCCGTTTTTGCTTCTCATTCAAATCTCTTGCTATACGCACTTGCAAAAATATAACTGAATTTCCTGTGCTGTTCATGATCCGAAAGCGTTTCCCAAAACCTTTATTTATCAGCTTTCTTAATAAAAACATTCCCTGCTTAAGGATCACGGAGGCTCTGCTGACATTTTCGCCTTGCCCGATGAGTTCGCTCACATACAACGAAAGAGTATAGCAAGCTATGAGAACTTCTACGACAAGGAAGCTTGACAGCCCTGACGGGATACGCGCCGATTATCCTCCTGCGACACGTATCGACGGCCGTCAAAAATACTTATTAAATTAATGAAAAAGTTATAAAACAAATTCATTAAATCAGGAGGCAACATTATATTCCCCAATGAATCGTGCTTTTTCAAATACCTGTCTCTTCAAACTTATTTGATGGTGATGCGTCCTTCTCCGCAAGAATTCTTGTAATCCTCACCGACTTTGCCCTCCAATGATTCCGGATGTATTCAATAGTGACATCATCCTCTGCAAGATAACCACCATCCCAAAGCAATGCTGGTGCGCGGTTGCATTTGCTTCTAATTCAGATTTGTTATAAAATGATTGTGTAATATTTTATAAAGCAAGCTCACCCGTCATCGCTCTGTTTACATTTTCTCTTTTTTTCATTTTTTTGTCCCTACCCATACGCCTAAAAAAGTGTAGGAAAACGAAAATAGTTTATTATTTTGCAAAAAACTATCTGCCGGAGGTGTTTTCTGTGAGAAAAGTTCTTCTTATCCTCGCCGCTTTTTTGTTAAGTCTTACCATGACGGGATGCTTGGCTGAAAACACAAACTTGGATCCGAAAAACCCGACGACACTTTCCATATGGCATGTCTACGGCGATCAAACCAAATCTCCTTTCAATGATGCTATTGATCGTTTCAACAGAACTGTAGGACGCGACAAAGGTGTTATCATAAGAGTCCTGTCCATAACTACATCCTATTCAATCGACAAAGGTCTTGTCGATGCTGCAAAAAAATTGCCCGGCGCAGCTGAAATGCCAGACCTTTTTATCGCCTACCCCAGAGTGGCAAACACATTGCCAAAAAATATTCTGCTTGATTGGAATAATTACTTATCCAAAGAAGAACGTGCCAACTATATCGAAGCATTTCTCAGCGAAGGATATATTGACGGACAGCAACTGATGCTTCCCATAGCTAAATCTTCGGAAGTTCTGTTTTTAAATCAAACGCTTTTTGACAGATTCAGCGCACAAAACAATATTGATACATCCGGACTTCTCTACTGGGAAACACTGCTTCCCTTGTGCAATAAATACTACGACTGGTCGGGCGGTAAATATATGTTTAAACTTAACGACACATATCATTACTTTGTAACAGAGATGATGTCCCGAAACCCCGCACTGAACCTTTCACAAAATTCCATTGATGTACGCAGTACCGAATTTGCGGCAGCGTTTTATCCCTTTGCTCGCGCTGCTATCTACGGAGGATTGTGTCTTGAGCACGGTTTTGCTTCCGACCTTTGGAAGACGGCGGATGTTATTTCCAGTACAGGTTCCACTGCGGAAGTTTTGTATCTGCGCGACGATGTTACATATTCAAACGGCGTTAAAGAAAAAATTACGCTGCAAGTTTTTCCATACCCTAAATCAAAATTCGGTAAATCTGTCGCCATCCAGAGAGGCGGAGGACTGTTCGCCACTAAAAGCGATGACGAAAGAAAGAATAAAGCGGCAGCCGTATTCGCTAAATGGATAACTTCCAACCAGGAAAATCTTTCCTTTACCATGGAAACCGGATATATTCCCGTGAATATCAAGGCGGCAGAAAGTCTTTTCGCCAATTATGAGAATGTTTCCAATCCGAAATATCGCAACTTGTACCACGCTGTCAGCCAAATGTATAATAAATACCATTTTTGCAGTACGCCTTTATCCAAATCAAGTCAAAGTTCCCAAAAAAGTTTTGAGAATGCTCTGCAAAAAATATTGACGCATGCTCATGCGGAATTCAAGCAACGTTCTGCAGCCGGCGAAAACCGAGACCAGATTTTGGATAAACTGATATCCGAAAGTCTGACAAAAATGCAAAAAGAGCTGTTATAAAGGGAGTTTCCATAATGCAGCGATTAGCCTACAAAGAGCTCCGGCTCCTGTTTAAAAAAATGCATCAGGAAAGTTACACCATGAGGGGAAGATTTGCAGTCTACCTTCTTTCCTTGCTGTGCGCTTTTGTTTTTCTTATTATGCTGCTGTTAAGCGTCACCGGTATCACGAATTCTTTTGATAAAGAACTTCATCTTTCCTTGGACTACGAACTGGAAACATCCAAAGAAAATATTATCAATCAAATGAATCAACTGGCAGCTTACAGCATCAATATGTCGCACCAGCTTTCCGCTTTGACAAACGATGTACTTCGAGAGGAAAAACTTTCTTTCGAGCAGTTGAAGAATAACCCCGAGGCATTAAGCAAACTTCAAAAGAAAGCTTTCCACAATCTGAAAAGAAATATGTATATAGTTCCCTGCAGCGGAGCTTTCTACATTCTGAATACTACGGCCAATAATAATATTCCGGGCAACACTAATCACAGTCTTTACATTAAATTCACCAATATTTATTCGGATAACAATCTGCATAATTCGCTCTGCATGTTCCGCGGCATTCCGGAAACAGCAAGGAATGAAGGCATTGAATTGCACAGTATGTGGCATTTGGAATTCCGTACAAACAAAGTTCCGGAGTTTGAAAAGCTTTTGAGCGGCAAATACGGCGATATCAGCAATGAGTATATGCTGACTGAAACAGTCCCTCTACCGGACACGTGGGAAAAAGCCAGATTTATGGCAGTACCTATTGTAAGCGATAACGGAACTACCATAGGGGTATGCGGCTTTGAGATAAGCAACATCTATTTTCAAATGACCAGCCGCGTTTCCGACAAAGCTAAAAACAACACTTTCTGTGCCCTGCTGAGCAAAAACAATAATCGTTATACAGGTCAGATTGGTGGCAACAAAACGGGTTACTTACCTCCTTTAACCAACGATTTTACAATAAAGCCTTCCTCGTCTTTGGACATCATCGAATGTCCACCTTATGTGTTCGTCGGCATGACGGAAAAGCTGAAGATCGGTAACAGCGAGCATATTCTGGCTATGATGTTTCCGGAAAATCTTTACAATGAACTGCTGCAAAAAAGCCGCTTCAAAGCCACTATTATTTTTCTTCTGCTCATGCTCATAGCTTTCGGCAGCAGCATGTGGCTCAGCAAAAGATATGTTTCTCCCATACTGCAAGATTTGGAGCAATTAAAAAATAATCCCAAAGAGCTTAGGCCTTCTTCCATCCCTGAAATTGCCGACTTATTTACTTTCCTTTCTGAAAAAGACGCTGAGCAGGAAAATAAATTCCGTCAGCTTGATGATCAGAAAAAAAAGATGGAAAACGATTATGTCGAAGCAAAAAATCTTCTCCGGCTGCAAGCTGAACAGGCTGAAGAAGAATATGCCAGAGCAAAAGAAGAACTTCTGAAAAAAAGTAAGAAAGCCGAAGAACAATATTTACAGACTAAAGCTGCTTTGGATCAGCTTACTTTGCACCGATGCGAAGCGGAAATAGACCCGGATAATTATCAAATGTTCCTGGAACATCTGCATACGCTGACAAAAAAGGAGCGTTTTATCTTCGAATTGTATCTGCAAGGTAAGAATGCTAAGGAAATAAGAGATCTTGCTGATATTACTGAAAATACATTAAAATATCATAATAAAAACATTTACGGAAAGCTTGGTATTTGTTCCCGCAAAGAATTACTGCTCTACGCTGAATATATGCAATTGCAAAAGCAGAATACTTCAAGTGGTGAAAATTCATAATTTCCCGCTATGTAGAAAGGCATATGTCTGCAAAATGATTGTCCTGAAAAGCAAAAACCCCGTACCGAAGGTACGGGGTTTTTCTTCTGGTGGTCCCGGCGAGATTCGAACTCACGACCCCTCGCTTAGGAGGCGAGTGCTCTATCCTGCTGAGCTACGGAACCGTAACTGCGCGTGACTCTATTCCGCGTAACAGGAATATTATAATCCATAACGAAAAAGTTTACAAGCACGTAATTATTCAGTAAAAAAGCAGAGCCGAAAGCTCTGCTTTTTATCATAATTTTTCCGCCATTCCGGGAGGCATGCTCCATTCAACACGTACATTAGTGTTGACCCACAAACGCGTAAGCGCATCTTTGAAACTGGCTATACTGTCCAGCGGCGACATGGTCTTAGTTACAAAATCGCGGACATTACCGGCTTTCGGTACGTCCATAGTAATGGGAGTCTGCAGAAATTTTTCCACAGATTTGCGAACTCCCTCTATCGGGAGATGCACCGTGGCAGTTTTATTTTTTGCGTCATACTCTACATAGCCGTAACTGCAATTATAATTTATGGTAACTGAAAAATTACTCATAGTTCCCTCCTTTGCAAACAACTTCCGGAACTGTTCCTAAACCTTGTAGGTCAATTATAGCAAGCAGCTCTTCGGTTCGCAAGAAAAGACATTAATCACACGTTTAATCATCTGCGGCTGTGCGTAGGACGCAGTCTTTGTTCCATCGGTATCCTGTCCGCCGTAGCCTCCAACTGCGCCATTTCATATAACATACTTTGCGCGCTGAGTTTTTCCATCTTATTACGCACTCTTCTGTAAGTTCCGTTAGACTGCATCATGTGTGCGCCCACATTATCGCGAAGATACAACTCCAAAATTTTTTTTATGCGCGCAATATGTTCCTCCGCTTCCACCGGGAAAAAAAGCTCCACACGATCGTTAAGATTACGAGGCATCCAATCCGCGCTTGATAAATACAGCTGCTCCTTGCCGCCGTTGGCGAACCAAAAAATACGGCTGTGTTCCAGTTGTCGTCCTACAATACTGCGCACGGTAATATTATCGCTCACACCGGCTATGCCTGTTCGTAATCCGCAAATGCCGCGCACGATCAATTCTATCTGTACACCGGCTGCGGAAGCTTCATAAAGCTTCTGCATTACAGGCTGGTCGATCAGAGAATTCATTTTGGCGATAATGTGCCCGCCCTTTCCCGCAGCCGCCAAAGCTATTTCATTATCAATAAGGCTGTAAATTTTAGCGCGCAGTCCCAACGGCGCCATCACCAGCTTATTCCATACCGGCGGTTCCGAATATCCGGACAACAGATTAAAAAAGGCCGAAGCGTCACTGCCGAATTCATCATTGGCGGTCATCAAACCGATATCCGTATACAGCTTAGCCGTGCTGTCATTGTAATTCCCTGTTCCCAAATGCAGGTAGCGTTTGATGCCGTTTGATTCTCTTCTGACAATCAGGATTATTTTAGCGTGAGTTTTTAAGCCGACCAATCCGTAAATGACATGACAGCCTGCCTGCTCCAATCTTCGCGCCCACAAAATATTGTTCTCTTCATCAAAACGCGCTTTCAGTTCGACTAATACCGTAACCTGTTTGCCGTTTTCCGCAGCGCGCGCCAAAGCCGCTACAATAGGAGAATTTCCGCTCACGCGGTACAGCGTTTGCTTGATGGCCAAAACTTGGGGATCTTCTGCGGCATCTCTGACAAATTTAACCACCGGATCAAAACTTTCATACGGATGATGCAACAGAACATCTTTTTTGCTGATGACGGAAAACAAATCGCTGTCATCAGGCAATTCCTGCGGTCTTTGAGGAACAAATGGTTCATACAGCCACGGCCACATTCCCGGTAAAGCTGTAAACTTAAAAAAACATGTCGCATCCAAAGGCCCGTTTATTTCATAGACTTCCATACTGCTGACATCAATATTGCTTTCCAAAAAATTTTTAATGCGAGTATTATTTGTTTTGGAAAGTTCCAGTCTCACTGCGGCGCCACGCTTGCGTTTACGCAGAGAACGCTCCACTTCTTTAAGCAGATCAACGGCTTCATCTTCTTCAAACTCCAAGTCGCTGTCGCGGGTAACGCGGAAAGCAACGCAGTCCAGAATCTCGCAGCCCTTGAAAAGCTCGCCGCAATGGTTGGCAATAATATCTTCCAGAAAAACGAAAACTCTTTTTTCTTCCGTGATAACTTCCGTTATCCTGCTGAGCACAGATGGAACCTGAACCAGCCCCATACTGTGTTCCCCTTCGTTGTTCACCAATTCCACAGCCAAATTGAGCGTTTTATTGGCAAGAAAAGGAAATGGACGGGAAGCATCCACAGCCATAGGTGTAAGTACAGGATAAACAACTTCTTTGTAATATTCTTCCAACCAACGCCGCCCTGCCGGAGAAAGGTCTTCAAATTTTTTAAAGACAAGTCCGGCTGCCGCCATTTCTTCGAGCAAAACTGTCAAATATTTATTTTGTACTTTTATCTGATCATGAGCAGCTTCCGATATCTCGTCAAGTTGCTCTTTCACGGACATGCCCGAAGCATCCCGCTTATCAGTTCCGCTGTCGTAATTACTCCACAAACCGGCTACGCGGACCATAAAAAATTCGTCAAGATTCGAAGCCGCAATAGCTATAAATTTTAGACGTTCCAACAAAGGCGTTTCCTGAACCATGGCTTCCTTTAAAACTCTGAGATTAAATTTCAGCCAACTCAGCTCACGATTATAAAAATATTCAGGTTTTGTCAGATTCAAATCTTTCATCATTCATCCACCCGTTCCAAAACCGGAAGCAATCCGTATACTTCCTCAAAAAAAGCCGCCTTATCCGCAAACGACCACAGTTCCAAAGTCAGATCCGTTTTGGATGCCGCCTGGATAAGCAGACTGTTTTCTTTAACACTTACCGAACACGCACGTATTTTTTGCAAATAGCTTCTGTCCATGGCATCAGCCAATCTGATGATAGCCGCCAATTTTGCCACTATCGCCACGCTGTCCTTATCCACCGCCGGCGCCTTTTTATCAGTCTGATCAAACAATCTGTTGGCATGATAATAGGAAGCCAGAGCTATGATTTTCCTTTCCTTATCGCTGAAACCGAGTATATCTGTGGACATAATCAACTGATAAGTGTATGCGGAGTGGCTGCGCATGCAGATATACTTGCCTATATCATGCAAAAGTGCGGCGCCTCGCAGTAAAAGTCTTTCCTGTTCACCCATACCGTAATCCTTAGCCACTTTGTCAAAAATATGCAAGGATAACCGCTCCACCTGCTGGGCATGCTTTTTATCGTAGAGGTAACGTCTGCCGATGTGGTGAAATAAACTCACCAGCTCCGCTTCCCAATTTTTGCACAATTCAGGCGCCGTTTTTCTGCCAATGTGAAGAAGCTGCATTCCGTCAATAAATCGATCGGAGGTAATAATGATTTCCTCTGCCGGAATGAGATCCAATAGCTGCTCGTACAGTATTACCGTAGGCAACACCAATTCCGCAGCGCTTTCCGGCAAACCGAACACCTTGATTATCTGCGGCAAGTTAAGTTGTCTCAGCTTTGCAAAAAAACGATGGAATTTTGCTGCCGTAATTCTGTAGACCATTTTAAAATCTTCAAAGCCGAGCATTTTAAGCAGCAGTTCCGTTTCCGTTCCCGACAAAACAAGATACCGTACCCTGTCCTGATGCAATTCCTGCCTTACCGGTCCGACTATGCTTGAAAGATATTCCGTAAGAGCGCGTATAAAATTCATGCTTTCGCGGCGGTTACGTTCAAAGCCTTCTTTGATGCGGATAATTCCCACATGGAAATTTTGTTGATAACATATTTTTTCGTCTTGAACCAAGGTTATCCCCAAACCTCCGGAAGAAATATCCATCATCAACATACCCTCGCGTTCACTGGAGATCTTCTCGGAACGCAACGTATTTCTTATTGCCACATATTTTGTATAAATCTCCTGCGGCATATCTACAACGTCAACTACCAAACCCGTCTTGCTGCGAATCTGGTCCAGCAGGAAAACCTGATTAATAGCTTCTCTGACCGCCGTTGTAGCTTGCATGCGGTATTCTTCGACGCCGTACTCCGCCATCAGCAACTTAAAACCGCTCAAAATCTCACAAATTTCATGCACAAGAGTATAAGGAATAACTTTATTCTTGAAGGATGCCTCCCCCAAACGAATCCTGCGGTTGCATCTTTCAATGACTTTGTATCTGTCAATATGACGATACTCTGTAATTTGCATACTGATCATTTCCGACCCCAAATGAATGGCGGCAAAAGTAGTATATAATTTCTTTTTCATCATCATACTCCGATCAAAATCTCTGCCATACTGAAAACATCTTACACTTCTAGTCTTCTGTTTTAAAAATTTTTTTCCTGCACTATTACATAATTTTCACAAGAGCTTAATTTTTTAAAATTCTGCAAAACGACGAAGTTTTTTTCTTAAAACTATTATATAATATAAGCAATAGATTGACAAAATGCTTTCAAGAACAGTTGCAACCGGACATATCTATGCACAGGAGATTTTAAAATGCAAAGGATAGCCATTATCGATATCGGCTCCAACTCGGCGCGCCTAGTAATAACGCACATTTATAAAAACGGCGCCTACAACATGGTTTACAACCAAAAAGAAGCTCTCAGACTGAGCCAAAAAGTGGACAGCAGAAACATGCTGACCCAGGAAGCTTTCGACAGTGCCATTGAAACCATGAAAAATTTTGTTCATATGTGCCAAATATATAAAACCGACAAAACCATAGCCGTAGCTACTGCAGCTATCCGCAATGCCAACAACGGCGCACAGCTTGTCAATAAAATAGCTGAGGAATGCGGTGTACAGCTGCATATCATCAGCGGCAGCACCGAAGCTTTTGTAAGTTACATAGGCGTTATCAATACCATCAATATCAAAAGCGGCATTATTTTTGACTTGGGCGGCGGCAGCACCGAGCTAATCCTTTTCAAAAACAGAGAGATTGTTGAGAGCGTTTCTCTGCCCTTCGGCGCCGTCAACACAACCGGCATGTTCAATACTAAAGATTCCATGCCTGCAAATGTTTACAGTGAACTCAGCTTTTTTCTCAGCAGCCGGTTGGAAAAATATCCTTGGCTAAAACAAAAAAATCTCCCGCTCATAGGAGTAGGCGGTACCGCACGTACCTTCGCCAAAATAATTCAGCGCGCCAAAAAATATCCGGCTACAAAGTTGCACAATTATTCTTACACTACACGCACTTTTTTTCGCTTCTTCAACATGCTGCGCAAAACGAATTTCGAACAACGCAAAAAGATTTCCGGACTCAGTTCGGAACGCAGCGACATCATCCTTGCCGGCAGCAGCATTATCAGCTGCCTTGCCGAGATAACCGGCAGCCGCAAAATCATAACTTCGGGATGCGGTCTGCGTGAAGGACTTTTCCTGGACTACTATGCCAAATCGCATAACACCCCTCTCTTTGCCAAGAACATACTGCAGACCAGCACAGAAAATTTTCTCAAACTATATACGGCAGATACTACTCATGCCAAGCACATAACTGCCATGGCGATGAAAATGTTCACCCGTTGGAATCAGCTGCATAAACTCCCCAAGGACTACCGCAAACTGTTGAAAACGGCAGCGTTGCTTCACGATATCGGAATCACCATCAACTTCTACAGCCATGCCCGCCATAGCGCCTACATGATCCAAAACGCGCAGATTTTCGGTCTTACACATAAAGAACAGGTTTTAGCCGCAGCCGTTGCCGGCTGGCATCACGGCGTATCCAAAAATTATTTCAAAGATCGCTTCTACAAAGAAATGATTAAAGACAATATGTGGAATGCTGTAACCAAACTTTCCTTATTGCTGATGTTGGCCGAAAGTCTCGATTATTCTCAGACGCAGCAGATAACGTCAATAGAACCTTCTCTGCAAAATCGCACCGCATTTCTTAAGCTTTACAGCAGTGGCAATCCCTGGTTGGAAACAGCTCAGCTGAAAAGCAAAGTTCCTCTCTTTAAAAAGATTTTCGGAGCGGAATTAAAATTCGAAATTCTTCCTCACTCAGAATAAAAGCATATTAAAAAACTCCTGAGAAAATTCTCAGGAGTTTTTTTAATTCCGTCATACTTGTGCGGCAGCCTTCAATACACCGTAAACCATCAAAGCTGAATTATACAAATCTTCTTCTTCAATGAATTCCTCCACAGTATGGACAGCGCTCATTCCGGTTCCCAAAATAACGCAGGGAACTCCATACTCGTTTATAAAGTTGGCGTCGCTGCCGCCTCCGGTCAGGCATACGTCCGGCGCAAAGCCGAAATCTTCACAAGCCCTTTTGGCCAACTTAACAACGTCACTATCCTCCTCTACCAAGAAAGAATTATATTTTTTCTCTATCTCGACATCAACCTTACCGCCGTTTTTCTTCACACTTTCAACAACGGTATTAACAATCTCGTCACGTATAATCGCAAGTTTTTCCGCATTACGGCTGCGTGCGTCGCCTTCTATCGTAACAAGTTCCGGAACTACATTGGTAGCTACGCCTCCTCGAATAATACCGATGTTAGCTGTTGTTTCTTCATCTATGCGACCATAACGCTTGACTTCAGCTAAAGCCTTTGCTGCCAACATAACCGCATTAATGCCTTTTTCCGGTTCCAAACCGCCGTGCGCTTTTTTACCGTGAATATTAATCGTGTATTTATACTGACCGGGGGCTCCGACAATGATTTCCCCCGGAGAGCCTTCTCCGTCCAAAGCATAAGCCACATCGGCTCGCAATCTTGAAGGATCCATACACCTGGAGCCGTTCACGCCGCCTTCTTCCGCAATGGTAAACAAGATTTGTATATCACCGTGGTGAAGTTTACTTTCCTTAAGCAGGCGCAAACCTTCTAAAATACCCACTACACCGGATTTGTCATCGCCACCTAATATGGTCGTGCCGTCACTGAATAACTTACCGTCACGCTGTATAACGGCAGTGCCGCCGCAAGGTTCCACGCCGTCCATATGCGCAGAAAGCAATACACGAGCAGCTCCCGCTACATTTCCCGGTAAAAATGCCCACAGATTTCCGCAGTTGCCGCCCAGCTTTTCTCCGGCATCATCTTCCTCCACAGTAAAACCCATTGCCGTAAGCTTATCAGCCAAATAATCAAACACGGGGCGTTCCTGCAAAGTATGACAGGGAATCGCCACGATTTCCTTAAATTCTGCCAGCATTCTCTCTTTGTTTACCATTACCGTCATCCTCTCCACTTAAAATTTATGCTAAATAACCCAAATGTTCCAATAAAATACGCGTACCTATGCCTATCAGTAAAATTCCTCCAAGTATATTGGCGTATTTACCTACCGCCGCGCCTAAACGAAATCCTAGCAATCCTCCGGTGAATGCTATAAAAAAAGTTACTAATCCTACCATAGTAGCTGCCAGCCAAATATTAGCGTTGATAAAAGCCAAACTCACACCCACTGCAAGAGCGTCGATACTTGTAGCTATAGCTAGAAGCGTCATCTCCCAATCTGTATATACCTTGTTCACCAAACACGCTTCCGGCGCTTCCTTAATCATCCTGATTCCCAGATACGCCAGCAGAGCAAAAGCAATCCAATGATCATAATCCACAATATAGCTGCGGAATGATACTGCCGCAAAGTAACCGATAATCGGCATAACGAATTGAAAAAATCCGAACCAGATACCGAATCTCCATGCACCTGCGCTCCTATTCTCCGGAGCATGAACCATACTGCCGCAGATAGAAACTGCAAAAGCATCCATAGCAAGGCTTACAGCCAATAAAATCAACTCTACAAAACTCACTTACATCACTCCAAGATTTATTGGTATCTGATCGGTTTCAGTAATCTGAACAAGCTTGCCATAAACATCATGCCCAAAGCAATGGCAGCTGAATCCATGGCGGCAACGATAATAATGCGAACACCTTCATCGTAGCTTTTGTCTATAATTTGCAGCATTCCCTGATACATACCCAGTCCTGGCACCAAAGGGATAATACCTGGAATTACAAAAATTGTCGCCGGCTGTTTGAAGATACGCGCAGACAATTCACCCAACAGCGCCACCATCAGAGAAGCGGCAAAATTTACATAAAAAGTATTGTAGTTATGCTCCTTGGTGAAATAGAAAAAAATCATCCAGCCTAAAGCTCCGATTAAGCCTGTGACAGTCAACGATTTTCTCGGAGCATGAAAAAGCACTCCGAAAGCTACCGTTGCGCCAAAAGCGAATATACAGGAAAAAAGCAGTTCCCGACTCACAATGTCCACCCCCAGTTATACCATGCCAGCATCACAATCGCAAGTCCCAAAGCTATCGCTGCTGCGAAGAGCAACGCTTCGGCTATTCTTGAATTTCCCGAGATAAGATCTCCGGCCATATAATCACGAATGCCGTTGGTAAAAGCAACGCCGGGCAGAAAAGGCATCAACGCGCCGACAGTAATATTTTGTCCTGTACACTGAGCGCTTACAGCGCAACAAAGCAGTGTCAACAAGCCTATGGAAGCTCCGGATAACGCGTTACTCCAGAAAGCGCTGGGACGATAACCTGCCAATTGCTTACGCAACAGCATAGTTGCTCCGCCGGTGATAAACGCCGCAGCAAAGTCATGACTGTTGCCTCCCAGCATCGCGGAAAAACCTGCCGAAGCTATCCCGGAAGCAATGCATACACACCACTTACTGTAAGGAGCCTGTTGATTAAGCAAGTCTTCAAAATACTTTAACATGCCTTCGTAATCAAGTTTATTCTCATCCAAATTATACGAAAAATCATTCACAGCGCTGATAACGCTCAGGTTGGTACTGCGCCAACGAATCCGACAGATCAGGGAAGCATTACCGATAATCTCGTCGCCAAGAATAATAACGGTTGGCGTGACAAAGACGTTAATATCTCCGCAACCGTACCAACGACAAAAACGGACGATAGTTTCTTCAACCCTATAGGTTTCCGCGCCGTTTTTTAATAAAACCTTGCCTATAAGTAAGGCGACATTAAAAATCTGCTCCCTTGTAAGCTTGGTGCATTCAGCCATGCTCATCACCTGCAAAAATCTGCGCCACGGCTGCCTTAAATTTATTTGCTCCGCCCATGGACGGATGCGGTACCGCAATCGCCTGCACGCCGTAACGCGCAAGTGTTGCGGCAGCTTTCTGCCCTATGGCCACTATTTGCAAACATGGAAACATTTCCAACAACATTTTTGTATATTTAATACCCTCATCCAACTCTGCCGAAGTCGGCGTCCTGTTGGAAAGCAGCTCGCCCTCCCTATGCGGATGAAACGGAAAAATATTCCACAATATAACATCAAACGAAGCAAGACCATGGCGCGCCAAGGCGTTCCAAACAACAGTGTCCGTAGGTTCATTGAAACCCTTGGTTTTCTGTGTTGTGTTAAGTTTTACGCTTAACGGGTTGCTGGTTCTGCAATATTCCCACTCTCCCAACACACTTTGCCGTTCTATATCCGGATGATGGCCCAGCAAAATCCGTTCCGAAGTGATGGCAATTCCCGTAAAGTGGCCCCCTTGATAACCAAGTCCTTCCGCAACAAAAATATACTTCGCTCTACTACGCAATTCCAAATACCGCTGAAGATTTTCTCTCCTGATAAGCGGAGCATCCGCTCCAATATCACAGACAGGATCAAAATCACGCCAAGGATTGAAAACTTTTTCGCGCTGATAATCACGCAATGTATCTATGAATCCTGCAATATCCATACTCTAATCTCCTCAAATCATCTATAACTAAGATTCGGCATATCTTTTTGCAAACGCTGCGCCTAATTATTCACGATGCCACAAGCCGTAGTAATGAATAATATAATTGGTCAAAGCATCTTCATACGGCGAAGACGGTTCGGGGTTATCCATGCGATCCTCAAGATGTCTGTCTTCCGCCCAGTAGTATGCCTTGCCTCCGAAATATCCGAGGGCATACGGTTTGGCTGACGGCAGCAGCAAATTGCGCCCCATAAACTTGGACGGAGTTTCCAATCCTAACAGATAAAGTATGGTCGGCGCCACATCTATTTGCGAAGCATATTCTCCCGTTCTGAGAGCATCCAACGGTCGTAAATTTTTACTAACAAAAATCAGCGGAATCGGAGCAACACTTTTTTTGTCCTCCGCTTTGGATACCAATTTTGTATACTCTCCTCCGCTATGAGGATTGTGATCGCTGGTGATAATAAACAGCGTCCTGTCATCCATTAACCCTTTGTTCTCGGCCTGACGAAAAAAATTCTCCAAAGTTTTATCTACCCAGTACAGACCTCTCACCGTAAAATTTTTGTTGTCACGAACATTCTCCGGCATTTCCGCCCAGGCATAGCCTGTGTAAGGATAGGGCTGATGCATATCCAAAGTTTTCGTCACAAGAAGCATCCGTTCATTCTTTCCCTCTTCGAGAAGATGCAGCGTTTCTTCGTACAATACATCGTTATGAAATCCCCAGCCGCTGGCTCCCGTATAGCCTCTTTTTTCCAGATACTCCTTGGCATAATATTCTTTCATGCCGAATTGATCCGGATATTCCCGCAGTTCATTGCTGTAATACTGACTTGAAGCGTTCATGAATATGCCTCGCATGCCTGCGGCCTGCACGATTTTATACAAAGAAGGATTTATCGCCCCCGGTACATCCTTATCCAACAACAGATGAGATCTGAACAAAGCATTTAACCCCTGCGTCGTCGGCACCGCTGAAGAATAAAAATTGCTCATGCTGGGGTATCTGACAACCAAGCTGTTCAAAAAAGGAGTAGCTTCTTCGGGAATAGAACTATTGTAATAATTTATATAATCGCGATGCACAGATTCTAAGATCAGCATAACGACACGATCGTACTGCGACGGAATAAGCGGCATCTTGGTTTTTTCCTCGCTTATTCCCAGCTGCTCCAGATATTTTTTATCACGCTCGCTTAATTCTCTCTGCTCCACATGAGCAACTCCGGCCATTTTGTCGGTATCGAACAGCGCCTTAGCTATAAAATTGACATTTATCGGCACGGACAACATGTTGCGATACATAACCCTGGTCTTTTCATTTTCCACTTCCACGTAAACGCCGATAATTTTCTCAACACCGTAAGCAGTCAAAAAACCTAACAATCTTTCCGAAAGATTAAGACCCAAAGTAAACATAGCGACACAAAGCAGCGACCAGGCAAAGTTTGGCTTGCGCCTTCCCGGTTTTTCAACTCTGAACAGAAAAACGAACAGCAGGACAACTGCTCCTACGGCGACCATGATTTGAGTATTTACTGTCGCCAAAATGCCTTTGACAGAATAAATATTTAAATTTTGAAAAAGTACGCTCTCCACATGCATTGAAGTCTGCCAGAAGTAAAATGCATCACCGATAATAGTCACTACCGTAAAAAGGTATATGACAAAATAAATTCCTTTCAGAAAAATATTGGGCCATTTATGATAGCACATGGCAGCTATAAGCACCAAAAAAATATTATTATTAATGCCGCTCAATACTGCCAAAACAGTTTGCAATCCCCAATCAAGGCTGAGTTGCCGCACCATGAAAACTGCCGCAATAAAATAAAGTATCCCTGCCGCAACAACAGGGAAATATCTTCTTATTCTGTCCGGAATACGTTTTCTTCTAAAATATAGCCCCCATAATGCCGACAACAACACACCGTCACGCAGCATGCCGTTCATAAAACAAAAGGCAAAATCTTCGTAGGGAAACGGATTTAAGCTGCAATATGAACTGTAGGCAAGAAATAATTCCAGGAGAGCAGCCAGGATAACCGTGACTGCAAAAAAACGTTTCTCCATCGGATACAGACCTCCTGAATTAAGCTAAAAAATTCACAACTTCATCTTCAATCTTAATATGCAAGGGAGCTTTTGTTAAAGCGTCGCCGTCCAATTCAGCTGCGAAATCGGCTTCGTTGCATATAATCTCTATTTTCCTTGCTTGCTTGACCAAAATACTTTTATCGAGCTGCAATGATTCCAAAGCGATACATGCCGCATATCTGACAAAATCACTTCTTTTGTTGCCGGTAAAAAGCGCAACATGCAGCAAAGGTGATGTCAGAGCAGCGCCGCGGAACAAAGAATATCGTCCGGCGTAATAACGACTTTTACCTACGATAACTGAAGATGCTTCATGCCACTGATCTTCATCATCCATACGAACCATAAATTTATAACGCCAATTGCTGAAAAGCAATTCCTTGCGCATAAGCTCCGTCCCCTGCCAAACATAGGCAAATTTACTGAGCAACTTCTTTTCTATTTCCGAAACGTTGTCAACTACTAAAGAATCAAATCCTATACCTGTAACCGTCAAAAATACTCTGCCGTTAGTCCTGCCCAAATATACAGGTTCAATTACACCTTTAAGCATACGCTTGACCCACTTACCGGGGTCGCTGCTGAGGTTAAATTCCTTTGCCACAAGGTTGACTGTCCCTGCCGGGAAAACGCTTACATACGGTCGATAATTTTTGTCGGCAAATTGCTCTATTACCGAACGTATCGTTCCGTCCCCGCCGGCAATAATCACCCAATCGACATTCTGCTGCGCGATATTGTCCGTTAAAGTTGGAAGCTTGGCAAAATCATCTATGTTCAGAAGCTCTATTTTTTTACTCCCGACCACAGCTTTAATATACTTATATATCTCGTTGACCCTGGTCAGCATCGTTGCAAAAAGCTGCTTGCCCGAATTGCGATTATACAGAAGAACTATTTTGTTGAATTTTCGTATGTCAACTCTTTGCTTAGTCATTCCCGCTCCTAAAAATCCATTTTTTCCTTGACAAATAATTCCATACTACGACTACAGCACTGGCGCAAACTTTGGCAAACATAGGATGCCACATCCAAAAATCTACAAACAGATACATCAAAACAACATTAAAAAGCAAACCTACAGCACTCACTGCAAAAACGAGGCTTATTTCTTTGCTCCTGCTATAGCGACTGCCGCTTACAAAAACAAAAACATTGCCTAACCAATAATGATAAACTGTGGCAACTGAAAAAGCGACGCTCGTAGCCGCAACTGTGCGAAAGGAAGTCAATCCGTCCAAAATCCCGTAAAGAACATAGAAAAATGCCCATTCCAACAACGCCGCAGTTCCGCCTATGAAAAGATATAAGATTATTTTTACAAACTCATTGTTCGTATAATCATAGCCGAACAGCGTTTTTTTCTCCATATTAAACACAGAACTCCACCGTTAAATGATACAATATTATATCATTTAACGGTGGAGTTTAAAAGCTACCAGTGATATTTTTCCCCCCGGCTTATCTTAAAAGCTCTGTAAATCTGCTCCAGCAGAAACAGACGAATCATCTGGTGTGTAAAAGTCATTTTGGAAAAACTCAAAGCAAAATCCGCTCGCGCGCGCAGACTGTCCGTATAACCGAAAGCTCCCCCGATGATAAAAGCTATATGGCTGCATCCGGCCACTTGCAATTTTTCCATTTCAGCAGCAAGTTCGGTAGAAGACAATTGCCGTCCTCCCACATCTAATAAAATAGTGTAGGCTCCCTCGGGTATTATCTCCAAGAGTCTCTGCGTTTCCTTTTGCAACACCTGACTTTTTTCCGCAGGCGATGGATCAGCAGGCATCCTTTCCTCGCCTATTGAAATCACATTCAACTTACAAAAAGGTGTCAGCCTTTTACTGAATTCTTCAATACCTTCGTTTAGATATTTTTCTTTTATTTTACCAACACAGACGATGGTTACTCTCACTGCTCATACTCCTTGGGAATTTCTTCCAAGGTAATACTTACTGTTTCCCGCTGACCGTTTCTTATGATGACAACATCTACACTCTCACCAACTTTTGCTTCGGCAAGCTTGCTTCTGAGCTCAACAGCCGTAGCAACTTTGTTCCCGTTAAACGAGATGATAATGTCGCCGGCTCTGATGCCTGCTTTTGCTGCCGGACTTCCGGGAACAACCTTAACTAAGAAAATGCCTCCGTGAAGATCCATTTCAAAACCGTATCTTGCAGCGATATCCTTATCCATCAGCGACACACCCAGATACGGACGAGCAACGCGACCCTTTTGCGCCAATTCAGCCAGAATAGGCTTCGCAGTATTTACAGGTATGGCAAAGCCTATGCCTTCCACACCGCTTACAGCTATTTTTGCACTGTTAATACCCACTACCTCACCGTCAGCATTTACTAAAGCGCCGCCGCTGTTGCCCGGATTAATAGCCGCGTCGGTCTGAATAAGATTAACCTTGCGCTCTCCCAATTCAATACTGCGATTTAAAGCGCTGATAACACCTGCTGTGACGCTGCCGCGAAATTCCAATCCCAAAGGATTTCCGATAGCAATGGCCGGCTCTCCGACCTGCAAAGTTGAAGAATCTCCGAACACTGCAACCGGCAGATCCTTTTCATCAATCTTAACCACTGCAAGATCAGTCGCAGCATCGGCTCCTAACACTTTACCTTTGACGGTCCGTCCGTCAGTTAAGCTCACAATTATTTCCGAAGCGCCTTCGACAACGTGATTATTGGTGGCTATATATCCGTTTTTATCATAGATTACGCCGCTCCCTGTGCCGCGTTCAGTCAATTTAACGCGATTAAAGAAATCTCTCACGTAAGCTTTATTTGTAATGCCCACTACAGCAGGCCCAACTTTTTTGGCAGCACTGACGATGGGAGTGTTACGCGCAGAACTGAGCTGTTGCTCTACTGCCTGAGGCTTATCATTTTTTTGCGTCGAAGCGCTGGTCTTTGTTTCACCGCAACCGGTAACCAAAAGCGAAACAACCAGCAATCCGCACAAAACTGTCGATTGGTTCCCAAAAATTTTTCTCATAAAATCAACTCCTTATTATATTGAATATCTAAAGTTTAACGACATAATATTAATCAAAGTTCATAATCAGACACGGTCTCATCCTGTGAAGCCACGGCAATCCGAACGTCGCGAAGACTTCTTTTGCTCTCCACAATGCTGCATACAGTATCTCTCGCTAAAACGGCAGTATTATTTTCCTGACTCAGATGAGCCAAAACTATGCTTTCCGGCAATCTTTCCAATTCCGCCAAGAACCATCCGGCGCTATCGTTCGATAAATGTCCGCGTGCGCTCAATATGCGCTGCTTAAGTACAGGAGGATAACTCCCGCGCTTCAGCATATCTATATCATGATTGGCCTCCAACACCAGTGAAGTTACCCCGTCCATCGCCTTTCTGATCGTGTCTGTAATAAATCCTGCGTCAGTAAGATAACAACATTTTCTTCTGCTGTATGTATCAGCAAAAACATATCCCAACGGAGCAACAGCGTCGTGCGGGATGGAAAAACCTTTTATAATAATATCGCCACACTTTACATTACCCGTCATAACGCGGCACATACTGCGATCTTCCAAAGTATTTTTCACGAGAAAAGCGCGCCACGTTTCCTGACTTCCGTATACGGGAACGCGAAAATTTTTCATGAAATTTTGCAGACCTTTAATGTGATCAATGTGTTCATGTGTTATGAAGACAGCTGTCAAATCTTCCGGGTCGCATCCTAATTGCCGCAGCTTTCCTGTCAGCGCTCGACAGCTCAGTCCCGCGTCAATCAAAAAACACTGATCACCGCTGCGAATAAGTGTCGCATTGCCTTTGCTGCCGCTGGCCAACACTGCTATTTGAAAATCTCTCATCTGCTATATCCTTGTAACTATATATCTGTATTATAACAAAGGAATTATGTTAATTTGTGGCTTTTTGATGAAAATTACCGAGTGTCCCTCGATACCATCGCCCAGAAAAATGGTACCGTCCTCTCAAGAACGGTACCATTTTTAATAACCAAACTTTCAATCTGCCTTGCTGCAGGAAGCACAGACACCGTAACAGTAGAACTGTCTTCTTTGGATCCTGAAACCGCTTTCCTCTTCCACTGCTTTAGTCAGATCATATATTTCCTGCGGCATATCTATATCATAGATAGTACCGCAAACATCGCACTGCAGATGATAATGCTCGCTTATGTCGGCATCGTAAAGAAAACTGTCATCTCCGGTGCTCAAGACTTGAATAACATTAATTTTCTTCAAAATATCCACAGTTTTATAGACCGTGGCAAAACTCATAGCCGGATAATTCTGCTTCAGTCTTTCATAAATCATTTCCGCCGTTGGATGCCATCTTTTTTCAGACAATATTTCGTAGACAGCCAATCTCTGCGGTGTAACCTTATAGCCGTTCTTTCTCAGAACGACGGCTAATTCTTTTTTAGTTAACATTTTTTACTCCATAACGAGCAACAGGGGATAAAGAGGTTGGCCGCCGTAGAACAGTTCCACCTCGGTATCTTCGTGATTACTCTGCACAAATTTCGCAAGTTCCTCCGCCTCGGAATCGGGGAGCTCCGAACCGTAGTACATGCTGATAAGCTCATACTCACTGTCCCGCAGCATCTCATCCAATACATCCTTCACAGCAGAACCGCTGCAAACCAATTTATCGTTAAAAATTCCGAGGTAATCTCCCTCATTTACTTTAATACCGTTAACCACACTGTCCCTTACAGCTACCGTAATGCTGCCGCTTACCGCTTCCTTAGCCTCGCGCGACATAATCACTGTATTTTCTTCCATACTCTTCGTAGCATCGAAACGCAACAATGCCGCCAAACCTTGCGCTAAATTAGTGGTGGGAACATATGCCACCTTAGAATCGCCCAAAAGTTTCCGTACTTGTTCGGCTGCTAAAATGATATTTTTGTTATTCGGCAAAATTATGTACTGCTCACACTGACCGTTTTCTATGCTTTTAACAAAATCACCTACAGGAGGATTCATACTCTGCCCCCCGCTGATAATTTCCGCTGCACCCAGCTCATGCATAATTTTAGCGATTCCGTCACCGGCTGCTACCGTAAGAACGCCGACCCCTTGCTTCACAGCAGCCGGTTCTTCCGCGGTAAAAAGTCTATGTTCATGCTGATCATGCATATTTTCAATTTTTATATCATGAAGAGTTCCCCACACCTGAGCGGCATTTAATGCCAAGCCGGGATTTTTGGTATGAATATGTATCTTCACTATATCGTCAACCACGGCAACAATCATAGAATTTCCAAGACCTTGAAGCGCTTCCGTAACTGTTTTTTTATCAACCGCGGCGTCCTTGACTATGAATTCCGTACAGTACGGAAATTCCAAATCCAACGGTTCGCTTTTGTATTGCAGCGACGACTTGGCAACATATCCTGATGGAATTTCTATAACTGCGCAATCCACACCTTTCAACCCGGACAGACAACCCTCAAAAAAGGCTATCAATCCCTGTCCCCCCGCGTCAACCACACCGGCTGCCTTTAACGACGGCAAAAGTTCAGGAGTTCTGGCAAGTTCTTCCTTCCCTACCTTAATCGCTTCCTGCAGAACATTTTCCAAATTGTTACTGCTGCGTACAGCATTATACGCACCTTTGGCCATGCCTCTTGCCACCGTCAGAATAGTTCCCTCCACAGGTTTGGAAACACTGCGGTAAGCATAAAGAATGCCAAATTGAAATGCTTTGCCTATTTCGTTGTTATTGATAACTTTTTTTCCGGCTACACCTTTGCCTATCCCGCGCAACAACTGCGACAGAATAACGCCCGAATTACCGCGCGCGCCCATAATGGCAGCACGTCCGGCTGTCATACCTACTTCGCCGACATCGGACTCATCGCTCATTTCGCTGAGCGCTTTAGCTACGGAGGCCATCGTGTGCATCATGTTACTGCCCGTGTCACCGTCCGGAACCGGAAAGACATTCAGATCATTAATCAGCTGGTAATTTTTTTCAAAGCTGTGATACGCTCCAAGCAACATATTTTTCAGCTGCTTGCCGTTTATTACCTGCTTCGCTTCGTCACTCACTATAAACACCTCTCAACTAGGTCTTCTTTATTTTGACAAAAACACCTATGACACCCGGTCCCAAGTGGGCAGCCAGTACGGTTCCTATCCCTGTCAGCAATCCCGGTACTCCCGGACATCGCTCCTGCAACTCCGCATATAAAGCTGCCGCTTCTTCATACACATCGGCATGCGCAACATAAAACTTTTCTACATCTCCCTGAGAACAAGCCAGTTCAATCATGCGTTTCAAAGTTTTTTTCCTGGTGCGGCACTTGTCTGCAATTTCGAGTTGCCCGTCCTTCCGAATATGAGCTATAGGCCTGATACCGAAAATATTTCCTATCAACGCTCCTATAGCTCCTATGCGTCCGCCCTTCTGCAAATACTCCAAAGTATTTACCGTAAAAAATGTTTCCGTTCTATGAACAAGATCATTGGCATAAGCTTCCAACTCATCCATGCTGACACCTTTTGCCGCATGTTCAAGCACATCCATAGCTATGCCGCTGATAGGACAAGCACAAGTCTTTGTATCAACCACACGAATGTCGGCACCCTTTATTTCACTCATTACCTGTTTGGCTGCCACGCAGGCAGTCTGATAAGTTCCGCTGAGCACACTGCTGCAGGTAATAAAAAATACCTTTTTCCCTCGACTGCACAATTCTGTCAACAATTCCAGCATTGCACCGATCGGCGGCTGAGAAGTGGCCGGTAAAATTCCCGATTCATCCACCATGGAAAACATCTCCTGCAAAGTACGTTCACCGTCAGGCCATTCCACATTACCATGTCTCACGATCAATTTCAATACATGGCAACGAGGATCATCTTTAAGCGGTGTTTCCTCAGCACAAGAAATGCTGTCTAACACAACATGTAATTCATCGCACATAAAATCCTCCCGGATAATTTTTTACAACTTGTAAAATTTCTATATCTATAACCTTCTTTAAAATATTCGACAGTAAACCCATGATATATTCCATTTTACCATATTACTGTTATTATTACCACCAAAACACTATTATTTATTATATTTATTCAAGACAAAAAAAAGCCCTTCCTGCGAAGGGCAAAATGAGGGGTTGTTTCATTAACCTCATTATAGCAAATTTGTATACAAAACGCAATGACATTTTGTAAAAATTCTAACACTTTTCAATAGCTCTGCCTAAATTCTACGAAATCTTACTGAAAATCACGCCCCAAAATAACAACACCGTCCACGTCACTATCGGCATCACGACTAATGCGCATACCGTGCCTGAAAGGCACGCCGGCAAGTTTATTGACTATCGCGCCGTCGTTAGTTAACGCGGTCACAGAAGTCTTCTCAGCCACATCTCCGCTGCCGCCGTTAATAACCGTAAAGCCGGCGTCTTCCAAAAATGCGCGCGCCGCGGAATATGCTTTTTCATTACCGCTGCAATTTATCAAACGTACAACGAGGCTACCCTTGCCGCTTCTCGTTTTGCTTTCTTCTGCAGCATCACTTTTCACATCGGAGTTTTTACGGGTATCCCTATCTGTACTTTTTTTATCGGAAGTTTTGATTTTTTTGTCTTGCTTTTCCTTCTCCTCGACAGTTTCTTTTTTCTTATCGCTTTTCGTATCTTCCTCTGATTTTTCCTCAGTCAGTAAAGCGTTGTGATACTCCCTTTCCATCAGTTCGGCAGCAGACTTGTAGCGTTCGGTCATTTCCGCTCCCTGCATCTTCACCATCTGATCGCGAAGATCGGTAATATCAGGCAACCAATAACTTACACCGCCGATATATTTAGGTTCGCCGGGAACTGTAGACATGGCAATCCCTTTATCTCTGACCATGGAATGCATTACTCTACC
Organism: Acidaminococcaceae bacterium; assembly: GCA_034180005.1. GTDB lineage: Bacteria > Bacillota > Negativicutes > Acidaminococcales > Acidaminococcaceae > JAXFPC01. The sequence continues at coordinate 57,142 of JAXFPC010000067.1, read as the reverse complement.
AAGCTCTATCATATCGGTGATGCGCATATCCGTTTTCACCATAGAGGTAAGCTGTTTTGCCAACCCGGGAATGCGCAGCAACATATCGGCGGAAGATATCTTTTCATACACAGCCAGCAAAAAATGTTGCTGTCGGCGAATGCGTCCGATATCGCCTTCTTCATCACGATAACGCACATACTGAATGGCTGTTTTGCCGTCCAAATGCTGGCGTCCTTTTTGCAGATCTATTTTGAAACCGTCCCATTCGTCATAATAATACATATCTTTCTCAACATCCAGATCCACGCCGCCAATAGCATCCACCAAACCTTCAAAACCTTTGAAGTCAACCATCACATAGTTATTGATACGTATCCCCAGCAACTCCTCCACCGTCTGCTGAGTCTTTTCTCTGCCGCCGTAAGCGTAAGCATGATTGATCTTATCCCAGCCGTATCCGTCTATGCGCACCCGTGTGTCACGCGGAACGGAAAGCAAGGAAGCACTCTTACTGTTACTGTCGAGCATTATCACAAACAAAGTATCGCTTCTGCCGACATCATTCTCCTCCTGCCTTTCATCCACACCGAGAACGACTATATTTTTTTTCAGAGCCAACCTGTCGCTTTTGTTCAACTTATCGAGTCCCGGGTTGTCATGAAAAAAATAATTTATCAAAGCATACGCTACGGCTGCCAGCACAACAACTACCACGCCGAAATTCACCCAGAAAAACTTATTATCCCTCTTAAAAAAATCTTTCATTCCGTCCTCCAGAATCCTCGTCCGTCTTAAATCACAACAAAACACGAATTTAATATCTGTGAAAATTACTCGTTCTCAAAAAAATCCCTGAGAACGTCATCACTGCGTCGCAAAAAAGCATACAGCATCCTGGCTGTCAAGCCCCAAATAACTTCGCCCTCCCACCGGTAAAAATACACATAATATTCTTTGTGTCTGCGCCATTCTCTGCTCCTGCTCGGCGCCAACTCGAAAGGAAAATCTTTCCCTGCCCGATCAGCCAGATACATGGAATAACGCTGCGGTGTCTGCTGCAATAATTTTTCAAGCGGCACTGTAAAAACGCGTTCTACTTCACTTTTGTTGAAAGAAAACTCTCCCGAAACCTTCAGGACACCTACAAAAGGATGTATGATAGGCCCCGCATGGGTAACCAAAGCGTCAAGTTCGCCACACAAAACGATCTGCTCGGACTTAATACCGAGTTCTTCGCAGGTTTCCCTCACAGCCGTATGCGCAAAGCCTCCGTCTCCGCATTCAACTTTGCCGCCCGGAAAGCATATCTCCCCGGGTTGTCTGCGCAAACCATGCGCCCGTTCTTCAAACAGTATGGAAATACCGGCGGGCGTTTCCACCAAGGGAATCAGCACTGCCGCTTCCCACAATCTATCCAACTTATCAATACCCGGAGGACGTCTGTGAAATTTGTCATATAGAATTTTTTGCAAACCATCTATATTTTTCATAAAACTCTCCGTTTGCCAAACAGTAATATTCATAGCTAATGTCTGAATATTTTACAACTTTATCGCCTTTATTTCAAGAAATAGGCAAAAAAATTACCTAAAATTCACATACAAAAACACCGGCTGCTACGCAGCCGGTGTCGCCATGTTTTTAGTATAACGGTTCCTGTTTATCCTGTTTTTCGCTCTTATCGACTAACAAAGCAACCATAGCATCGCCCGTAACATTCACCGAAGTACGAGGCATATCAAGAATACGATCGATACCGGCAATCAAAGCTGATCCTTCCAACGGCAAGCCCAACGCCGTAAGAATCATTGTCAGCATAATAAATCCTGCTCCCGGAACACCGGCTGTACCGATAGACGCTAACGTGCCGGTCAAAATTATCGTGGCATACTGCGCCGCTGAAAGATCAACGCCGTAAAGCTGCGCGATAAAGAGAGCACATACTCCCTGATAAGCAGCCGTACCGTCCATGTTGATGGTAGCACCTAAGGGAAGTACGAAGCTGGAAATTTCTTTGGATACACCCAGCTTTTGCGCGCAACTCATGGTCAAAGGAAGCGTGCCGCCGGATGAACAAGAGCTGAAAGCCATCAGAGATGCAGGCGCAACTCCTCTGAAAAAATCTAAAACACTGGTTTTAGCCAAGAACTTCAGCATGGCTCCGTAGACAAAAACAGCGTGAAGCATACAGCTCAAATAAACTGCGAGCACTACTTTCAACAAAGGCAGCAAAACGGACGGGCCGTTGGCGGCAACAACCGGAGTAATCAGACCGAACACGCCGATGGGAGCAACTTTCATAATCATGCCGACTATTTTATAAGAAATCTCTGCCAAACCGTCCATCGTGCGTTTAAAGTATTCCGCTTTTTCGCCGACCGCAGTAATGCCGACGCCTACAAACAAAGAGAAAACTATAATTTGCAGCATGTTTGCCTTAAGCATCGCTTCCATAGGATTTGTAGGGAATATATCAACGATTACTTTCATGATAGGAGGAGCAGCTTTTGCCGCCACCTTAACGTCGGCTCCGGGCATATTCATTCCCACGCCCGGCTCAAACAACGTACCTATAGCCAAACCTATTACAATGGCAAAAGCTGTTGTTCCCAAATAGTAGGCAATGGTTTTTATTCCTATTCTGCCAACCTTTTTAATATCTCCCAAGCCGCACACGCCTATAACCAAACTTGAGAATACCAGAGGTACGATGACCATCTTAATCATATTCATGAAAATAGTTCCCAAAGGTCCTATCCATGTTTTGGCAAAAGCAGTTCCTTCCGCACCCAGTTCAAGACCGGCAACAATACCCAAAGCCAAACCGAGCAAAATTTTTGTCGACAGATTCATACAAACCCCTCCAAATAAAATATTATCATTTTCTTGCCTGTATTATATCAGAGAATTTTTAAATTGTCTGATTGTATACAGTATTATTGAGAAATAGCATTCTTTCTCTGCTTTGCTGCAACTGCAAAAAAATAAAGCCCGCCGATCTGCGGGCTTCGTACTGCGTTTACGTTTCGCCGGAACATTTTACACTGCCAACAACTGGTATGCTACTAATGCCACCACTCCCGGTATACCGAAAATACCGGCAATCAAGGCTTTAAACAATGTTATCTCCATCGTGAAACCTATGACGGAACCTAAAATGTTAAATATCCACAACATAACTGCACCGATTACTCCGTTTACAAGAATCTTGAACGGCAAAGACAGCAGTTTAAATAAAACAAACAATACCACTAGGGCGATTAAAATATCAACCATAACTTATCTCCTTTTCGGCCAAATCTTGTCGCGCGTCACATGCTGCGCCTATTTTCCAAGGCTTTAGACAATGTCACCTCGTCAGCATATTCCAAATCTCCTCCCATGGGAAGTCCGTGCGCTATTCTGGTTACGGCAATGCCCACCGGTTTGAGCAAATGCGCCAAATAAGTAGCTGTCGCCTCTCCCTCCACATCGGAATTAGTGGCAATTATTATCTCCCTTATCGGCTCACGCTGAAGTCTCTGCAACAGTTCCTTGATCTTCAACTTTTCCGGACCGATTCCATCAAGCGGTGACAGCACCCCGTGCAGCACATGATACACGCCTCTGTATCCGCGGCTGCGTTCCATGGCTGCAATATCCTGCGGCTGCTCAACTACACAAACAGTCCCCTCGTCGCGACTCTTATCTTCGCAAATTTCACAAAGCTCTCCGTCGGTAAGATTGTAGCAATTATGACAATAATGTACCTGCGCTTTGGCTCTTTGCAGGGCTGCAGCCAATTGAAAAACTTCTTCCTCCGGCATGTCTATAATATGATAAGACATACGCATGGCAGTCTTAGCTCCCATACCTGGAAGTCTGCGCAACTGCTCGTAAAGATTTGCCAGAGGCTTAATCATTCTCGCCATCTTTAGAACATACCCGGCAACTTCATACCGCCTGTAATCTTGCCCATCTCTTTTTCTGTCAACTCGTCGATCTGTTTCATGCCGTCATTTACCGCTGTCAAAAGCATATCCTCCAACATTTCCACATCCTCCGGATCGACAGCTGACGGCTGCAGTTTTATGGACTCCACTTCTTTCTTGCCGTTTACTACCACGGTTACCGCTCCGCCGCCTGCGCTGGCTTCTACGGTTCTTTGCTTGAGTTCCTCCTGCATCTTCACCATGTCGGACTGCATTTTCTGCACCTTTTTCATCATAGCCTGCATATTTCCCATACCACCGTTAAACATTCTAAAATTCCTCCTTAAAGATTCTGCTTAATTTTCTATTTTGCTGATCGAACCGCCCAAAATATCCAAAGCCCTTCGAGCATTGCCGGGGAGTTCTTCCAATTTATCACTCTGCAAATTTTTCTTTGCCGTTTGGCGAGCGCCGGCGCTTACATCTTTCTCGGCAGTTCCGCTTAAGACGCATTCCAATTTTATAGGCTGCCTGACTACGCGCAATAAAGCATCTTCAAAAGCGGAACGAAAATCTTCTTTATTCATTCTGTCTCTCTGAAATTTTACTTTAAACGCCAAAGTTAAAACACCGCCGGAAAAACTTGTGACCACTCCCTGTTTAGCACAGGAAACCATGGCCAGTTTCTTTTCCGAAGCTAAAAGTTCCAAAACCTGCTTCCAGTAGGCGCTTCCCTCCCCGTGCGTATCGGGAGCTGCAATATCGCTTTCCGCGGAAACGTTTTCGTACGTCTCTTCCCTTGCCGAAGTTTTCACTAAAACTTTTTTCTCCGGAATCTCGGAAAGCGGATTCTTCTCCGCCAAAGGAGCAACCTTCTCCGGAATTTTTATCATCCGTGATGAAGGTATATCCTCCATGCGCGGCCGTGAAGAAAGCTTGCTCTTTGCGCTGTCGCCGCCCAGTTTGGCTTCCAATTGCTCAACACGCGCCGCCAAAGCAGCCAAAGTGCTGCCCTCCTGTTTGCACAATTCCACAAGACACAGCTCCGCTGTAATACGCGGCCGCATCGTAGTACGCAACTCCAAAATTGCGGCGTGAATTCTCTCCTCCGCAGCAAGCAAACGCGCCTGTGAAAATTTTTCTGCTGAAGCGGCCAAAGCTTCCGCCGTATCAATCAGATATATCTCCCCATAAGAAGGCACAGCCTTGTACAACAGCAAAGCGCGCAAGTATTCCGCCAACTCTGTTAAAAATTGTCGCACATCTTTTCCCTGTTCAAGAAGCAGATTAAGCTTTTGCAAACAGGCGACAAGATCGCCGTTACCTATATCACCTGCCAACTCGCGCATCATCTCTTGCCCGACAATGCCCAAAATATCTTTTACCGCTTTCACGGTGATTGCATCGGACATAACTCCGCACTGATCAAATAAGCTGAGAGCGTCACGCATGCCCCCCTCGGCTTGAACGGCAATCATCCGCAACGCCTCCGGTTCCGTCCGTATTCCGCTTGCATCCGCAATCATTTTTAAATGCTCTACCGTTTCGTCCACAGTAACTCTGCGAAAATCGAATCTCTGACAGCGGGAGTGAATGGTGGCGGGTATTTTATGCGGATCCGTAGTAGCTAAAATGAATATAACATGAGATGGAGGTTCCTCCAAAGTTTTGAGCAAAGCATTGAAAGCTTCCGTTGTGAGCATATGTACTTCGTCTATAATGTATATTTTATAACGACAGTCCACAGGAGTGAACGCGAGCTGCTCCCGCAAATTTTTTATCTCGTCGATGCCTCTGTTTGAAGCGGCGTCGATTTCAAAAACGTCCATAGAAGTCCCGTCCGTAATACGCATACAATTCTTACAGCTTCCGCACGGTTCAGCCGTCGGTCCGTCGGCACAATTAAGCGCCTTGGCCAAAATTCTGGCCGTACTTGTCTTACCGGTTCCTCGCGGACCTGCAAACAAATAGGCATGCGCTATCCTGCCGCTGGTCAAAGCATTGCTGAGAGCCGTCTTCACAGGTTGCTGTCCTACCAAGGAAGCAAAGTTCTGCGGACGCCAACGTCTATACAAAGCTACATATGACATATGTCTTCCCTTTCGTTAAAACAATAAGTCTCTCATTCTATGACAATACAATTATAGTATAAAAGACAGTCGGATACAATGGCTTTATCCTTGCACACCCTGCCGCAAAAACAAAAACGCCCGCGACGGAAGCATCGGCAGCTGCCCGTTCACAAGCGCATCAGATAAGTTCGGCTAAGCTTACGTCCATGTAGAGAAACAGGAGCTGGCACCCCCGCGGCACATGAAAGCACCCGCTTAAGGCTGCTTCCTTCCGGTCCTGACCTGGTTCACAGACTTTCATTGCGCAGGACCAAATCCTGCCTCTCTACAAAGAAATAATACAAAAAAACCGCAACCGCGGCAAAATATTTTGTGGCGGAGAGAGAGGGATTCGAACCCTCGGTACGGTTTCCCGTACACACGCTTTCCAGGCGTGCACCTTCAACCACTCGGTCATCTCTCCATAGCTGAACTGAAATAAAATATGAACTTTTACACTCACAAAATGACTGCAAGTAGTATTATACTTATTTTTGGCAGCTTAGTCAAGAGTCTTTACGTTTTTTAGTTTCAGCTCGTAACCCGTAAAGATAAATCTCCGGCATCTTTAAAGATGCCGGAGATTTATCAATCCGCAAACTGCTCTTCTTCTCCTACTTCTTCCGCCGGAAGTATCAATGTCGAACAATCCACATTCAAAACCACATTTTCCGTCGTACTGCCGATACCCATGCCGTCTTTTATGGCAGCTCCGTTTTTGGACATCATGAGCAGACTTATTTGCTCTTTTTCGCAAAGCTCGCCGATCTTCTTGGAAGCAACTCCCCTGCAAACGCGATAATCGGCTTCAATGCCGAAAATCTTCATCTCGTCGACCAATTCTTTTAAAAACATATGGGCATTTGCACTCATCTGTTTGTAATCCTGCTTGCTTCGGCTGCGTTCAATAACATGCAAAAAAATTATTTCACCGACATACTCCCGCAAAGCTCTGATAACATTGAGCGCTTCCAAAGATTTTTTGGAAAAATCCGTAGGAAGCATAACCTTGCTCAATAAATCGACTCCCTCATCGCCAAGCTTGCTGATAAGCAACGGTCTGTCAGCGGCTCTTGCCAAATCGCAAGTAGTGCTGCCTAAAAGCGTTCTGCGAAAAAAACCTTTTCCGTGTGAAGCTACCAGGAGCAATTCCGCCCGCTCCGCTTCACTTTCCCCAAGGATAGCCTCGTGAATTTCACCGCGAGGAACGGCAACCGACACATGCTCATAGCCGGATTGCTCCAGCTCCTTTTGCAGCGCCTCTAAACGTTGCTGAACTTTCTTCAGCCCACTACCGTCAGGGTCGGCGTCATCGTCACCTTCCAAAACGTGCGCCAAAACAACTTCTGTTTCCGTATCGGGGCATATACTGAACAAACACTCCGCCAATCTTCCGGATTGAGGCGAGAAATCCGTCGCCAGCAATACCTTCGAGAATGTACTCATTTATTCGCTCCTTAATCTAAAGTTATTATAAAAACAGCAAAGCAAACAAAATACCCGCTCATGAAAGGATATTAGTCGGTTTACTTCGACACATACGACGAAATTCCTGCTAAAAATATTTTTAAGATATCCTTTAGCGCCGCCTTACATGTCAGCATCGATCAATTTGCCGGGATTGAGAATGTTATTAGGATCCAAAGCTCTCTTGATGGTCTTCATGACTGACAGTTCTACCGGATCGCAATATTTTTCCAGAGCAGCCAGCTTTTTCGCTCCGATACCGTGTTCTCCGGAAAGTCTTCCGCCTAAACTGTAAACGTAAGCATAGGCCTGCTCATGGAAACGTCGCAGCTCATCTTCCCACTGTTCATCACTCATATCCATTTTAAGAATATTGAAGTGCAGATTGCCGTCTCCTGCATGAGCCAGACACATAAGTTTGAAATTATAATCCTTAGCTACTGTATTGAGATGCTCAATACAGTCCGCGATTTTATCTACCGGAACAACTAAATCATCGGAAGTACTTACTTTGCTCAAAGCTTTAGAACCTTCCAGGCAATTTCTGCGCACTTTCCAAACGCGTTCATCTGCCTCTACAACATCAGTGGCTCCGCAGGCGGTACAAATTTCATCCAACTGCTCCATTTTTAAGTCCAACTCATCTTCGCTGAATGTTTCCACCGTCACAATAACATAACTGCCGTCGTCATAGTGCGGCAACCGCAGCTCGCTGTAATCACTGGCAGCTCTGACAAAACCGTTGTCCATAAATTCCACGCTGGTAGGATTAAGTCCGGCTCTGATCAAATTCGGCACAAGCTGTACAGCTTGCCCTACATCAGTAAAAATAGCTAAAATATCCAGACGATAGGGGCAAAGGGGTAACAACTTAAGCGTCGCCTTAGTGATGATCCCTAAAGTTCCTTCGCTACCCATAATAAGCTGATCCAAGCAGAAGCCTGTTGAACATTTTTTAAGACGCACTCCCAGTTCCGTGATCTCACCCGTAGGAGTAACCACTTCAACAGAGTAAACCTGATGTCTTGTAGTTCCGTAACGAACAGCTTTATTGCCGCCGGCGTTCGTAGCTATATTCCCGCCGATAAGGCAGCTCTCCGCGCTGCAGGGATCACCCGCGTAAAGGAGTCCGGCATCGTTGGCCAACCTTTGTATTTCCGCCGTACGTGCTCCGGCCTCCACGCGAATATACATAGCGTCGGCGTTAAACTCAATAATTTTATCCATACGCTCCAGTAACAACACAATGCCTCCGCAAACAGGAATAGCACCGCAGGAAACGCTGGTACCGGCGCTACGCGGAGTGACCGGCACCAAAAATTTGTTGGCAAGTCGCATAATAGCGGCAACTTCTTCTGTCGATCCGGGCCACACCACCGCTTCCGGCAAATGGTGATAATGCGGATCCGGTTCTTCGTCAGTCTTGTAACGTTCCAATGTTTCCGCATCCGTTTTCACAAATTCCGCGCCTACTATTTCTTGCAGAGCCGCAATAACTTCTTCTGTAACGGGATTATATTTTCTCATCCTATTCATCCTTCCATCATTGATTTAAACTTCAGATGTTAAAAATCTTCCCCGGATTTAAAATCAGATTAGGATCCCAGGCAAGCTTTATCTTACGCATCAGCTCCAATTCAGCCGCAGGTGTAAATTGCTCCATATAGGCAAGTTTTTTGGCGCCTATACCATGCTCTCCGGCAAGCCTTCCGCCTTGAGCGTATGCATAAGCGTAGACCTCCTGATGAAATTTATGGATTTGCTCCTCCCACTCTGCATCGTCCATATCGCATTTGCACAGAACCACATGCAGATTGCCGTCGCCGACATGCGCATTTATTTTAGGAGGCACCCGGAAGGAATATCCTGCACCCATTTTCATGATTTCTTTAATAGTTTCCGCCACCTTATCAACAGGAACCACCACATCATCCGTCAGCGAAACCAAACTTACCAAGCGAACAGATTCCAGACAATTGCGGCGCATTTTCCATATGCGCTCATCCGCCTCCAAAACGTCTACCGCCCCGGATTCCTCACACATTTCGCATAAACGCTCCATTTTTACATCGAGCTCATCTTCGCTGAAAGTTTCCACTGTGACAATGACGTAAATACCGTCCTCATAATGAGGCGCGCCTTTAAATTCTATATAGTCCGCCGTACCTCTGACATAAGAGTTATCCATATACTCGATGCTGGTAGGATTCATATCCGACCGCGATATTTTCGTCACAAGATCCATGGCTTCATTAGGATCCGTAAATATCGCCAAAAGATCAAAATGATGCGGAGGCAATGGTAAAAGTTTCAGCACGACCTTCGTTATGACGCCCAACGTACCCTCGCTGCCGATAACCAATTGCTCCATACAATATCCTGTGGAACATTTCTTCAGACGCGCTCCCAATTCAACAATTTCCCCTGTAGGTGTTACCATTTCCACTCCGTAAACCTGATTGCGCGTCACTCCGTAGCGAACCGCTTTATTGCCGCCGGCATTTGTGGCGATGTTGCCTCCGATCATGCAGCTGTCGGCGCTGCAGGGATCTCCCGCGTACAGAAGTCCTGCCTCATTAGCCAAGCGTTGGATCTCTATGGTCGGCGCTCCGGCCTCGGCGATAAGATACATGCCCTCAGTATTTATTTCAATAATCTTGTTCATTCGCTCCATAAGCAAAACTATGCCGCCGCGCACGGCAATGGCTCCATCGGCCAAACTTGTGCCGGCGCTGCGCACGGTCACAGGTACATTATATTTATTGCACAACTTAATTACGGCAGACACCTCCCGAGTGTCAGCCGGAGCAACAACAGCTTCAGGCGCGCGAAATATCTTAGGATCTGTTTCTTCATCGGTTTTGTATTTGTCAAGCCGTTCAACATCGGTATAAACATTTTCTTCACCTAAAACGGCGACCAGTTCATCATATAAAGCCGTAGAAAAAGCGGCGTATTCTTTCATGACCGAACCCTCCAAAATTTTGAGATTTGATAAAAACTTTCATATATTCAAAACAGCACTGAACAACAATAATTATATAACAAATCATCATATTTGTCTTGATGAAATTACAGTTCTTCCTGTCACAAAAAAATACTGCAAGCACAGATGCAACACCTGGTGCTTGCAGTATTGATTCCCTACTAAAAAACTGTGTTGATATTAGATACTTCTCTGGTAAGCTACCGAGAAAACTTTAACCTTGCTGTTATAAGCATGAGCTCTTTCAAAACCGTCATGCGCACCTCCGGGTAAACTCAGATCGCCCAAGTCAATGTGCGCCAGAGCTAATCCCAAAGTTTGCTTCTTATCATGATACTGTACTCCTATAGAATAAGTACGACGATCTCCTGTGGGAACCATAAAGTCTCCGCCCACTGCCGGATACTGCGGAATAGATGCCTGATCGTAAGCCAATCCTGCCATAAGGCTGTACTTATCGCTGAGTTTATGCTCCACGCCTATGGCATAACGCCAACCGTCTTTCCAATTTTTGGGATTTTCCACAACGCCGATACCCTTGATATCTATATCCAGTGCATCATAAGTTGACCAGTTAGTATGAGTAGCGTTCAACTCAACTCTGGTTTTATCGTTGAACTTATGACCGTAACCCAGAGACCACACATCGGGAAGCGTCACTTCTCCACGAGCACTGAAAGTCTTTTTTCCCAGTACCGTATATGCAATGAAATCTGCGTCCATAGAATGCTTCATGCGACTGCGATAAGTAATCGCCGCCTCATTCTTTTCGTCGAAAGCGTAATTCACGCCGGCATTCCAGCCCAAAGCGTAGCTGTCACCCTTCAAAGCGGTAGCCGCCCGAGGCAGCTGCGGATTTACAATAGCATTCCTCTCCATGGTAAGCCCCACGTAATTTATCTCCGCGCCTACTGCTGCGGACAACTTATCATTAAATTTATGAGCATAAACCGGAGTAAGGCTTAAACCGTTAAGTTTTGACAAAACTGCATTATTACCGGCAATACTGGTACGTTCAAATTCGGAAATCATGGCAAATCTGGAAAAAGCGCCTACGCCGAACCAATCCTTAGCGCCGAACTTCTTCACATAGTAAGTCCCCGGCGCCCAAGCCGGATGTATTCTGTTCTGAGTCGGCTCATTTTCAATTCTGGCTCCATTAGCATCAAACAAATCATAATTACAAGAAGGACTCAGATAAGTTACGCTGTACTTAAGCGCAGAATTTTCCACCTTCACAATCGCCGCGGGATTATAAGCAATATTGGCCGCATCATTGTTCGCAAACATACGCGCGCCGCTCATGGCCACGCCTTCCGCAGACCATTCATTAAGCCCGAAACCCTCTGCTCCCGCCACAGCCGGCAAAAGCAATACTGAGGCGGCACCCAAAGCAGAAAGATATTTCTTCATAAATTTCTCTCCTCCACCAACCAAAATTTAGCTGAAAATTTATCTAAATTTTAACAGGTTTTAAAAAGAGAAGTAAGAAAACATTTAATCACTCATTTAAACGATTCAACAGACCGAAATCGTTCGGAGCTTCACCTCCAGCCATCCGGCGCTTGTAATTTTCCATCTGCCTAGCCCTTACTTCTTCCGGTGTAAGTGCGTCAGCTTTCTCCCAAGGACTGTACTGAATCGTCGTGCAGTGCAACATTTTTTCGTAGCGCAGCTGAGGATCGACTTCCGCGTATGCTTCAGCTATCGCTTTGCTTCCGCTGTCGGAAGACGGAAAGAAAGCGTAAGCTTCTCTGATGATTTTTGCAGCTTCGCCATATTCGCCTCCGGCGGCGGCGCACTCCGCGAGAAAAATCTTAGCGCGAAAACAGTACGGGTTTATTTTTTCTTCTCCACCCTCGCGCTCCAGCAACTCGCGTACCTCTTTAAGAGCGCTCTCGACCTCGCCGGCTTCTCGCAATATTTCCAATCTGCGGATCCAAATCTTTCCTCTGTCAGCGCTGCGAAAAATGTGCTTATAGTTCCTGCACAATTCATATGCCTCTTCCAAATATATCTGCGGCGCATAAGTAGTCCCGGTCAACATCCAAACTATCTCCGCCAAATCTCTCAAACAGAGTACCTTATGCTCAACTTCGCTGAGACCGTATTCGGGAACATCTTCCATATCCGGCTTGATATCCTTCACCGTACTCAAAACAGTAATAGCTCCCTCGATATCTTTTAAAATAAAAAGCACACGTCCTACGGTGCTGCGACAGCGCCAATCATCATAATCCTGAATCAGTCCGGGCGGTATGGGAAAATTACCTGTGGCCGCTTTTGCCACATATCCCTGCCATTCCTGCTTGTCCATAGTGTGTACCTCCGTTTACAAAAACAAAAATTAAAATATTTTCAACTCTTTATAGATTTTGCCCGACCGTGTCAGTGAATAAATAATCGCAGCAAAAACGACTGTCCTCTATCAAGCATGCGCTCAGATATTCGACAGCCGTTCATAATTCTCTCCGCTCCGTTAATTACCTCTGACGTATTCTCTCGGCATTCGCGTGCTTACATTGCAGACAAGCTCATAGCATATGGTATCGGCCCAGTCGGCCACCAATTCCATAGGCAGATTTTTGCCGCCGAACACTGTCACCTCGCTGCCCAAACGCACATCCGGTATATCCGTTACATCGAGCATAACCTGGTCCATACACACTCGTCCTATGATGGGTGCAGGCTCATCGTTGATCAGCATGTATCCTTTATTGGATAAACGTCTGCTGATACCGTCCGCATAACCTACAGGCACAGTCGCCACCACAGTTTCTCTCTGCAGCGTATAACTTCTTCCATATCCTATTGTTACTCCCGTCGGTAATTTTTTTAAAAAAGCTACCTGCGTTTTAACCGTCATAACAGGTTCAAAATTTTTATAGCAATCTATCATATGCGCAGGATGCAATCCATATAACGTTATACCCTGCCGCACCATATCCAACTGATATTCCTGCAGCTCCGTCAACGCGGCGCTGTTGGCGATATGGCGCAAGGGGATGCGCACGCCTGCCGCCTCAATCAGCGCCAAAGCCTCTTGAAAGCGAGCGAACTGGTACGCTGCATACTCCTTGTCATCGGCATCAGCCGTAGCAAAATGAGAAAATGCTCCCTCTATATATATACCCGGCAAAGAATTTGCCAGCTGCGCGAACTTTCCGGCCTCTTTCACGTGAACACCTATGCGATGCATCCCCGTGTCGATGGCCAAATGAATACGAGCTTTTTTATTTTGCCTGAGCGCCGCTTCATTAAGCGCATACACTCTTTCTGCGTCGAAAACGGCATGACTTATGTCATACCTGACGACAAGATCCGCCACTTCCGGCAGCATCGCCCCCAAAACGAGTATCGGTGTATCAATGCCTGCTTCACGCAGCTGTACAGCTTCCTGTAACAATGCCACCGCAAAAAAATCGGCACCGTTTCTGGCAGCTTCCTGCGCTATGCGTACGGCTCCGTGCCCGTAGGCGTCAGCTTTAACGACAGCGCACAGTTTCGTGCCGGGCTGTAATTGTCTTTTAGCCGTTTGTACGTTATGAGCAACAGAATCAAGATTTATCTCGACCCAGGCTCCTCTTTGAATATGCACAACACGACCTCCCTCTAATCCGGCGGATAACGTTGTTCCGTCTCTTGTGTAAAAACTGTCTCAATATACTTGGAAGCACTGCTTCTCACCGCAGATTTTTCCTCTCGGCGCAGCCGTCTGAATGGCAGCGGCCGCTCCTGCTGCATTTCGCGCAGGAGTTCACTTCTGTCCCGGCGTACTTTTTGCCGAAATACGTCCGTATGAGCAAAAAGCAGACTGCGGCAACAATGCCGACAATAACGTATACTTCCATTCCCTCCGCTCCTTCCGAAGCAGTCGCAACCGAATATAAGGAGGCGGCGGAAGCTTTCCGCCACCGTTTCGCTTATTTTACTCTGCTGCCGCTGACCATCCCCGGAGCATCCGCTAAAACCAAATTGCCTTGTCCGTCCGAGGCCGCCAGGAGCATACCGTTGGATTCAATACCGAATAACGTTGCCGGCGCCAGGTTGGCGATCACAATCACATTTTTACCCACCAACTGTTCAGGTTCGTAATGTTGCGCAATGCCGCTGACTATCGTGCGTACTTCCGGTCCGATCTCTACTTGTAACTGCAACAGCTTTTTGGACTTCTTCACCTTTTCAGCCGCCACAATTTTGCCTACGCGCAGATCCAATTTCTCAAAGTCGCCAATAGCCACTTCCGCCTTAAGCGGTTCCATCGCCGGCACAGTCTCGACAGAAGTTTTTGCAGGCGCGGATTTTTGCTCAAATCGTTTACCGCCGATAACGGTAGCGCCGTCCTCAGCAATCTCAATACGAGGATAAAGCGGCGTGCCCTTCCGCACCGTTGTCTCGGACGACAATCCGCCCCAAACCGCTTCTGCCAGCAAAAATTGTTCCGGCACGACTAAACCGAGCTGTTCATAAATTTTTCCTGCTGTAATCGGCACATAAGGACTGATGAGGATTGCAACAATCCGCAATGTTTCCGCAAGATTGTACATTACTCCCTGCAAACGCTCGGACTTGGATTCATCCCTAGCCAACAACCACGGACCGGTTTCATCTATGTACTTGTTAGTGCGACTGATCAACGCCCAAACATTTTTAATAGCGCTGTTGATTTCCATGCCGTCCATATCACGAGTATAAGTCGCAACCGTGGCGGCGACCAGCTGACGCAGCTCATTATCCACAGGTTCGTCAACATCCGCGCGCGTGATGACACCCTGATGATATTTCTCAATCATGCTCACGGTTCTGTGCAGTAGATTTCCCAGATCGTTGGCTAAATCGGCATTGATACGATTTATCAAAGCGTCGCGGGAAAAATTGCCGTCATTTCCGAGATTTATCTCCCTCAGTAAAAAATATCTGATCGCATCGGCGCCGAATTCGTCTATAAGACCCAGAGGATCAATAACATTGCCTTTGGATTTGGACATTTTGTCGCCGTCGACAACAAGCCAGCCGTGACCGTAAACTTTCTCCGGCAGTTCAACACCCATAGCGTGAAGCATTATCGGCCAGATGATGGTATGAAAACGCACAATTTCTTTGCCAACCAAATGCAGCGATGCAGGCCAGTATTTACGGAACATAGCCTCGTCGGTACCGTATTTGATACCGGTCAGATAATTAAGGAGCGCGTCGAACCATACATAAACAACGTGCTTTTGATCAAAAGGCAACGGTATGCCCCAGTTAAATGTAGTACGCGTGATGGAAAGATCTTCCAATCCCTGTTTAACAAAATTTATCATTTCATTGCGTCGACTGGCCGGTTGTATGAAATCCGGATGTTCTTCAATAAATTGCAGCCACCAATCCTGATACTTGGACATTCTGAAGAAATAGCTTTCCTCTTCCATTTCTTCCACAGGTCGTCCGCAATCCGGGCATTTACCGTCAACCAGCTGACGTTCCAGCCAATATGTTTCACAGGGAACACAATACAATCCTTTATAGTTCTTTTTATAAATATCGCCGTCTCCCTTGTCATAAATAGCCTGGAGAACATCCTGAACCACTTTATGATGACGCTCCTCGCTGGTGCGGATAAAGTCATTATTAGAGATATGCAACTTTTCCCACAACAATTTAAAATTGGCGATTATGGCGTCCACATATTCTATTGGAGTTACACCCTTCTCTTCCGCTTTGCGCTGAATCTTCAGACCGTGCTCGTCACTGCCTGTCAGAAAAAACACATCCTCTCCCTTGATACGGTGATAACGGGCCAGAGTATCAGCGATAGTGGTGCAGTAAGCATGCCCTATATGCAGGTTATCGCTGGGATAATAAATCGGAGTGGTAATATAATAAGTCGGTTTAGTCATTTGCTTTCCCTTCTTCTGCAATAAATTTATTATATAACTCCCGTTTGGGAATTTTTCTTGCTTTTGCCACCTGAGTCAATGCCGCTTTTTTGTCTGTGCCGCCGTTTATAAGTTCTCTTACTTCAAGCAAAGGATCGGTGGTAGGCACAGCCGGCACTTCCTGCTCTGCTCCACTCACAACCAGACAAAATTCCCCCCGCGGCGGCTGCTCTTCCAGCCACTGCAGACACCCGCTTACGGTACCGCGGTAAAACTCTTCATGCACTTTGGTTATTTCTCTTGCTGCGGTGAGCTTGCGATCGCCCCAACACTCCAGAATGTCCTTTAGGACATCTGCCAATCTGTGAGGAGCTTCATACAGAATTACGGTTGCCGGAATAAATTCCCACCGCTGCAGCTGCTCCCGACGATTCTTTTTGCTCTTGGGAAGAAAGCCACCGCAAAAAAAAGGCATCGTGCTTATGCCTGAAGCTACTAACGCACACAGCGCGGCATTGGCTCCCGGGACAGGAACCACCTGCAATGCATTTGCTATCGCCGACCTGACAAGCTCTTCACCCGGATCGGCAATACCGGGAAATCCCGCATCACTCACCAGCGCCACATTTTTCCCGTTAAGCAATTCCTGCAACAAAAAAGCACCCTGCTTTTCCTTACTGTGTTCATCATAGCGAACCAATCGGCCCTTAATCTGAAAATGATTAAGCAGCTTCATAGTATGCCGCGTATCTTCAGCGGCGATAATATCCGCTTCCGCTAAAACTCTTATCGCTCTCGGCGTCATATCTTCAAGATTTCCGATCGGCGTCGCGCAAAGGTACAAAATGCCGGCGCTCTCTTTGTCCATATTCATGAATTCCTCCGGCGTTCTCTCTGCCAAATAAACTTGCTCACAATTAGCTTTATTTTAACACAATAACCATCATAAATAAAGAAACGCACTTAAAATTTTACTGCTGCAGCTATCCTTTCCGAAGAAGTTATTCTATAATATACTCAAGAGGTATATTTTCGGAGGTGTGAGATGAGCAAAATTCTCGTAGCATATTTTTCCAAAACCGGTATTACCGCCAAAGCTGCCGCACAAATAGCAAAAATAACCGGCGGCGAACTTTTCGAAATAAAAACCGAAAAGAAATATCCTTCGAGTTATTGGGCAACCGTTGCCGCTGCCAAAATTGAACACTTTAAAAAGGAACTTCCTATACTGCAAAATAAAGTGGAAAATATGGATAAGTACGACACTGTTTTTCTCGGCTTTCCCATATGGTGGTTTACTTGCCCCAATGCCGTGTACAGCTTTCTTGATGCCTACGACTTTGAAGGCAAGACTATTCTTCCTTTCTGTACCCACGGTGGCAGCGGACCGCTGCATACGGCGAAAGATATCAGGGAGCGCTGTCCCGAAGCTCTTGTTAAAGAAACTTTCGACTTCAGCAAAAATTCCACGTCATCCTTAGAGGACTTCTGTAAAAACGGTTGAGTTTTGATACTTGAAAAAATAACGCGGAGCGCTTGAACGCTCCGCGTTATTTTTTTCCCGAACTGCCATAAATTTGCTATCAAATCCGTGATCCGCACTACCCGTCCGAAAAACATCAATCTCAATAAAATGCCGAAATATTCCGAACTTACTTTACAAAAACCGTACTCCTTCGTCATAACAACCCTACTGAAAGAATTTGTCCAAACTTTCCGATGTTGTACTTTCTTAATAACACTGAAACTTCTTATTGATATGTTTCCGGAAAATTTATTTGACCACCAAAACAGCGTCTTCCGCCCTGACTGCCGCCGGTACCTTCAACACCTGTCCCGGATAAATATATTTCCCCTGCAACTCGTTGGCCGCGATAATTCTGTTTACAACTTCGCGCACATCTTCCTGTCCATGCGAATACTTTCTCGCTATACTCCAAACAGTTTCTCCGTTCTGAACCGTAACCGAATAGTTGCGAACCGCTAAATTTTCAGCAAAAACATAACTCGCGCCGCAATAAATCGCAAAGAAAGCATATAATATTACAAAAATCTTTTTCATTAAATCACCCTATTTCGAATATTTGTTTGTCATTATTGTAGCACGCAAAGTAAACAAAGTCAATATTTTAATAAAAATATGTTTGTTTAAAAAGAATGATTTGCGCAAAAAAATTAACCGCAGAAAACTGCGGTTTAAAAATTTGCTCTTGCGGAACACGAAGATACACTAATTTAGTTGCCGGCCTTTTTGGCATTATCCAAAACCAGCTTCATCCATTCGATCATTGCCAATTTCCCGAACTCATGCCAAGTGGAACACTGCGTGTTGGCAGCTATATACTGATTCCATTTATCCTGATTGACATTTTCCACTTCCATAAGATTAACTATGCCGAACCCGCTGCGCCAGAGCATATCGTCCATAGAAGTAAATTTACTGTTATCTTCCAGAAACTTTTGGTTATAAATATCTTGAAAGGTCACTTTATTGAGTATTTTCCATAATTCAGGGTCTTCTTTGAATATATCCAAATATTTTTTAAAGTCTTTATCAAATTTTGTGCCGCTCATCCCGCGCCCTCCCATTTAACATTTAGAGATATTTTACCACAAAATCATCGGTTAATACAGCATGTATTGCTTCCTTTTGAAAAAACGGCTGTATTGAATTAGTGAGTAAAGCATAGTACAATTATTAATGAAAGGTGGGTGAATTTATGCGAATTTCTACCAGAGGCCGCTACGGTCTGCGGCTGATGCTTGACTTAGCATTGAACAACAACGGTGAATATATTCCTCTGAAGATGATTGCCAAGCGTCAGGATATTTCCGACAAATATCTGGAACAAATTATTCATCTCCTGAGCAAAGCAGGGTTTGTGCAAAGCGCGCGCGGCATCAAGGGAGGCTATCGCCTGACGAAAAAGCCGGAAGAATATACCGTGGGAGAGATACTGCGCCTCGTTGAGGGCAGCCTGGCTCCCGTCGCATGTCTGGAATACGATACTCCCTGCAATAATGTGGACAGCTGTATTACCATCGGTCTTTACAGAAAACTGCAGGAAGCAATCAACGCTGTAGTCGACAATACGACCTTAGCCGACATGATGATTGATAAAACTTTCTGCTGCAAATCAAAGCAAAAATAGATACTAAGGAGAAAAATATGAATATTAACAGAGAAGAAGCCTGGAATTTACTCAGACAATATAATAAAGAAGTTTTTCATCTTCGCCACGCTCTGACTGTTGAAGGCATCATGCGCCACTTTGCTGCCGAGCTTGGTTACAACGATGAACTTGAGTTTTGGTCTATGGCCGGTCTGTTGCATGATCTCGATTTTGAAATGTATCCGGAAGAACATTGCGTTAAATCGCAGGATATCATGCGCAATCACGGTTTTTCCGACAGAATGATCCGCGCTACAGCCAGTCATGGTTACGGCATGACCGAAGCTGATATTGAACCGGTACACGAAATGGAGAAAGTTTTATTTGCAGTCGATGAGCTTTCTGGTCTTATACGTGCCGTCGCCATCATGCGCCCTTCCAAAAGCGTCCGTGATCTTGAACTGAGTTCCGTCAAGAAAAAATTCAAGGACAAGAAATTTGCCGCAGGTTGCAGCCGTGATGTAATTAACCGCGGAGCGGAAATGCTCGGTTGGTCTCTTGATGATCTGATAAGTAAAACTATTATTGCCATGCGCGCAGACGAACAGGAAATAGACACCTTCTGCGAGGCATTATGAGCCGACTGTACCTTCTTCTTTCATTCTTAATGCTGCTTTGCAGCTTTACCGCTCATGCAGAACCGCATTTCGAAATTTCTTTACCGCAGCAAACAAAAACGACGCAATTTAATGTTGTCGACAGCAAGCAATCATTCACCGTCCAAGCAGCACCTGTTAAACGGCAATCCGTTGTTCCCTTAAAAACCTCGCTGCCGGCATCCGTCGTAATCATGAAAAAACCGACCGCCGTCGATTTTTTACCGGCTACTGCTCCGAACAAAGCTTATCAGTTCTATGTGCCGAAAGCCTTCGGTAAGGATCCTTTGGACGGTATGCAGTTGGAACACGGCACCATGCTGACAAGAATTTCTTCCGATACCCTCTACTGTGCCGCGCAGATTATGGCAGACGAATACACAACCGGATATAAATCAGGAGTTCCTCTTCCCGATTTTCCTGCAAAAACTGTACTGCTCACCTGGAAGCACGACAGCCGGCTGCATTGGCAATGTATTTTCAGCAAACATATTGATTTTTTCGGCAACAAGTATATTCTGCAATGCCGAACCATGAAAGACGGAAAAACCTGCCAGTTGCTTTATGTGTTTCCCAAAGATAAATTAAACGAATATCTGCCGCTGGCTCTGTATTCCCTGAACAGTTTCACACTGTTGCAAACTTAGAATACTGCTTACGCATATCTCCTGTTTTTATAAAAAACTTAAAAGAGCGGGAGTTTTGACGTATAAAAATTCGGCAAATAAACACGTAAATATCATAAAATATTCAGAGATAAAACTCAGAATTTGAGAGCCAAACAAATCGGATTTTTTAAGACTGTGGCATTCTTTTTTCTTGAATGCGAGCACTGACTGATTTTTGAGGCGGAGGTGATTGAAATAGGATTTTTTATAGGCGCCCTGATTTTTTTTATCGCAATGTCCCTCACCTTAGCTTTTACAATATTTTTATACCTTCACCTGGTCATTGCAGTAAAAAATAATACTGATGTACCCGGATGGATGTATAAAATAGGACATGCTCTGAAAGGAAGAGAAACCGATATATATAAAGATTTCACGAATAAAGCAGCGTTACACGAAGTGAATTTTTATATAATAAGCCTGGTAACAGCGAGTATAGCAGCATATTTTATTTTTTACGGTAAATACTTTGCGGACGACGATATAAAATTTTGGCTGTATGCAGAATTTTTAATAATTACTTTTATAAGAATTGCTGTTTATACCGGTAAAGCGCTTTTAAATCTTATAGGAAAAACAAGGTACAACGATGAGTTTTCAGCTGCTACAAATGCTGTCATAGGTATGTTTGTAATTTCGATATTTACCTGTGTATTAACACTTACAATGACCGGGCTTCCTGTAAAAGCTCCCATTGTCCAAGTAGAAAAATATGCGATTGTTATCGGGCACACAACAGCGGATGAGTTACTTGCAAACGGATTTGCCTTTTCTGGGAAAACACCGAATGACATGGTTAAAAATAAAAGAAACAGTCACTTTTACTTTGGCGAGACAGTCGAACTTACCAAAGATGGAGAAGGATACGGATATGTGAATTTGACGCCTGTATATCAAGATCAGGCAATACTGAAAGATTGCATCGTAACATACTTCGGTATCTCGTCAAAGAGCAAGATGTTTGATTCTATTAAGCTAGGCAATCAAAACATTTCAAAATTGTCTCTTGATTATTTTGAAAAAAGGGATATGCGGGATATTTTCTCGCTTTCCCCCATCAGTTATCGGGAAAGCAAGGGAAAAGAGCATTATTCTCTTGTAATGCAGACTTATCCATATATGCTTTGGAAAAGATATAACATAGAAGTTACTTTTTTCAGTAATGATAACTCAAATCAATTTGAAGTATATGCGCAACATACTCTTTGGGAATAACTTGACAGCCCGAAAAATGTAGAATTATGTTTACGATACAGAAATCGGAGATACGAAATTACATTTTTATCTGTTTGCTAAATTTAAATTTATATGATTGAATATGGTAATTCGAGAAACAGTAAACAAAAAGGTTTACTGTTTTTTTATTGTTTCCGGGCGGAAAGGATGACGAGTTGTACAAATCAATATCCTTCCGATGTCTCTTGTTTCAAAATAACTGTTGTTGTAAGCAACGCAGGACTGCCGCAATCTGTGCGGCAGCCCTGCGCAAAATCTTATAGTTTTTGCAGACTCTGATCATTGGCAACAAAAGCGTTGGTCAGTGCGGCAAATTCCTCTAAAGAAAGTGTTTCCGCTCTGCGCCTTCCGTCTACTCCGGCAGCTTCCAGCCACTGCTGACATTTTGCTGCATCAATGCCCATATTTTTTAAACTGTTGGACAACATTTTGCGACGCAGAGAAAATGCAGCCTTAACTACGCGAAAGAATACTTCTTCATCCTTTACGATCACGGGAGGTTCTTGACGTTTCCTACAGACTATGACTGCTGAATCGACGCTCGGTTGAGGTATAAAAGAAGCTGGCGGTACGATAAACACCAACTCCGGATCAGTATAGTACTGCATAGCTACGGAAAGCGCACCGTAATCCTTGCCTCCCGGTTTAGCCGTAATTCGCTGCGCAACTTCTTTCTGTACCATAACTACAAGTCTGTCAATGGGCAGACGTTGCTCCAATAAAGCAAAAATTATCGGCGTGGTTATATAGTACGGCAAATTGGCGCATACCTTAAAGCATTTGCCACCGCTCAGTTTCTTAATATCGGCTTGCAAAATATCTTCATTGACGACGGTCACGTTATTATATCCTGCTAAAGTAGTATCCAATACCGGCAACAGTCTTCTGTCAAGCTCCACAGCTACAACGTCGGCACCGCTCTCGGCCAAACCCTGAGTAAGCGTTCCTATCCCCGGTCCGACCTCCAACACGGTATCCGACGGCGACAGTTCCGCTGCCTCCACTATACCCTGTACAACGGCCGGATCCACAAGAAAATTCTGCCCCAGTTTTTTATCCGCCCGCAGCTTAAATCTCTGCAAAATATGATTGGTAACCTCGGGTGTTGCTATAACGGGATTTTGCATGCTTTCTTCTCCTCTTGGAAAATAAAACGGCTGATAAAATTCAGCCGCTTCAAAAATAATTTTATCCTATCTTCGCCAGAGCCTCGTTAAATTCCTCTCTTGTTACCGAATAACTGTTTAAACGACGCAAAAACACCTTGGTATTACCGTAGCCTATTCCCAGCTCCGCACCTAAAGCATCTCTGCGCTGCGCAGAATTACAACTGCCGCTTAAGCCGTTATGCCAAAGGTCGTCTACAGTAAATTCCCGCTCCGGCGTGTAACTGTGCGAACGTACCTTGCTTAAAGCATCGCGTATCGCCTCCGGCTGAGCCTGTTCCACGCCGACATCGTTATGAGCGGTAGCAAGCGGTTTGGGAATAAATGCCTGCCCCGCATCCGGAAATCTTTCCGTGAGAAAGCGTCGTATTCTTTCTCCGGCTCCGTCAGGATCGGTTAAAATAATTATACCTCGTTTGTGATAGGCTGCATCTATTGCTTTCAATGTGTGCGGCAGCAGATTAAATCCGCCTGTTTCTATGGTATCGGCATCAACTGCTCTTTTAACGGCTGCCGTATCCATTTTACCTTCAACTACGATGACTTCCTTGAGCAATTTTACCTTTCCCCTTTGTGAACAACTTACTATTCTTCCAATATGTAAATCTCTACAGGACGCCTGCCCCACTGCATTGCAGCCTGATAACTGTCAAAAAATAAATCCACTCTGTTTCCCACAATATCTCCTCCCGTATCGCCGGCCATGGCAATACCGTAGCCCGGAATATACATCTTTGTGTAGTAAGGAATGACGCGCGGATCAACGGCAACAATGCCTACATGCGGAACCAACCCCAAAGAAGTTCTGTTCCCTGTAGCTATATAAGCCGTAGCTTCCCCTTGGAGCAACTTGGTGTAGCGTTTATAACCGTTCGGCGTTTTAACACTTCTTGCCGTCCCACGACGAATTATTTTATTTTCCGGTTCTTCTGTGACTATACGACCCAGTTCTTCAATAACATGGCTGCCGTCAGCCTGCTTGACCTTGCGTGACACAACGTGAGCAACGCCTGCTTTTCCCTGTGTCTTAACAGCTTCCGTACCGGCCGCCAGATTATTATCGTCTTCATATACCAAAGACGGGGCAACCTCCGCTTTGCTCAAATGCAGTTCTTCGTTCTTGTCTAAAACATAAATTCTCATTCCTTCGCTCAATTTAGTATCAGCGTAAGGAAAAATCCTGTTCTTATTATAAGAAATACCGATACTTTTGAGAGCTTCTTCCACAGTATTTTTACTGCTCTTATATTCTTTAGCGACGCCGCCACGAACCACGGTTACCGGAATGCCGCGTATAACTTCAATCACACTGCCGTCCTGGATATTTTTATTAGCTCCCTTAAGCTGCCAAGTATCTCCCGTTTCAAGCGTAAAACCTGCTTCCCTGATTATCTGTTCGGGAACTTCTTTATTGGTGCGGATCTCTATTCTCTGTCCGTCAGCCACTACTGCTATATTTCTGATTATATCAAAACCTGTAAGCAGAGGAACTATCAATATCAGCAACACTGCCAGAAAAAACCAGCGCCGCTTTACATCTTTTAAATACATAAAAACTCCTCCTAACCGCCTACCATTTTAACATAAAAACTGTTAAAACGTCAAACTCCGCTATTTTACGCGATTTGTCGAAAGTATTTTTTAAATTTCACAAAAATATATAAAATATATAAAAAAGCTCGATCCGTCAAAGACGTAATCGAGCTTGCTGTTCAGACATAGTAGGAAGACACCTGCTCTGTATAACTTCCGTTCTTATCATACATTATGAGCGGCGGTAAAACATCCAAACCGTAGTTCCCGCCTTTGACCATTTCCATCAAAAATACCCACGCAGGTTTGTCTACGGAAGCATGAACCCACTGCAGACGTTTCGGTTGCAATCCGTACGCAGCTGACAGCTGCATACTCTCAGCAAAACGTTCCGGAAGCTGAACCATGGCAAAACGCCCTCGATAGCGAACGGCGTAGGCTGCCGCCCTGAAAAAATCCTCCAGGGAAGCGCTGAGTTCATGACAAGCTGCCGCTCCCACGTTCCGTACATTACCACTGTTTCGGTACGGCGGATTTGCTACGACCAGATCCATACTCTCCGCTGTCAGCAGCTGCTTATAATCTAAAATATCGCCTTCTGTTACCGCAATTTTATCCGTAAGTCCGTTGTCAGCCACGCTGCGCCGCAACAATCGGGCAATCCTCTCATTTATATCAAGAGCTGTAACGTGCGCAGCCCCCCGCCAGCTGAGCAGCATACTCACAGCTCCCGTGCCGCAACCCAATTCCAAAACTTTGGCTTGCTTCACCAAATGAGGAAAATGTCCTAAAAAAACGGCGTCCGTGGTAAAACAAAATTCTTGGCTGTCCTGCCAAATTTTATACCGGCAGCCCGGCAAATAATCACAGCGTAAAGTACTACTTTCAGACATTATCAGCTTGAGAGGCGTCAATGATTTCCTCCCACTCCACTTGAATTGTATTGTCCGGAGCAAGCTGAACGGATGCCGTACGCTGTCCGCGATTGATGCCTACAACTTTTCCTTCGCCCAACGGCGTTACTACCATTGCACCTATTTTAGGAACATCCGTGCGATCTTTCCGGCAGCCGCCACAGCCTCCTCCGTTGCAGTACATATGATTTTCATATTTAAGGCAACACATCAAGCGACCGCAGATTCCGGAAATTTTAGTAGGATTGAGCGAAAGGCCCTGATCTTTCGCCATCCTTATGGAAACAGGTTCGAAATCTCCCAAAAAAGTTGCGCAGCAAAGCGGACGCCCGCAGCAGCCTATACCGCCAAGCATTTTAGCTTCATCGCGTACGCCTATCTGACGCAGCTCTATCCTGGTACGAAATACGGCGGCAAGATCTTTGACAAGCTCTCTGAAATCAATCCTGCCTTCAGCAGTAAAATAAAAAATAATCTTGTTGACATCAAAAGTAAATTCCACATCAATAAGCCTCATGGGCAAATCATGGTTTTTAATTTTGCGCAGGCAGATGTTGAAAGCCTCTTTTTCCCTAACTCTGTTGTCAGCCATCTTTTCGGCATCGGCGGCTGTTGCCTTGCGCATGACCGGTTTTAATGGAGATACTATGCTCCCGGCTTCAACTTCACGCGGACCGATGACCACGTCACCGTATTCTACGCCTCTGGCCGTTTCTACGATGGCGGCATCGCCCTGTTTTACACCTGTATTTACCGGATCAAAATAATATATTTTGCTGGCTTTTTTAAATCTTATTCCAACTACCGTAGGCATTATCTTCACTCCTTATATGCACTGTTTATGCGTATACCCATCGATTCCAATGCCGGCTTTACGCTGACACTGTTATCCAGAGCGGTGTATACATCCGTCACTATTTTAAGCGACTCTGACAAAGCTTTTTTATTCCAAAAGCCGGACAAAGAAGCCAACTCATTTTCCAGATCACAATTAAAAAGCGGCTGTTCCGTCTTAGTATTGAGAAGGAGCACATCGCGCAACAAAAGATACAGCAGTTTTACGAGCAGCACAGCCTCGGCTCGTTCCGCTTTATCTATCCAAGGTCGTGAAGCCAAATAATTCATCTGTTGCTGCATAGGCTGCGCTTCCAAAAAGGCCAACGCCTGTTGCCGCACCGCAAACACATTCTGCTCCAGCAAAGAAAACGCTTCGCCTACGGATCCGTCGCTTATCCGAGCCATAGCCAAAGCCTGCTCCGCAACAAGACCACGTTTCTGTAAAAGTTCCTGTAAAAGCTTTTCCGGAACTCCGTAAAAACGCAGACGTACCACTCTGGAAAGGATGGTACTCAAAAGTTTATCTTCGTTTTCAGCTATTAAAATAAAAATCCAACCTGCCGGCGGCTCTTCCAAAAGCTTCAAAGAACAATTGGCAGCGCTGTCCACCATTCTGTCCGCATCATTTATGATGCAAACTTTATTTTGAGAAAGAACGGGAGCAAAAGCAGCTTTTCCGATAAGTTCCTTGATCTGATCAATTTTGATATTTTTAGCGCCTTCTTCGATATTCACTGTCAAAAAATCCGGATGCGCCGTACTACCGTTTTTCAGATCCATCAATCTGCAAGCTTCACATCCGTCACCGTCGGACCCGTTAAAACAGAGTACCGACCTGGCAAACTCCAAAGCCAGCATATGTTTCCCCAAACCTGAGGCTCCGCAGAAAAGCAAAGCATGAGGACGCTCCTGCACCTGCAGAAATTTTTGTAAAAACAATTTAGGTCCATCATGACCCAATACATTATCCCACATATTTACTTCCTGTTTATAAGTTCCAGTAACGCAGCCATTATCTCCCGGTGCACGGACTCCGTGTCAGCCTCGGCATTTATGACTCTGATTCTTTCAGGCTCCTGCTGCGCCAAAACAAGAAACCCGTCACGCAAAGCCTGTTGAAACGCGAGTCCTTTCTCCTCATATCTGTCGGTCACACCGCGCAATGTCCTGCGCGTTTCCAAGACAGCAGGATCTCCGTCCAACAACAGCGTCAGCTGCGGCATGATCCCGGCAGCGGCGAATTTATTCAACTTCTGCAGTTTGTCGACATCGGCAGCAGATGCCCCAACCGCTAACCCCTGATAGACCACGGTGGAATCTCCGAACCGGTCGCAAAGAACAATCTTACCCTCCTGTAGCGCCGGACGTAGCACCTTATCAACGTGCTCGCTGCGAGCAGCCAAATACAACAAAGTCTGGGTAGTATTGGAAAGCGGCAGTTTCGCATCCAACACCAATGAACGAACCTGTTCCGCCAGCTGAGTGCCGCCCGGCTCCCTGCTTTCCAAAACACTGTATCCCAGATTTCGTAAAGCTTGGGCAGCTCTTTTAAGTTGCGTGGATTTACCGCCTCCGTCAGGCCCCTCAAAAGTAACAAACAAACCTCTCATGATCTTCTCCGATCTCATTCGTAACAGCGCTGTTAAGCCTGCAATACTGTTCTGATTTCCTCAAGCTTACCGTCAGCCGGCCCGCTCACGGGCAAGCCTAAACTTTTCATCTGCTCGCAATAAGAAATTATTTCTTCGGAGATAATTTCTCCCGGCAGCAGCACAGGTATCCCCGGAGGATAAAAGCTTACGCTTTCAGCACAAATGCGGCCTGCGCTTAAAGCAAGCGGCACACTCTCTTTGGCTCCGTAAAAAACTTCTCGCAGCTCCAACACTGAACGAGCTGCCGGCAGTTTCCACTGCTTCCCGTATGTCTTGGAAACAGTCTTTTCGTGTTCTGAAACAAATTCCAAAACGGAAGCTATTTTTTGTAAAGCTTCATCATAGTCCCGATTGCTGTCAGCGTACGTAACGAGAAAAAGAACGTTCTGCGCATCCGTAAGTTCCACCGCAATGCCTGCAGATCGCAGCATCTCCCCCACTTCCACGCCGCTGTAGCCGAGCTCCGCAACATTAACTGTTACTTTAGTTACATCCAGCTTATAAGGAGCGACGTCAGTCTCTTGTAAAACTTTAACTCCGGCAAACCTAGAGCATAATTGGCGCAGTTTCCGGGCTGCGTTCAACCCGGCTTCCGCCATTTGCAAACCGTCCGCTTCAAGTTGTGCCGCAGCCGCATCCAAAGATGCCATGAGCAAATAATTAGGACTAGTGGTTGTGAGCATACTCATCACATCAGCGGCACGGCGTACATCCAATCTCGCTCCGCGCACGTGCAGCATACTGCACTGAGTCATGGCGCCTAAAAGCTTATGCGTACTCTGAGCGCAGGCATCAGCACCGCACTGCATTGCGGAAGGCGGCAATTTATCAGAAAATCCCAAATGCGCTCCGTGAGCTTCGTCAACAAGAAGTACTGCATCTCTCGCGTGGCAGACCTCGGCTATAGCCTTCACGTCTGCCGCTATACCGTAATAATTCGGACTGGTAAGCAGAACAGCCTTGATTTCCTTATCCTTATCCAAAGCTGCCGCAACGTTCGCCGCAGTAACCTGCGTATTGATTCCAAAAGTCTCGGCATACTCCGGATAAATAAAGACCGCTTTCAGTCCTCCCAAAATCAGCGCTCCGGCGACACTTCTGTGTGCATTGCGCGGCACCAGAATCTTCTCACCTGGCAGCAAAGCCGTCATAAGCATGGCATGGATGGCCTGAGTAGTTCCGTTAACAGCCCAAAAGCAGGCATCGCTGCCATACAATTCAGCCGCAAGCTTTTGACATTCATTAATATATGAACGCGGATCATGTATATCATCCAGTTCACTCATCAGGGAAACATCCATGGCAACAGCTGCACCAAGCTCGTCGCGCAGCAGCTGCGCCATGCCGCGTCCTCCCTTATGCCCGGGAGTGTGAAAAGGATAGACTCCCTGCTCTCTATATTTCAACATCGCCTGCAATAGCGGCATTGTTTTCATCTTTTGCTTATATTTCATAAAAACACCGTTTTCCTAATTTATTATTGTAACATACTGCAGATAAATTGCCAATTTATTTACCGGACGCCTCCGACTATAAAAAAGGCTGCCTTGAAGACAAGGCAGCCGCAGAATCGATCAGATTTTTTCTTTTATCTGTTCCCAAATGAGAAACTGAGCCCTACTGAAACCGTTAAAGGTTGTAGCCGAAGCGGAAGTATATGCGCCGCAAGCCGGAACCAAGAGCAAATCGCCAACCTCAAGAGGTGATGTCATTTTTCCGCGGAACATGATATCCAAAGAATCACAACTGGGTCCTGCAAAAGTAGCAGCAACTCTCTTGCGTCCCTCTTTAAAACTGATAAGCTTAAAATCCCATTGGTCGAAAATAACACCGGAAAATGTTCCGTACAAACCTTCGTCCAAAAAATACCACGGGTGTCCGCCGCGCTCCGTAACTCCAATGACTGATGTTATAAGATTTACGGCAGTTCCACAAATATAGCGTCCCGGTTCGGACCAAATTTCAGTTTCCGGAAAATCTTCATTCAGTCTGGCATTAATCTGTTTAAGCATTTCAGCAAGATTAAAATTCACTTTCAACTCCGGAATAGGAAAACCGCCGCCGATATCCAGCACACGCAATTTCAAACCGGCAGCTTCAGCCTCTTCAAAAATTTCTCTGGCCACATCCAGCGCGTTTAAATAAGGATCGGCGCTGACAGTCTGGCTGCCAACATGAAAGGCTATGCCGGCTATATCCAGTCCGGCCGCTTTGGCTTCCAGCATAAGCTGCAAAGCTTTTTCGCGTCCCGCTCCGAATTTTTTATTTAAATCAACATGAGCGGAACTGTTATCTATCCTGAGTCTCAGCAGCACAGTACTTCCCGGGCAGGCTGAACTTATCTTTCTTATTTCGGAAGAACTGTCGAAGGTCATCTTATACACGCCGCAATCGTTGCAAGCCTTAAGGCCGACACCTGTTTTGACGGGATTGGCGTAAATCATCCTCTCTCCGGCAACACCCATCGAATTTAACAATCTGATTTCTCCGTCAGAAGCCACATCAAACGAAGACCCCATTTCCGCCATGACACGCAGAATTTCCGGATGGGGATTGGCTTTGATAGCATAGTGAATGCGTACGCGCGACATATATCTTTGCAAAGTTTTATAATTTTTTTTGATTTGATCCAGCGAAAGTACCAATGAAGGAGTGCCGTATTCGGCAGCGATTTTTTCAACAGCAGCTCGGCTGATGCGAAAGGTTTGGCTTATTCTCACTTCCACTCTCCCCCTTGTTCCGGCAATTTATTTTACTCATATGATTTTACCACAAAAATCAGAAAGTACAATAGGAAAATGCAATAAAATCGATTTTTTTTGAGGAGAATTGATAATTTCTCGAATAATCATAAATTATTCCTATTTTCATGGAAATATTCGTAAATTTTAGTTTTTCATTTCCGGTTTTATAGTCACTCCCATCAATAGTGTTTCTCAGCGTAAAATAAATAAAAACCTTCCGATGCAGAGATATCCGCCGGTCGCCGCAGTCTGCGCAGCGATCTTTTTACGGTCATCACCTACACCGAAAGGTTGTATGAACGGTTTATTTTCCCGGAGCTTTGATAACATTGCAGCCCATATAGCCGCGCAACGCCTCGGGAACGACAACACTGCCGTCTTCCTGTTGGTAATTTTCCAAAATAGCGGCAACAGTTCTTCCGACAGCCACTCCGCTGCCGTTAAGCGTATGCACAAACTCCGGTTTTGCCTTAGCCTCGCGACGGAAGCGAATGTTGGCTCGCCGCGCCTGAAAATCGAGGAAGTTGGAGCAGGAAGATATCTCCCTGTAACAATCTGCTGCAGGCAGCCAAACTTCAAGATCATAAGTCGTAGCGGAGCTGAAGCCGAGATCTCCCGTACAAAGACGTACTACATGATATGGTAAGCCGAGTTTCTGCAAAACAGCTTCGGCGTTGCGGGTAAGTTCTTCAAGTTCCTGCCATGATTCTTCGGGCTTCGTAAATTTAACAAGCTCCACCTTGTTAAATTGATGCATCCTTATCAAGCCTCTGGTATCGCGTCCGGCAGCGCCGGCTTCAGCTCGGAAGCAACCGCTGTAAGCCGTATATTTCAGCGGCAGTTCTTCACCGCTCAAAATTTCGTCGCGATGATAGTTGGTAACTGGAACCTCCGCCGTAGGTATCAGATACATGTCACCGTTTTCCAGCTTATACATATCCTCGGCAAACTTGGGCAGCTGTCCCGTTCCCTGCATACTGGCACCGTTCACAATGAACGGCGGGAAAAATTCTCTGTATCCGTGCAACTCGGTGTGCGTATCCAAAAAGAAGTTAATAACAGCACGCTCCAAACGCGCTCCCAATCCTTTATAAAAAACATAACGGGCGCCGGATACTTTTACGCCGCGTTCAAAATCAAGGATATCAAGCTTTTCGCCGATTTCCCAGTGAGCTTTCGGAGTAAACGCAAATTTAGGAGGCTCGCCCCAGGTACGGATAACAGGATTATCTGCATCGTCCTTGCCTACCGGCACGTCATCAGCCGGAATGTTCGGAATGGTCAACAGAATATTTTTTAAACCTTCTTCCAAAGCTTTCAGTTCTTTATCATCCGCGGCAATTCTTTCTCCCAATACGCGCACAGCTGCCATTTGTTCGTCAGCGTTCTGCCCGGCTTTCTTAAGCTTGCCTATCTCCTGGGAAGCATTGTTGCGTTCATTTTTCAGCTGCTCCACTCTTTGAGTTATATCGCGGCGTTTTCTATCCAATTCCAAAAACTCCGACAAATCAAGCTGACCGTTGCGCTTAGCCACGGCAGCT
The DNA here is from genome assembly GCA_034180005.1 of Acidaminococcaceae bacterium. GTDB lineage: Bacteria > Bacillota > Negativicutes > Acidaminococcales > Acidaminococcaceae > JAXFPC01. The sequence goes on along the minus strand of JAXFPC010000067.1, from coordinate 24,764 downwards.
ACCACCAGTTCAGGATTTTCTCGTACAAATTTCATATCCAACATTATACTGTTCCTCCACCTTTTTCTATTAAGTAAGTTGTCTTCCTAATAGGAGATACCCTCATCACGACGGCTTAAGTATCTGATAGCGCTCAAGGCCGCCTTTTGCCCCTGTCCAGCTGCTCTATTGACCTGCCACGGCTGACCGGTGCAATCTCCGCCGGCAAAAACACCCTCTATATTGGTTTCCGCCTGATCATCTACATAAATGCTGCGCCCGCGTATCTGCAGTCCCGGTAAAAAACTGTTCAACGGGTCGCTGGCTCTGAAGACAAACGCCCCTTGAATACTGTAGAATTCATTGCCTGCACGCAGTCCAGTAACTTTATCCGTTCCCGTAATCTCTTCCGGTCGTTCCAAAACCACGGTAATATTTTTATTTTTCGGTTGAGTAAACCCTTTAAACAGCGGAAAAAAGTAGACATGCTCGCACTGTTCAGCCAAAATCGCGACTTCGCTCATAGCGTCCGGCACAGTAGCTATAGCCGCCACCCTTTTTCCTTGAAAACTTTCGGCATCGATCACGGCGCAATAACTCACTCCGCGTCCCAAAAATTCTTTTTCTCCGGGAAACAGATCGGAACGCGATATACCCGTAGCCAAAACAACAGCGTCAGCATTATATTCACCGCGCGGCGTCCCCAACGTAAAACCCTCGCCGGTTTCTCTCAGTGATATGATTTTCTGCTCAATAATCTCCACATCCGTGCTACGTAAGTGCTCTACAAACGTATCCATCAAATGGTTCCCCGTAAGATTGGGGATCCCCATATAATCCGTAATAAGCCCCACACTTCTCAAACGCGGGCTGAAGCCGTGTGCTTCAAACAGAACAACGCTGCGTCCTTTGCTTGACGCCGTAATAGCCGCGGCAATACCTGCAGGTCCGCCGCCTATAACAGCAATATCATAGTGCATATCCTGCCTCCAAAAATTTATTTTTCTCAAGCTATACTGAATGTTTCTCAAACTCCTTGTTCTATTGTATTATTTTAGCTGTTTATAGTCAAATATTTTCCGTCCGTCCGACCGGCACTGTTCATCGCTCAAGAGGCTGTCGGATATTTTTGAAAAAATACTTGCTAAAAGCAAATTTATCGTGTATCATATTACAGTAGTGTGACCATGGCCCATTAGCTCAGTTGGTAGAGCACCTGACTCTTAATCAGGGTGTCGTAGGTTCGAGGCCTACATGGGTCACCACTAACTTTGGCCGGTTGGTCAAGAGGTTAAGACACCGCCCTTTCACGGCGGTATCGGGGGTTCGATTCCCCCACCGGTCACCATAACATGGGCGCTTAGCTCAGCTGGGAGAGCGTCTGCCTTACAAGCAGAATGTCAGCGGTTCGATCCCGTTAGCGCCCACCATTTTTTTGCCCTTTTTCGGCCTGGTGGTTCAGTTGGTTAGAATGCCGCCCTGTCACGGCGGAGGTCGTGGGTTCGAGTCCCATCCAGGTCGCCAACATGCCTCGGTAGCTCAGTTGGTAGAGCAAAGGACTGAAAATCCTTGTGTCCACAGTTCGATTCTGTGCTGAGGCACCATTTTTTAACCTGCTTCGGCAGGTTTTTTTCATAATCTTACAAAACTCCTATTTTATCTTACAAGCCGACAAGGAGCCGACCATGTTTGAAAAATTCTTTCATGAAGTTACCAGCCCTCTGCTCTGGGCGTTGATTCTGCTGCTCGCTCTGCGCGCCGAATATTCCTGCTGCCAAAAACGTGATTTTGTTCACGCCGCAGCTTTTCTGCCGATCGTCATCGGCGCCGCTTTTATGCTGGCCAACGGGTTGGGAATGTTACCGTCATGTTTGGCGGAAATTTTTCAGTAAATACTGAAACGGAGGAGGACTTAAAGTCCTCCTCCGTTTTTTTATACCGCTATAAAATATTTTTGCTTATTTATTTTCCGCAACAATCATGGAACAAGATGGACATCTTCCCTGTTCTTGCAAAAGTTTGCCGCCCCATTCGTACATGCTCCGCAGTATCGGAAAAAGACTTTCTCCTCTCGCAGTCAAGGAATATTCTACCTTAGGAGGTACAATCGGATAAATACGGCGATCGATCAATCCGTCCGCTTCCAGTTCACGCAGCTGCTGCGTAAGCATTTTCGGCGTAGCCTCGGGCACAAGCCGCCTTAATTCGCTGAAACGCAGTACCCCTCCCGATAAGTGCCACAGCAACAACGCTTTGTACTTTCCCCCGATAAGCCCTAAAGTAACCGCTACCGGACAGTTGTCATTGGAATTATTCATTATTTTCTCCTCGACCCATATAGTATCTTTTTGGATACTATATACCAAATTAGTACATTATTGACGTAAAGAAACTATTTGCTATAATAATAACAAAATCAGTATAGCAAGTCAAATCTTTGTAAGGAGGTATCTTATGCGCAAGGAAAATTACGACATCACAGGCATGAGCTGCTCCGCCTGCTCTTCCCGCATCGAAAAAGTCGTCGGGAAAATCCCGGGCGTAGAAAATATAAGTGTCAATTTACTGAAAAACAGCGCCGTCATAACCTTTGACGACAAAACTGTCAGTGAAAATGCTATCCTAGAAAAAATCCGTAACATAGGTTTCGGAGCGAAGCCGAAAAAAACAACTGCCGTTGTCAAGCCGATCTCCGCCAATACGGAACCGGAACGTATGCGTTCCATTCTGCTCATAGCCGCTGCATTTACGCTGCCGCTTTTTTACCTGCATATGGGTAAAATGTACGGTTGGCCCTTACCTGATTTTGTCCTGGGAGATGCTCATGAAGGAGTTAACGGTCTGCTGCAGATGCTTTTAGCCATCCCTGTGCTTTTTTTCTGCCGCGATTATTTTAAAAACGGCATCAAAAATTTATGGCACGGCGCTCCGAATATGGATTCTCTCATTGCCATCGGCAGCGGGGCAGCTTTTATCTACGGCCTTTACGCAGTCTTCGGCATCGTCGACGCCCTGGGGCACAACCGACTCGAACTGCTTCACAATTTTACGGATGCTCTGTATTTTGAATCCGCTGCTATGATCCTTACGCTGATTTCTTTGGGCAAATTTCTGGAAGCCCGCGCCAAATCACGCACTTCCGAGGCCATAACCAAACTGATGAACTTATCTCCCAAAACCGCCTTGGTGGAAAGGCACGGTCTGCAGGGATATATACCCGCAGAAGAACTTGTTCCCGGTGATATCGTAATTGTGAAAACCGGAGCCGCTGTTCCGAGCGACGGTGTCTTAACAGAAGGCAACGGCAGCATCGACGAAAGTGCCATCACCGGCGAAAGCATGCCCTCCGATAAGTTTGCAGGAGATAAAGTCACAGGCGGAACCGTCAACAGAGCCGGTTACTTTAAAATGCAAGTTACTGCGGTAGGAGAAAGTACTACTCTGTCTAAAATAATCGCTCTCGTCGACGAAGCTACTTCTTCCAAAGCTCCCATTGCCCGTTTAGCGGACAAAATCAGTTCTTTTTTCGTTCCCGCGGTCATTCTCATTGCAGTAACAACGGCGGTGGCCTGGCTTCTGCTGGGAGAAAGCGTGAACTTTGCTTTAACGGCGGCAATCTCCGTTTTAGTCATCTCCTGCCCCTGCGCGCTGGGACTTGCTACGCCGACAGCAATTATGGTCGGAACGGGACGCGGCGCCGCGTCCGGCATTCTTGTGAAATCCGCAACTGCTCTGGAAAACGCTCATAATATTGACACCGTCGTGCTTGATAAAACAGGTACCATCACCCAGGGACGTCCTGAAGTTACTGATATTCTGCCGTATAATATTTCTGACGAAAGATTACTGACCATCGCCGCAGCTTTGGAAAGTTTCTCCGAGCACCCTCTTGGGCAGGCGATTGTAAGAGCTGCTGCAGAAAAAGAATTTACGTTGCCCGCCGCCACCGCTTTCCGACAGCTTCCCGGCAGAGGAATAACTGCCGCTGTCGACGGTGAAAAATATTATGCCGGCAACGCTCTGCTCCTTGAAGAAGCGGGCATAGACATTACTTCCTGCAAAGAAGCCGGAGAAAAATTGGCAGCCTCCGGCAAAACGCCTTTATTTTTTGCCGACAGCACGAAAATTTTGGGACTAATCGCTGTCGCCGATCAAATCAAGCCTACAAGCAAACAGGCTATTGCCGAGCTGCATGAGCTGGGCCTGCGCGTAATCATGCTTACCGGAGACAACGAAGTTACAGCTCAGGCTGTACGCCAGGAACTCGGCATCAAGGAAGTCATAAGCCAGGTTCTGCCGCAGGACAAAGCTGCCGTAATCAACAAACTCCGCAGCGAAGGATGTAAAACAGCCATGGTCGGCGACGGAATAAACGACGCGCCTGCTCTCGCCGCTGCGGACGTTGGCATAGCTATAGGCGCTGGCACGGAAGTTGCCTTGGAAACAGCCGATATCGTTCTGATGAAAAATAATCTGCATGATGTTGTCGGCGCCATCATGCTTAGTCGCAAAGTCTTGCGCAATATCAAGGAAAATCTTTTCTGGGCTTTTTTCTACAATGTCATAGGCATTCCTCTGGCGGCAGGCATCTTTTATTACAGCTTCGGCTGGCGTCTTAACCCAATGTTGGCTGCTGCAGCCATGAGCTTCAGCTCTGTCAGCGTTGTCACCAATGCACTCCGCTTGAGATTCACAAAAATATAATATAAAAGGAGGTTTTTATCATGCAAAAAACAGTTTTTATTGAAGGTATGCACTGCGAACATTGCATCGGCGCCGTGACCAAAGCGCTGCAGGCGTTACCCGGTATCGCTGACGTTGCGGTAAGTTTGGAAAAGAATGCTGCCGTTATCAGCGGTACAGTTCTTGATGATGCCGTTATCAAGGCCGCTATTGAAGCTGTCGGTTTTGATGTGACCGATATACAACAGTAAGGCCACAGTTGCTTAACAATGAAAAGATGCTTCCCGGCAATTGCAGGGAGCATCTTTTTATTGTTTGCTATTATGCACAGTTTTCTCATAAAAAAGACAACCAAATTATAATATATCTATTCTGCCGTTTGCCCGGCAAAGAACTTTTATACCATAATCCTGTCGTCAGAAAATTTTAATTCAATTTTTATTCCATAAGTTTTTCACATCTGAAAAGACAGCGCATTATTTCCTTCGGAAGCAGTTCAAAATGACAGCTACACTCCGAAACTATCGTTAACAGCAGTGCGATGACGATGATATTCCATTTCTGTACTAATCCTCTCCGCCTGATCCGCGCCGAAAACGTCTTGAACAAAACCAAGCGCCATATCTATACCGGCAGACACGCCGGCAGATGTATAACACTTCCCCGCAGATACCCAGCGCGCTTCCTTATCCCATTTCACAGAACTGCGCTGCCCGGCAACCCACGAAAAAGCTTTTTTGTTGGTAGTAGCTTTGCAGCCGTCCAAAAGTCCCGTCTGCGCCACTAAAGCCGCTCCTGTACATACGGATAAAACATACCTTGATTTTTCTCCCGCTTCCGTCAACGCCTTGATAAATGTTTCATCCTTAATTACTTCGCGGCTTCCGAATCCACCCGGTACTACAAGGATACCGTCGCGCCTAATTGCAGTCAACGGCGCCGTTTCTATCTGCAGCGACTGAGTATTTGTAACCTTACCCCCATACAGCGAGACAAACTTTATGCGCAGTTCTTCAATACGGCTCAGAACTTCAACCGGACCGAAGGCATCCAAAGAAGTAAAATCCTTATACAAAACAACATACACATCCATCATATATCCTCCCGATAACAAGGCTTCGTCGACTTTAACGGTATTTTACGCTTCCGTTGCCCCGTCATAATATTGCCGTTCCAAAATTCCTACAAAGTAACGGTAACTTGCAAAAACAAACAAAGAACAGCTGACCCAGGCAATCGGTTCCGCCAGACAAACTCCTATATACCCGTAGGTAGCGCTCAGATAAACCGCTGCAAAAGAACGCATAATAAGCTCCACCGTCCCTGCAAACATCGGTATCGCGCTGACACCCATTCCTTGACACGCATTGCGGTAAATAAAAATCTGACTGAGAAAGAAATAGGCAGGCACGGTGTAAACAATATAGAGATGCGCCGCCTCCATAACCTCCGCCTCCGGATTATCCAAAAAGATGCCTATGATCTCCTCGCCGAAAGCAAACAGCAAAACAGCCGCTACGGCGCTGAAGGAGAGGCTCAACACGGAGCATTTGCGCACTGCTTCTTTGATACGATCAAATCTTTTGGCTCCGTAATTCTGTGCCGTAAAAACTGCCATAGCTATGCCGGAAGAAATCATCGGCTGCAAGGCCAACTGCTCCACCCTGATTGCCGTGGAAAAACCCGCTATGATTTGCGGACCGAATTTATTACAAACAGCCTGAATGATAATGATGCCCAAACCTAAAACTACAAACTGCACCGCCATAGGTAAACCCATGCGCAAATGCGCCCATACTTCCTTACCGTCTATGTCGAAATCACAGCGCTGCAAGTGCAGTTGCGGAAAGCGAACGTAAATATACCAGGCGCAAAGGACGGCGGAAAAAGCCTGCGCCACTACTAAGGCCACCGCGCTTCCCGGTACACCCCAACCGAAATTTATAATGAACACCAACGCCAGAATTATATTTAAAACTGAAGCTATAATTAAAAAATACAGCGGCGTCTTACTGTCACCCAAGGAACGCATTACTCCGGACAACAGATTATACGCCATCATCGCCCACAAGCCGTCCACAATAATCATGACATAACTGTAAGCGTCGGCCAGAAGCGTCTGAGGAATATTCATCAAAACCATAACATGACTCATCAAAAGATGTGACAGACCTATTATCACTATCACGGAAACAATGCTGAGCACCACACCGGTAGCAATACTTCTTCTCATACCGCTCATATCTCCGGCTCCGTAGCGTTGCCCGGTGACCACAGTAAAGCCGTTACTCAGCCCGATCGTCAAAACCATGACCAGCATAAAAACAGGGGACACCGCTCCCACCGCCGCCAAAGCATCGACGCCGATAGTGCGTCCCACGATTATAATATCCGCAATATTATAAAGCTGCTGAAAAACATTGCCTATCAGCAGCGGTATCATGAAGGGAATAATCAGCCTCAACGGCTTTCCCTCCGTCATTTTATTCAGCATTACGCCTCCTTGATAAAACATACGTGGAAATTACTCACAGAAGAATTTCCACGTACCGAACCTTACAACTTTTCTTTTACGACTTTATTCGTTATCCTGCCTATTTTTTCTATTTCTACCGTGACCTCGTCGCCCTCGGCCAAAAGTCCAGCCCCCATCGGCGTACCCGTCAGCACGATATCCCCCGCATCCAGCGTAAAACTGCGCGAAATATAACTTAAAATTTCATAGGGACTATAGACCATGTCAGCTGTACTTGCTTCCTGTTGCAACTTTCCATTGACCCAAAGCCAGATGCCCAAATCCGCGGGATCAAGCTCCGTTTCCAACCACGGTCCAAGCGGACAAAATGTATCGAAGGACTTGCTGCGCAGCCACTGACTTTCACGTCTTTGAATATCACGAGCCGTAATATCGTTGGCACAGGTATAACCTAAAATATATTTAGGTACGTCCTGCGGCTCGACATCTTTCATTCTTTTTTTTATAACTATTGCCAGTTCCGCGCCGAAGGCAAGCTCTTCAACCTGACGCGGCCACAGAATATTCTCGCCGGTACCGATCACCGTATGCGCCGCTTTGGAAAAAAGCGCAGGCTCCCGCGGCACAATTTCCCCGAATTCATCCGCATGCTTTCTGTAATTGAAGCTGACGCAAATTATCTGCTTCGGCACACAAGGAGCCAACAAGCGGACCTCTTTCAAACGAAAAGTCTCATCGGTGATGCGCCAGAAAGTATCCAAGCTTCCCTGCACGCAGCGAATCACATCACCGTCCACAAACCCCAATCTTTTATTTCCTGTACGCCTGTCCTCAAAACGCACGCACTGCATTATAAAACCTCCATGAAATGCATTTTTCTGTTTATGAAATACACCGGCCTCAACCCGCACTCGCCGGCAAGACGCAGCGCCTGTTTTATCCCGCGCCCCACATGTTCCTGCAAATGCGCATCACTGCCGAGAGTACAATATTTGCCGCCCAAAGCTGCATAACGTTTGTAAATCTTCGCCAAAGCTGCGGCCGACGCAGGATCAGCCAAACGCCTAGTGTTGATTTCCATAGGTTTGCCGGAGTTAGCCAATAATTTAAAAAGTCTGTCAAAAAGATGCGGTGCGTCCTGCAGGCGCAGCTCTCTGTCCTCTCCTTGAAACGGCCAATATCTGCAGATATAGTCTATATGAGCCAAAGAATCAAAATCCCGCTCCTGCTCCAGACACGCCGTCGCCTCCAGAAGGAACTCCTCCACTACTTCCTGCCGCGTGCGGCCGAAGTAGCAGGAACTTTCATAAAGATCGCGCCCGTTCATACAATGAACAGCTCCCAATACATAATCCAAAAAAGCTGAGCCGGCCACTGCATTATCAGCAGCTGCAGTATGCCGCTGCATGCCTATCTCCAATCCAACAAGCACCTTCTCGCAGCGCCCCTCCTGCATGACTGAGCGATACGCCTCCAAGTCAAAAGTGAACGCTTCGGGATTGGTAGGATAATCATAATCCCAATGCTCCGTAACAGCAATACCGATACCCAGCTTAGCGGCAGCAACGACAGCTTCCGTCAATGTCATTTTGCTGTCGCAGGAAAACTGACAATGCATATGTGTGTCGTATATCATCGTGCCACCTTCTTTCAGCAACATTTATTGTATCAAATCCAATTGAAAAAGCAATGAAATAATCATGAAATAATTCAAAAAAGAAAACTGCACGGCAACTTGAACAAAAACATACCGTGCAGCATATTATCAAACATTAAAACGAAATTCCACTATATCGCCGTCCTGCATGACATATTCCTTGCCTTCAAGACGTACCAAACCCTTTTCTCGAGCGGCGGCTTTGCTGCCGCAGGCAATCAGATCGTCATAGGACACTATTTCCGCGCGGATAAAACCTCTTTCAAAATCCGTGTGTATCCTGCCTGCCGCCTGCGGAGCTTTCGTATCGCGTCGAATCGTCCAAGCGCGCGACTCCATCTCACCGGCCGTGAGAAACGTCATCAGGCCCAGAAGTTTAAAACCCGCTTTTATCAGACGGTCCAAACCTTTTTCCGTCAATCCCGCCATGGCGAGAAATTCCGCCGCTTCTTCCTCCGGAAGCTCGGCAATTTCACTTTCCATTTTGGCGGAAACAATAATGACCTCCGCCTGCTCTTCAGCGGCATATTTTTGTACGGCCTGCACATGTACGTTAGCGGATGCATCAGCTATCTCATCTTCGCCCACGTTGGTGATATAAAGAACGGGCTTCATCGTCAGCAAATGCAGATCGCGCAAAAGTTCCTTATCCTCTTCGCTCAAAGGAAGTCTTCTTGCCGGAACAGCCTCCGCAATCCCTTGCAGCACTCTTTCCAAAAGCTCCTGCTCCTGCTTAACCTTTTTATCGCCGGTTTTTGCCAGTTTTACCAGGCGCTCCCGACGTTTTTCAATCGTTTCCATATCGGCAAGGCACAGTTCCACATTGATAATCTCTATATCACGCAAAGGGTCGATACTTCCCTCGACATGAGTAATATTGCCATCCTCAAAACAGCGAACAACTTGAGCTACAGCGTCAACCTCACGAATATGTGCCAGAAATTTATTGCCCAGACCCTCGCCCTTGGACGCTCCTTTGACTAATCCCGCAATGTCCACAAAGCGCATGGCGGCAGGCACAATTTTTTTTGATTTGAACATCTCTCCTAAAACCTTCAGACGATTATCCGGCACATCAACTACGCCGACATTGGGTTCAATAGTACAAAAAGGATAATTCGCCGCTTCGGCTCCGGCTTTAGTTATAGCATTAAAAAGTGTGCTTTTACCCACATTAGGCAAGCCAACTATTCCTACTTCAAGATTAGTACCCACGCTTATCTCTCCTTATATCAAAAAGTGCAAATACAGCAACAGAATTACACTTTATTGTACAATATGAACCATACTTATGCAACAAAAAAAGGCAGCCTCACTGAAGCCGCCTTTTCCGATAATCAGAAATATTTATATTCTCTTTTGGCAAAGGCTCCCGTAAACGGGTTCATGTCTGCCTCCACCTTGTATTTCGCTGTAACAAACTCAGCCTCGTAATACGTGTTCACGCCTTCTCTTTCTTTAGAAATTTTAATCATGCGCGCATCGGGATAAGCCCGCATAATCAACTCTCTGATGTCCGCCTCCGTCAATTTCACGGTAGTGCTGCCGGCAATATTACTTCCCTTGATTTCCATTTCCTCAACTTTTGATGTGTTGAGGACAACTTCCACCTCGTATTCCAGATAAGCCTCATTATCCCTAAAGTTAATGATCGCGCGACCGTCTTTTTCCTTGTACCCGTACATAACGGGCGCCTCGCCTACCTCGACTCTTGCAGCTGCTACAGCTTTTCCGGAAGCTGTATTGACAACCCTCTGCTTATGACCGGCAAACGCTTCTGCTGTCAGCATAACTGAAAGGATACACATTAAAACAAATATTTTTTTGAACATATACTCAACCCCCTTTAACCGACAATATGTTACATTTTCATTATAACACACGGATATGCGGATGCAAATATGCCTCACGCCCGTAAAACTATTTTACCGTTACGCAATCGCGTATGATATAATATTAGCCACAAAGGAGGTAATCATATGGAAACGATTCAAACCATACTCAATTTTAATGTAGGACAATTTACAGTAGGCAATGTTCTTGCCGCCATTATAATCTGTTTTATCTGTTTCTCTCTGATCAAAGTGCTGATGGGACCGATAAAAAACCTTTTGGAAAAAACAAATTTTGATCCTACACTCAAGAAATTTTTGGCTACCGTAATTCGTGTCATCCTGAATTTCGTAGCTCTCTGCATAGTAGCCGAAAGCGCCGGAATTCCTGTAGCCTCGCTGCTGGCAGTACTTGGCATGTTAGGCTTGGCAATTTCTCTTTCGGTACAGGGCGCGCTGTCCAACCTGGCCAACGGCATCATGCTGCTGATCACGCGACCTTTTAAAATAGGACACTATATTGCTGTCGCAGGTGAAGAAGGCGTGGTAAAAGAAATAGCTTTGCTCTGCACAAAAATCACCACGTTGGACAATAAAGAAATTTTCATTCCCAATTCGGAAGTAGCCGGAGGTAAAATCATCAACTTTTCTTCCGAACCGACTCGCCGCGTAGACATTACCGTCAGAGCAGGTTATAACAACGACACCGAAGCCGTTTTAAAAGCTTTAAACGAAGCTGTTGCCGCGACGGATAAAGTTATGGCTGAACCGAGCCCCTTCGTCCGTTTATCCGGATATCATGAATATGCAGTGGAATATACTGTAAGAGTTTGGACTGCCGGCGCCAACTACTGGGATGTATACTTCGACCTTCTGGAAAATATCGGCAAGGCATATCGCGCCAATAATATTAAAGGCGGAGTTCCGGGTATGAATATTTATATGCAGGATAAATAAATATCTTCATTTTAGCAAACGCGAACCCCCTGTTTACTTAAAGTAAACAGGGGGTTTGTTGCATAAAAGCTCCGTATTTATTTTTTACCGGATAAACTGTTGGCGCGGGCGCGCATAAAAGGATTGGCCCACTGCACAAAATTTTCCGGCGGTAAGGCAAAAGCCGCAGCTTTGTCAACGACATCGCCTATCTCCACCACTTCAAAGAAAGACAAAGCGGTAAACTTGTACCCTTTCCAAACGTCAGAATCCTTGCCGTAGTAAAAATACAACTGCTGCGTTCCTTTGGTCATCCGATCGTAATCATATCCCGTAAGCTCGTCCATCCCCGCCTCGGGACGCGCAGCAAACCAGCTTATAAGTGATTCCGCAAAAGGCTTATGCTGCATCCCCGGCAACTCCGGCAGTCTATCATAAGTCTTTTTGACATAATCAATCGTGTACCAATAACCGTCCTTAACGAAGGAAGCAGTATCGCTGATAATCTTGCCGTCCAAATTAGTCACCGTAATTCTTTGCGCGTAAATTCCGTCAGCTTCATTGTACTCCGTGCGGCTTAGACGCACTTTGTCCGCCGGTGATAAAGCATCGTATCCTTCCCGCGCCAAAATATCCTTCATGTCGATTTTTTGCTGCACGATTAAATGTACGGGATGTTTATCGCTGTTCAAAATATTTCCCAGGACATGATATGTACGCTGCCCCGGGTTGTATGCCGAGGCTACGGCAGCCATCAGACTGAAAACACACATCGCCATAAAAATCCGCAAAAACTTCTTCATAACAGTTCACCTCTCCTCATATTCATAACAGTATTATATCAATATCATTGCAATTAAGATACCTTTATTTATCTCTTGAGGTGTACCGGTATTTTCCCCCTTCTCCAGAGTGTCAGATTCGCTGCGTCTTTTTCCTTATCGTTATCGCACTGCAAACGTAACTCAAACTTAGAGCCGCAGGATTTCTACGGCTCTTAAAGAAGTTCATTGTACAAAACTACAAGCAGGCTACGCAAGCAAATCTTTGATGTACATACTAATTTCCGATAATCTTTTAAGGAAATTCTTTCCAGAAAGCTATCCGGATTGCAAAGAAAAAATGAAAAAGGTGTCGCGTTAAAAGATTTTTCGACTATACCATGTATTTTGAACGGAAATCTGTCCGGATCCCGTATAATACTTGACAAGTATTTATCAAAAACTAAAACCAAGTTAAATGTAGTTGCGGAAATGACTCAGTTGGGGATGCATCATCAATTATCATCACGAGATTTAGGAATGTCTTTTTGCTTTTCCATGTATCTCAACAGTATTTTTGAAATAAATAAATTACATAGAGCTAATAATGTTGACAATATGCTGAATATTTTCCCCATTAACGATTTGAAAGAAACCAATAAACTAAAAATTTTTTACAACCCCAACAAAATTTTATCCTCTGCTGAAAGGAAGTTCTGTAAATTAGTTGCAGATATATGCCGTTCATATTCTTCAACGTCTTTTTCTTAATTTAAAAGTTCTTCCCAATCTTCTCCTCAGAAAAATTTTTACATACCCGGCGAGATAAGATACTTACACTGATTCACAAAAAAATAAGGCATCCGTCACGGATGCCTTATTCCCGATAAGCTATTTTATATTTCCCAGGTATTCGTAATCAACGGGTTATGTTTAAATCACAAAAATAAAAAACCTTTGCACCGTAAGATGCAAAGGTTTTTATTTTTTCTTATTCGCTGATGAACGGCATCAAAGCAACGCAGCGAGCGCGTTTAATAGCGATAGTCAGCTGGCGCTGATGCTTAGCGCAAGTTCCTGAAATACGGCGGGGCAGAATCTTGCCGCGCTCGGTAACATAACGGCGCAGCTTAGCCACGTCCTTATAGTCGATCTCCTGAACTTTATCAACACAGAAGCTGCAAACTTTTCTTCTGGGTCTTCTTCCTCTTTCGCGTTTCATTGCATAACCTCCCTTAATTAGAAATTAAAAGGGAATTTCTTCATCAAAGGGAACCGCGCTGCCGAAGCTTTCCATGCCGCCGTTACCGGCTGCCGAAGCTGTGCTTCCGCCGTTGGCAGGAGAATCACCCTTACGCTCGATAAACTCGAAGCGATCAGCGATTACTTCCGTCACATAACGCTTGGTGCCGTCCTTGGCATCATAGCTGCGAACCTGCAAACGTCCTTCCACAAGCACACGCTGCCCTTTGCTGAGACTGTTCCCGCATGTTTCCGCCTGTTTACCCCAGATAACGACGGGGATAAAATCGGCTTCTCTTTGGCCTTCCTGATTGCCAAAAGGTCTGTCGACCGCAAGCGTGAACTGGCAAACAACTTTACCGGTCTGAGTGTAGCGCACTTCAGGATCACGAGTTAAACGGCCTAATAAAATAACCTTGTTCATGGATTATTCACCTTTTCTGATAATCATATGGCGCAGTACTTCATCGGTAATTTTCATAACACGATCAAGTTCTTTTACAACAGCGGGTTCAGCTTGGAACGTTACGAGAACATAAAGACCTTCTGCGATATCCTGGATCTCATAAGCAAGACGCTTTTTACCCCAACGATCGGTTTTTTCTACATTACCACCGTTTGCAGTGATGAGGTTGTCAAATTTAGCAACAACTGCTTCAAATGCTTCCTCTTCAACGGGTTTAACGATGTACATGACTTCGTATGCTTTCACGAAATCACCTCCTCCTTTGGACTTTGGCCCCCTTTTCGGGAGCAGAAGAAGTATATAAAACTATATACAAGCTTATGTATTATATCATCTGCTTTGTAAAAATGCAACAGCTTCTTCAAAACACTCTAGCTGTACAATCTTTAACGCCGCACTTGGCTGAAATTGTTTAAAACAACCAAGCTCAGCTCTGCTTAACGCGAACGCTTCGCCACAAAGCATTTTATTTCTTTTGCAAGAAGCTCATCATACCGCGCAGCCTTGTGCCCACTTCCTCAATCTGATGTTCCGCGCCCTTGCGACGCATGGCATTGAATTGGGGGCGATTGGCCTGATTTTCCAGCAGCCAGTTTTTGGCAAAAGTGCCGTCCTGAATTTCGCGAAGAACCTGCTTCATGACGAGCTTAGTATCTTCCGTTATAATGCGTCTGCCCGTCATATAGTCGCCGTACTCAGCGGTATCGGAAACGGAGTGACGCATTTTTGCCATGCCGCCTTCATACATAAGATCCACAATCAGCTTCATTTCATGCATACATTCGAAGTACGCGCTCTCCGGTTCATACCCGGCCTCAACCAAAGTTTCAAAACCGGCTGTGATGAGCGCTGTAATACCGCCGCACAAAACTGCCTGTTCGCCGAAAAGATCTGTTTCCGTTTCTTCTCTGAAAGTGGTTTCCAAAGCGCCGGCTCTTGTTCCTCCCAGTGCCTTGGCATAAGCCAGCGCCAACTCATACGCGTCTCCTGTGTAATTCTGATAAGCCGTCACCAAAACAGGCACGCCGCTGCCTTCCGTATATGTTCGGCGCACCAGATGTCCCGGTCCTTTAGGCGCTACCATGAAAACATCCACATCCGCCGGAGGAACAATCTGTCCATAGTGGATGTTAAAACCGTGAGCGAAAGCCAAAGCATTTCCGGGGTCCAAGTTTGGCTCGATATCCTTTTTATAAGTAGCCGCCTGTTTTTCATCAGGAATGAGCAGCATGACCACATCCGCAGCCTTAGCAGCCTCCGCCGTAGTCATAACTGTAAGGCCTGCCGCTTCTGCTTTTTGTCTGGAACGGGAGCCTTCGTATAAGCCGACAACAACATTTAAGCCGCTCTCTTTAAGGTTCAGAGCGTGCGCATGCCCTTGAGAACCGTAGCCGATAATCGCCACTGTTTTTCCTTGCAATAATTCCAAATTCGCATCTTGATCATAATACATTTTTACCATTTTTATTCCTCATTTCTATTGTTATCATAAATTTACGGTTATCCGCTTTTATTTCATACGCACGAAATCTTCTACTGCCGCTCCTGGAGCCACCATAGGCTCAACCATATTTTTCCTGTCTATCACTGCCTCGATCAGCATTGTCCCCGCGCCTTCTTTATATCTTTGCACCGCGCTGATGAACTCGTCCTTCGTCGTGACCTGCACGGCCAAACTTCCGCAGGAAGCGGCAAAGCCAGTAAAGTCAAACTCCGGAAGCAACGTGGAAGAATATCTGCCGTTGTAAAAAAGCTGCTGCCACTGCCTTACCATACCTAAACAACTGTTGTTAACTACTATACTGAGTATTTTCTTCTTCTCGCAGCAAACCGTATATAATTCCATGCCGGTCATCTTAAAGCCGCCGTCGCCACAGATATGTACAATATCAGCCTCTGGCCTGGCAAAAGCCGCGCCTAACGCTGCCGGCAAACCGAACCCCATAGTGCCGCAACCGCCCGATGTCATATGATGCCGCGGTTTATCGACGATTAAATGCTGCGCCGCCCACATTTGATGCTGCCCTACATCCGTAACGTAATATGTGTCGCGCTCAGCCAACAATTCGCTCAACTTACGCATAAGCCACGGCGCCGTCAGCACCTGTACGTCATCGACAAGCAGAGCTTCATCCTCTTGCCGCCACCTGTTTATTTCCTTCCACCATGAAGTGTTTTTCTTATCCCGTAACGCAGGCAAAAGTTGGCGCAGAGTCGCTTGTAAATCTCCCATCAAAGGAATGCTTGCCGCTACATTTTTATCTATTTCCGAAGGATCTATATCCAGCTGAATAATAGTCTTTTTTCCCGCGTAGCGATTTCTGTCCCCGGTAACTCTGTCACTGAAGCGGCTTCCTGCCGCAATGAGTACATCAGCGTTGGCTATGGCCATATTGGCTGCGATGTGTCCGTGCATACCGGTCAGTCCCAGGCAGCGACTGTCCGAAGCGGGAAAACCTCCTTTGCCCATCAAAGTATGTACCACAGGAAGATCCAGTTTAATCGCCAACTCCACCAGCTCGGCAGACGCTCCGCTTTCCACGGCGCCGCCGCCCACCAGCAGCAACGGTCTGTGCGCTTGAGCCAAAACTTCCGCTGCCTGACGCAAGCTTGCCTCTGACAAATGATTTTCCGCTATGGGTTGAAAGCTTTCTTCCGCCTCCAGCCACTCAACTTCTTCCAGTTGAATACTGCTGGGAATATCCACCAGCACCGGTCCCGGACGACCTTCTCTTGCGATACGAAAAGCCCTGCGCAACGCCGGCAGCAATTCGGCTCTGCTGCGTACCATGGTATTATATTTGGTAATCGGCATTGTTACTCCGACAATGTCGATTTCCTGAAACGAGTCCCTGCCCAACATATTTACGGCAACCTGTCCCGTTATAGCCACCAACGGTACGGAATCAAGGTAAGCCGTAGCCAGTCCTGTTACGATATTCGTTGCTCCCGGACCGGAAGTAGCGATACAAACTCCCGTCCTTCCGGAGGCGCGCGCATAACCGTCAGCCGCATGAATCGCTCCCTGCTCATGCGCTGTAAGAACATTTTTCAGCGGTGCGTCGTATAAAGCATCGTAGAGCGGTATCACCGCGCCACCGGGATAACCGAACACTGTATCCGTTCCCTGTTCCAAAAGCACTTTGACAATAGCCTGCGCTCCTCGCAATCTCATAATGCTTGCCCCCTATGCCCTGGTTTCCACAGACATTACGGATATCTGTTTTTCCAAAAGTTTAGCCACCTGTAATGCTGCCGTTTCCGCCAATCTGATTGTCACTTTCATCGTGTCCTTTTCGGCGGCCATATTCAGTGAGCGTACTTGCGCTCCCTGTTTTGCCAACACCCGCAAAACTCGCGGCAATAATGTTTCATCATTCACACCTGTCACTAAAACTTCTTCGAACATCTTATCCTCCAAAATATTTTTTTGATGGATATCAGAGCGTCGCCATACTAAAAATAAAAACGCCCCTGCCTGTGCAGGGGCGTATAAAATACGCGGTACCACCCTAATTTATAACTTCGCACCGATCCATCAACCGGCTCGGACATAACGCTTCCGTTGCGCATCAGTCTACTTGCATAACTTTTGCTGACGAGTTCATGGGTGATTTAATCAACAAGCCTTTGCACTGCCTTGCACCTGCCGGCAGCTCTCTGAAGCATATCTCCTGTCTTTGTTCCCAATCATTACCTTTGTAGTTCAATCTGAAATTGGGATAATTATCCTCTAATTCATTTCGTTTGTCAACTTTTTTTATTGTAATTTTTTTGGAAATTCAAAAAAGATAATTTTTAGTACATTTGTAACACTTATACCGCAAATTCAACAATCATACTCATATAAATCACCGCTAAAAATTTAAGCAATAACTTACAGTCTGCTGAAAAACTCGCGTAAATTTTTCTCAATGGCATCTGCATACTCTCCGGCGTGAACCTCAAAAAAGCTTTGCATAGCTTCTTTAAGCTTACCTTCCTCCGCGGTCAGAACCTGCCTGCAACCAGTCGCCAAAGCTTTTAACTCCGCATTGCTCTTAGGCTCATCCTGTCCTGCAACGCCGGCAGCTGAAGTAATTCTTGCGTACAGCGTTCTATCAAGCTCGGCGATACACTGCAATCCGCTGAACCACAAAAGATTGTTAAGCTTGAAATGCACTCTTCCCTTCAACGCTTTGCCTATCTCCGCAGGAGCCGACAAAAACTCCGCGTTGGCAAAACTCAGGCGATGGCCGAAAATTTCGGCGATACGGCAGTGGAGCTGTAAATCTTTCTGCTCCGCAACATCAAGAACGTCAAAACACAAAGTTGAAAGTTTAATATGATTGCGCTGCAATTCATTAGCCAGCAAATAATGCTCTTGAGGCGTCATCATCTTGCCTGGTTTGTTTAAAGTCAACTCGAAATCAATTTCCCACGGCGTATTCTTCAAATAAGAATTATACAGAAATTGAATATGCATGATAGCTTCGCCGTATTCCAGGATGATACGATGCAGCTGCTCTTCGCCGAAAACTATGGCATCTTCACCGACAGCAAACTCCGTATTCAAATAAGATGCGTGTACTGCAGCGCAAAAAGCTTCATTCAGCGCAAAGAATTTTTTATCGACAGCATCGCCGGTCAAAGCTTCTATGCTCACATCTATCTTGTCACTGCAATCCAGACCTATCATACTGTAGCCGTAAAGCAAAGCTTTGACTATATCTTCCTCTGTTTTCAGTCCTGCAGCATTGGCGCTGTAACCTTCACGAAATCCGGAAGAAAAAATTCCCCACGTCGCCGTATCCACAGCTTCAATGAATGTTCTCTGCGACGTCAGGCTGTCTGCGGCGGAAAAATCCACTAAAACCGGCTTCATATTTTTCCCGACAAAAGGCGCAGCTGCAAAAGCGGCGGCAGCGCCCAAATAATCGCTCACACCGATGCTCATGCCTTTAGTGCCGCAGGCTCCGGGAGCAGTCCACTTCAAAAAGCGTCGCAAAACAGCCGCATTATTGGCATTTAGCGGTGCCACGATAAGTTTCATACCGTCGGTTTCCAAAAACCTCTCCTGCTGAAACAATGCCGCTGCGGATGATTCCCTTTCAAAAACATGCACCAGACGTATACCGGCTTGCTCTGTTTCTGCCAACATCCACCAGCAGCCGTTGCTCTCGGTTAAAGATTTTTTTATAACCATACCTACAGTTTCCTGTATGGAACGCTCTACTAAAGATTGCTTTAAAGCCATTTCTCAGGTCCTCCCAAAACAAATATATGCTTATATTATCCACAAAAAAAGAGTTTCATGCAAGTACAAACTGTCCTTTTGCAAACAAACTGAACTTTTTTGCTGTTAAAAGAACTTGTGTTTTAAATAAATATTTTCCTACAAAATATTGAATTTGCCTCTTGACACAAAATATACTTCAGGCAAATCTTTTTACAGCGACTTATCAACAGAAATAACAATCTTTTCCACAATAAATGTGGATAACTCAGGGAAAACTTTATTTTTTTTCGTTTAAAACATAAAGTTTTCAACTTTTATCAACATGTTATCCCCAAACTGTGGATAACTTAGCATATTTTATTGTTGACTGTGGGGATTTATACACAGCACTATATATAGTCATAAACAGATTTCCTCCCCGTATCGGAAATTATAAAAAAACAAACAAACAGATACACTTGCTTTAAAATGCCTGCATCTGTTTGCCGATTGGAACAAAATATAAAACAAAATATCGTCCGCACTCAGCGAACTCGCAACTGCGACCAAATAAAAAATCCCAAACCTATCCAAATGGCGGCGAAAGCTGCCAAATGACTCGCCGTAAAATCTTCTCCATACAGAAAAATACCTAAAAATAAAGATATGGTCGGCGAAAGATACTGCATAAAGCCGACTAAATTTAAGGGCAGCAATCTTGCGGACATAGTGAACAAAAGCAGCGGCGTAGCAGTCGCCGCGCCTGCCCCGACCAACAAAGCTATGGTAAGCGGCTCGCCGCTTTGATACGCACTGATCTCCATACTGTTAAGATAATATATGTACGCCAATGCTAAAGGCGAAATAAACAAAGTTTCCAACATGATACTCGTCAGCGCCGAAGCCTTAATAATCTTTTTCAATAAACCGTAAAGAGCGAAAGTTGTTGCCAAACTCACAGATATCCACGGCAACTCTCCCTGCGACCACAGAATTATGCCAATGCCGCAAAAAGCGAAAAAAACGGCGATAAGCTGCAGCTTATCAAGTCTTTCACGCAGAAACATCACCCCGAACAGTACGCTTACCAAAGGATTGATGTAGTAACCCATGCTTGTTTCCACAATTCTTCCCTGTTCAACAGCCCAGATAAAAATTCCCCAATTGAAAGATATGAGCACTGCGGCGCACATCATCCTTACCGCAGAAGCGACATTACTGAAAATCGCTTTGACTTCCTCGCGAAAAACCTGCACTTTTCCGGTCCCTACAAGCAATATAAAAACAAAGACAGCGGACCAGATAAAGCGATTGGCTAAAATTTCAAAAGCCGATACACTCTGCAGCTGTTTCCAATAGACCGGCAGCACTCCCCACAATATGTACGCGGCAAGTCCGTACAGGACTCCCGAACGTTGTTCGGACATAATTTTCTCTCCATTTCCGTTACCAAAATAAAAAGAACCGACCCGATCGTACAAAACTTCTTGCCACAGCTGCGGCTTCTGTACATCTCATCCGGCCGGCGCTTCCGAATAACATTTCTCAGCACTCAATCATCCCGTGCACGTCACTCTTTTTATTGCATGCGATAATCGCTTCCACTATTCCCACCAGCGATGGAATAAATGTCCAACTGAACACGAAATACAGTATTCCATACAGCGGACGTCCGGCGATAAATTTATGCACTCCCAGACCGCCCAGAAATAGTGCGCACAGAATATAGGCCGTCTTATTAACTTTGTGCTCGCTCATCTTGGCGGAAAAAATATCACTATCGATAACCTCGTTTACTATATAGGTGCCGTCATCCTTTATATAAACATCTACCTGCATACCTATTTCCGGTTTAAATTTAAACGCAGCCAACGGCACATCCTGAACTTTGCCATTATCAAAACCCACGCTTACCGCGGCGTTATTTTTATCTATTTCAATGATCTTCGCCATATGTACACCTCCTCAAGCCAACCCTTCCTGTACATGCTTTTATTATAGCATAAATTTTTAATGGCAATAAAAATATTGCTTACCCTGCGCGTCAATGCCGAAATACAACACTTTGTACACATACCTGCCAGCTTTTACAAGACTACTCTTCGGACGCTTTATTTTCACTCTCCAATTTTAGCAGGAATTCTTTCATCCACAGGCCGCCCGCATAGCCGACTAATTTGCCGTTGCTTCCTATAACACGGTGGCAGGGAATGACTATACAGAGAGGATTTTTATTATTGGCATGCCCAACCGCTCTGACCGCTCGCGGATTGCCCGAGGCAATCGCTACGTCCTTGTACGTCCTTATCTCCCCGTAAGGAATTTTAGCAAGCTCACACCATACTTTTTTCTGAAACTCCGTACCTCTCAACTCGCAAGGAAAAGTAAATTTCTGTCTGACCCCCTGAAAATATTCCGCGATTTCACGAAAAACAGCGTCCGTAAAAGAATTTTTTTCTCCCTCTCCCGAAAAACATTCAGTCTTCTTCAAAGAAAAAACTTTTTCACCGGCGTAACCTATTTCCAAAAATCCGAGAGGAAATTTATAAACCGCAAATTTGTCCACGTTACTATCTCCTTTATCCATCTTCCTTTAAACTTCTCTTTTACCGCTTTTCGTCGATGCCGGATCCGTCAGTTCCGGAATTGCTCCCCCCGCAACGGCCCATAAATAAAAACTTGCCACCGTTCCGTAGGGAGAATATCTCTTGCGATAACGCAAAAACTTTTCCCGGTCGATTTTTTTATGGCGATATAACATCCTCAACCCACGCAGAATTCCCAAATCTCCGTAACTGACAACATCGGGACGCTGCAGGCAAAATATCAGGAGCATCTCCGCCGTCCACACCCCCACTCCTTTAAGTGAAGTCAATTCCTTCACAACCGCTGCATCATCCAGCGTCTCCAAGGACGAAATATCAAAAACACCGTCTTTAATTTTAGCGGCAAAGTCTGAAATATACTCCGCTTTTTTATAGGACATTCCCACAGAGCGCAGTTCCTCTCTGCCAAGAAGCAAGATGCCGTCCGCTTCAACGGCGCCCAGCTTTGAGCACAGCCTGTTCCACACACTCCTCTGCGCTGCCGTGGAAATTTGCTGTCCAATGATGTGATGTATCACGGAAGAAAACATGTCACTGTCAACTTTACGTTCTATGTAGCCTATCTTTTCTATAACGGCAGCTAATTTTTTATCTTTAGCCTTTAAATAGGCCAACTCTTTCTCTCCATAATTGAAATACAAATCCATCACATCCTCCGGATAAACTGTCCCACGTCTTTAACGCGACTATCTTTTCACTCTTTTCTTCATCTTACCATATTACAGCCAAAGTACAACAATAACTTTCACTTTTCTTGCAATCGAAAATTTACCTTGAAAGACAGCCTTGTTGTCCGAAGAAAAATACTTCATTCCCGTTCTTAGCTGTTAATTCCATACCTCCCGTGGCAAGAAAAAATTCCCCTGCCTCTCCATACAATCGCATCTCTCATAAACACCTTCAATACGGTAAATATCAGCGGCGGCACCATCGAGAGAGTTGTCTATGGCGGTTCCAGTGAATCCGGTAATTCGGAAAACAACAGTGTTACCATCAGCGGCGGCACCATTAGCAAAGAAATTTATGGTGGTTACAGCAAAAGCGGTAATGCTTTTAATAATATCGTAACCATATCCGGTTCTCCCGATATCAGCACGGCAGCTGTTTACGGCGGTTACTCCACCGATGGTAACATCGGCAACAATACCCTGACTGTCAACACCAAAAATATTAAAGTCAAGAAGCTTGCCAACTTCCATACCCTGAACTTCAATCTGCCTGCCGACACGAAAAATGGTGAAACTGTAATCACTGTCACAGACGGCGGTGTGACAAACATCGGCGGCGCCCAAGTCAACGGCTATGTTCCCGGCGACACCGTACTCCGCAACGGAGATAAAGTTATCCTGCTCAACAATAATGCCGGTATCGAAACAACAGGTACTACCTATACCGGTAAACTGGCTGTAGGTGTTTCCGTTCTTAAAGAAGTTACCGTTAAAAAAGAGGATGAAAATAACATCGTTTTAACCGTTGCCGGCGACAATGATAAACCGAACGGTAATGACAAACCCGGCAGCAACAATAATCCGGGTGGCAACAACGATAAACCGGGTGGCAACGGCAAACCCGGCAGCAACGATAAACCGGGCGGCAACGACAAACCCGACAGCAATGATAAGCCTGGCGGTAATGACAAACCCGGCAGCAACGATAAGCCGGGCGGTAACGACAAACCCGGCAGCAACGATAAGCCGGGTGGCAACAATCAGAAACCGGACAAACTTACGCCGGACACCAAATCTTTTGCGGAAACCTTTGTCGCTGCAGCCGCTTTTTTAAATCAAGGCGCCGACCTTCTGGCAGACGCAGGTATAGCACAGGCAAAAACTGCCGCTAAAACCGGTAATGGCGAATGGGAAGGCTTTATTACTGCCGGAGGAAATAAACTCAAGATTAAAACCGGTTCCCACGTGAACATAGACGGATACAATCTGAGCGCCGGCGTAGCGAAAAACATAATCACAAACAACGGCAAGCTGTTGTTCGCTCCCGTATTTGAATACGGAAACGGCAGCTATGACAGCTATCTTGATAACGGTTTGCACGGCGAAGGTAAAACAAGCTACACCGGCGGCGGCATTATAGTACGTCAGGAAAATAATGACGGCGTATATTACGAAGGTTCCGTTAGAGCCGGACGTGTAAAGACTGATTATAAAGCCGGAAAGCTTGTCGCAGCCGACGGTAAAGTAGCAGCCTATGACACCGATGGCACATACTTCGGCGCCCACGTAGGCATCGGTAAAATAAAGGATTTGCGAGAAAATCGTGAGTTGGAATACTACGGCAAATTTTTCTACAGCCGCACCGGCAGCACCGATGCAAAATTAACTACAGGAGAAAAATATAATTTCGACAGCGTCGATAGCGAAAGACTGCGTTTAGGCTCACGCTACGCTCATCGTCTTAGCAAGCAAAGTAAACTCTACACAGGCTTAGCGTGGGAATATGAGTTCGGAGGAGAAGCAACCGCACACTTCAATCAATCGAGTACAGCAAGCCCCAGTCTAAAAGGTTCCACAGGATTGCTGGAACTCGGCTGGCAAATACAACCAGGTGACAGAAACGCTATGAATCTGGATTTGAATATGACCGGAAAACTTGGACAGCAAAAAGGCCTGACCTTCCGCGCAGCTGCAAATTGGACTTTCTAGGTGATAACGCCTCTTCTAACGGATACCGACTTCGGTATCCGTTCTTTTTGTATATATGAAAACCTCGCCATAGTGGCGAGGTTTTCATATTTCACGCAAAAAAAGATACCGCACGTGATGTGCGGTATCTTTCCAACCGGCAGCTTTCTATCCTCCCGGGCCGCTTCCGGCCAAGTACTTTCGACGTTTGAGGGCTTAACTGCTGTGTTCGGGATGGGTACAGGTGGTCCCCCTCAGCTTTCGCCACCGGATCTTTTATTGAGGTATACCCT
>JAXFPC010000057.1:0-10889 GCA_034180005.1 Acidaminococcaceae bacterium | reverse complement strand
ATTCTTAGCCAGCTCCGGATTCTTCTTAGAAATTACGATACCATAATCTTCTGCCGTAAGAGGCTCCCCTGCCAGTTTCGCATATTCACTGCCGCCATTTTTCAGAAAGTACTGCAAAACCGGAAGATCGCTGATCACTGCGTCAGCTCCTTTATTTTTCAATTCAATACAGGCTAAATCACTGGTATTAAAGGTCTTTACCGTAGTTCCCTGCCCTTTCAGCTTTTCCGCACGAAGGGCCCCGGTCGTTCCCAGCTGCACAGCCAGCGTTCTGCCCTTCAAATCATCGAACGTTTTAATATCATTAATCTCTTTACGTACTACTATCGCTAAACCGGATTTATAATAAGGCTGAGAAAACAACACCTGTTTCTTACGTTCTTCCGTGATGGTAAAACCGGCGATGGCCACATCCAGATTTCCCGAATTGATGGCCGGGATCAATGCATCAAAGCCCATGTTCTTGATGGTACATTTTTTATAACCCAGCTCTTTTGAAATAGCACGGATCAGATCCATATCGAAACCGGTAAATTCTTTAGAATCTTTTTCCGGAAATTCGAACGGCGCAAAAGAGGGCTCCGTCCCTACAATGAGTTCTTCTTTGCCAGCAGGCGCGGAAGCTGTCTTTTTCTCTTCTCCTCCGCAGCCTGAGGCAAGTAAGCCTACCGCCATCACTAACACCAATACCAGGTTTGTAATTTTTTTCATTTTCTTTCCCCCTCATTCAAACCCCATTCGCAAAAACAAAAGCAAAATAAAAACACTCGGCTGACCTGGTCTTCGCCCCCACACTCGCCTGCCGGAAGGTTCGCTCTTAAGCATCCGCTCCCCACTACTACCTCTCTCGCTGCAAAACAGCGGCAGGACTTACTCCTAAGCTGCACCGTGCTCACAACTGTTTCAATTGCTTACGTGGATCGTTTCGCCTGCAACTGGCATCGACTTGCAACCACAGACCTGAGTTGTAGCAACATTATAATTATAAAAAAAAAAAAATTCAAGAAAATTTTTATTACAAATCATAACACTATATTCTGATACACAATAAAACTTCATCAATACATCTAGTGCTCCGTAAAAAATTCTCTTTGCAGCAATAAAATTCTCCAAAAATTTATTGAAACTGCACTATTTAACAATAAGGGAAAAGATGATATACTATTACCACTGAATTTGAACGGGTGGATTTATGTTATGATTGCTATACCGCAATGCCTGGATTTTCCGGCAGGAAAAAACACAAAAGAAATATGTGATTTTTATCTCAAAATTTTGGAAATAAAAAATCAAAGCGTTTTTCTGCACAGTCAGCAGGTCGCCAATTATGCCGCCAGTATTGCGGCAAAATTAGGACTTTCCCATGCGGAAGCATCACGCATAAAAACAGCAGCATTGCTCCATGACATAGGCAAACTTTCCGTGCCTAATATAATTTTAAGCAAGCTGCCGTTTCTCTCCACAAAAGAAATGTCGATTTACAAGCGCCACTGTATTGCCGGTTCAAGTATGCTGGAAAACATTCCCGAACTTGACGATGTAGCGGAAATAATCCGCTGTCACCACGAAAAATGGGACGGTACCGGTTACCCCAAAAGATTGAAAGGTCAAAATATTCCTATCGGAGCTCGCATAGTTGCCGTAGCAAACTACTATGACAGTTACGTTAATCCCTGTACCTGTCATTGGCAGAAAACACATGCTGAAGCTATCGTGGAACTCAATAATAAATCCGGACTTGATTTCGATCCGGCCATAGTCAAGGCTTTCATTGAAGCCATTGTTGTTGCTCCCTCAGAAACAAAACGCAAAAAAAGCAAGTAGCTTCGCTCTCGTTTTTTATTTACCTCAAAAACAAAAATTGCTCCCGATAAACAAAATCCCCTGCATAAAATATGCAGGGGATTTTCATTTTCATCGGAAATATTCCTTACCAAAACGGTTTTTTCTATCGGCGCAATAAATCCATTTTTAATCGCTGTACGCAATCCGCAAAGAACTCATTTGCCGGTCTTGATCTCCGTCCAATAACGGTCATACATTGTCAAAGCTTCTCCGATATCCGTGATCCATTCGCCTTTTTCAATGCTTTTGCGGCCTATTTCCAGCATCGGATCTTTTTTAAACGCTTCGCTGTGGAATTCTTCAGCCTTGGCGTTGGGATTATTATAACCTATGTATTCGTAGTTTTGAGCGCTGTTTTTAGGATCGTACAGGAAATTGATGAATTTTTCCGCCAAAGCTTTGTGTTTGGCACCTTTCGGAATAGCCATCGTATCAGCCCAAATTACCGCACCCTCTTTCGGGACAACAAAACCGAGCTCCTTATTCTCTTTGTACGCAAAGCTTGCGTCGCCACTCCACATAGTGCCTATCAAAGCTTCTTCGGCAATGAATTTTTGCTTGATAGTATCAGTATCATAAGCTAAAACTCTGGGAGACAGCTGTTTCAGATCGGCTGCCGCTTTATCCAGCTCATTTTTAGATGTGCTGTTCACGGAATACCCGTTCTTCTTCAGAGCCATGCCCAATATTTCACGATTATCATTTAAAAGAACAACGCGTCCTTTATATTTTTCATTCCACAAATCTTCCCAACTGTCAGGAACATCTTTGACATATTTTTTATTATATACTATACCTGTGATACCCCAAGTATATACAATGCTGTATTTTCCGCTGGGATCATACGCAGGCGCCTTCAATGTGTTTATAATATTCTTGGCGTTGGGAACGTTTTGCATATTTATCTCGTCAAGCATATTAAGTTTAAGCATAGTCGCAACCATATAGTCGGACGGCTGAATCAAATCATACTGCGCGCCGCCTGCCTGTAACTTTGCCAAAAGCTCTTCATTGTTGGCAAAAACATCGTAATTAACTTTGACACCGTTCTCCTTTTCGAACTTTTCTATCAAAGCAGGATCAACATTATCAGCCCAGCTGAAAAAATTAAGCACTTTTTCATCCGAAATAGGAGCCTCAGCCGTATCTTTGGCTTTATCTCCGCCGCAGCCGAGTATCAGCATCACCGCCGCAGTCAGCAAAAATAACAAAACTTTTTTCATTACTACACCCCTCTAAAATATTTATTTTTTTTGTTTGCCGAACATTTTCGGCTGAAACAAATTGGACAACACCACCAAAAAAATAGTGGTCAGCATAAGCAAAGTCGAAAGCGCATTTATTTCCGGAGAAATGCCTCTTTTTACCATAGCGTAAACATACAAAGGCAGTGTGGTTGAATTAGGCCCGGCAACAAAGAAACTGATGATAAAATCATCAATCGAAAGAGTGAACGCAATAAGCGCGCCTGCTATAATCCCCGGCATTGCAAGAGGTAAAGTTATGTATCTGAATGTCTGCCATGGCGTGGCGTACAAATCCATAGCCGCCTGTTCCAACTCCGGTCTCATTCCATCAATGCGCGCGCCCACCGTAATAACAACAAAAGAAATACAGAAAGTTATGTGCGCAAAAATAAGCGAGATCCTTCCCAAAGGTATCTGCAGCTGGCTGAAGAGAACCAACAGAGAAAGACCCATTACTATTTCCGGAATGAGGATGGGCAAGTACAAAAGACCGTTTATACCTGTTTGAAATTTATATCTGTACTTATGCAACGCTATCGCTCCGGTTGTTCCTAAAACAGTCGAAAAAAAAGTGGATACCGAAGCTACAAGCAAACTGTTGCTAAACGCTTCCAGCACTCTGCGATTGTTAAACAGCGCCACATACCAATCCAACGTAAAACCGCTCCATACGGCATTTATTCTGGAATCATTAAATGAATATACTGCTAAAAAAATAAGCGGGAGATAAAGAAATGCCAGAATTGCCATGGCATAAGCCGTCAAGACATGGTTACGCCAAGTTTTTGGCATTGATCCCACCTCCTCCTTTTTGTTTCAAAGCCTTGTTGTAAAGCACTATCAAAAGCAAGGAAAGCACAGCTAAAACTATGGATAAAGCACTTCCGAAAGGCCAATCCCTCGCCGAAAGGAACTGATTTTGTATAAGGTTGCCGACTAAAGCCGACTTAGCCCCACCCATGATGTCAGGAACGACGAACATACCCAAAGAAGAAATGAATACCAAAATAGTTCCCGCTGCAACACCCGGAAGTGTAAGCGGCAAAGTAATTTTTCTGAATGCAGTAAACGGTTCTGCACCGAGATCGGAAGCAGCTTCCAATAATTTCGGATCAAGCTGCTCTAACGACACGTAAATCGGCAGAACCATAAACGGAAGCAACGCATAAATCATGCCGAGCAAAACAGCCGTATCATTATACAGCAACTGCAAGGGAACTTCAATTACTCCGAGCTTCAACAAGAGTGTGTTCAATACCCCCTGATTTCTGAGAATAATTACCCACGCGAAAGAACGAATTATAAAATTTATCCAAAAAGGTATCATTACCAAAAGAAGTCCCGGTTGCTGCCATTTTTTTGGAAGTTTCGCTATAAAATACGCCAAAGGATAACCCATTATCACAGTTGCCAAAGTGGTAAGCAAAGCGACCAGCAAAGTATCAGTAAAAATCGAAAGGTACAAAGGTTCTGCGAACCTGGCATAATTTTGCAGCGTCCAATCAAAAATCACTTTCCCGTAAGCATTACGCCCGGCAAATGAAACTAAAACTACTATCAGCAGCGGTACAACAAAGAAAAACCCCAGCCATATGACTGTAGGCCAAATCATCAACTTACCGTTCTTCATTTGTCCACTATCACCTCGTCCTGAGGATACCACCATATCCCCACGCGCTCTCCTGTTTTCCAGCGGCGAACGTCATCAAAATACTGATACGCCACCACAATCTGCTCGCTGTCAGCCAGTCTTATGAAAACTTTGTCAATAGTTCCGTAAAAAACAACATCCGTAATAATGCCGAAGTACTGTGGATCCGGATGTTGCGGCGTCCTCTCGTTCTCAGCGCAAAGATTCAACTTCTCCGGACGAAGCACACGTGTCTTACCGTCAGCCAATTCAAAAAAATTCGTTTCGCCGATAAATTTAGCTACGAACCGACTCGTAGGATGATGGTATATGGTGCCTGGTTTATCATCCTGCATGATAAGCCCTTTATTCATAATAATTATACGATCACTTATCGTCAGCGCTTCTTCCTGATCATGGGTAACATAAATAAACGTCACTCCCAAGCGACGCTGCAAACTTTTCAGTTCAAGCTGCAATTCTTTGCGCAACTGATAATCCAACGCACCCAAAGGTTCATCCAACAACAGTACTTTAGGATTATTGACAACAGCTCTTGCTATGGCAACACGCTGCTGTTGACCGCCGCTCATCTGCTGAGGATAACGATCTTCCAACCCTTCCAACTGCGTCTGCCTCACAGCCGCCTGTATTCTCTCCCTACGCTCTTCTAACGGAACTTTTTTCATTTTCAAACCGAAATCTATGTTTTCAGCTACAGTCATATGCGGAAAAAGAGCGTAGTTTTGAAACACCATATTCACGTCGCGTCTATAAGGAGGCAACTCGGTCACATCTTTATTATCAATGAAAATCTTACCGCCGCTGGGCTGTTCCAAGCCGGCAATCATGCGCAGCAAAGTGGTCTTTCCGCAACCGGATGGTCCAAGCAGGGTGAGAAATTCTCCATCATAAATAGTCAAATCTGTAGGAGGTATAACGGTGTGGTCATCAAATATTTTTGTCAGCGCCCGTACACGCACCATTTCTTTCATTTAATCATTCTCGCATCCTTCCCTTTTTACTTATGGAATTATTATAACAAAAATTTTAGGAAATACAACAATTATCGCAAAATAAAATTTAAAAACGACGAGCAATTTTAGAGTTTAATATAATCCCACTAACCACAATATCTAGTTTTAAAACCGCACAATCCAACGAAATAACGTATTTTTTCTCTAAATTACTTTCACAAAGTTTAATTGAAAGCTCCCAAAGGAGTAATTATTTATATTGCAAGAATATAGCATTAAAGGATACTTCCAACTCAAATCATCAGCAAATATTTTCCGTAAAAAAAGCCGCAGATATTTCCGCGACTTTTAGAAAATTTCCGTATTTTTTGACGGTGCAGATGAATGTACATACGAAGTCGGACATAACTCTCACGTTAAAACGCACCCTCACACTTTTAACAAACAATCTGTCCACTTTAAAATGAAGTTTCCGCCATTGACATTTCACGCAATTCAATACGAGCAAAAATACTCATCTTGCGAAGATATACTTCTACAATTCACGTCCGACAATTCTGGCTATCCCTTTTAACTCTCCCATAAGCATGGCAAACCTCTCAGGCTTCAGGGATTGTGCTCCGTCCCACGGAGCCTGCTCAGGATTTTTATGCACCTCGACAAGCAGTCCGTCTGCTCCAACAGCTACGGCAGCTTTTGCCAGAGGCTCGACCATCCACCACATGCCTGCAGCGTGACTGGGATCTACTATAACAGGAAGATGACTCAGTTTCTTAACCGCCGGCACCGCACTCAAGTCAAGAGTATTTTTCGTATATGTTTCAAATGTTCTTACACCGCGTTCGCACAGAATAACATTCTCATTGCCGCCGGACATAATGCATTCGGCAGACATAATCCATTCTTCAATCGTAGCCGCCACGCCTCTTTTGAGCAAAATCGGCTTCCGAGTTTTCCCCAATTCCTTGAGCAGCTCATAATTCTGCATATTTCTCGCCCCTACCTGAATCATGTCAACGTCTTCGACAAAACGTTCTATCATGTAAGGAGACATAATTTCAGTAACTATCGGCATGCCTGTTGCTTCTCCGGCAGCTTTGAGATATTCCAGACCTTTTTCATCGAGACCTTGCAAAGAATATGGCAAATTTTGCGATCTGCTCGCTCCTCCGCGAAGTATGGATGCTCCGCCTATTTTTATCGACTTCGCTATCCCCGTCACCTGCTCCGTGCTCTCAACGGAACATGGTCCGGCAATAACCTGCAGCTTGCGTCCGCCTATGAGAATACCCCCAACATTTATAACACTGTCTTCCGGATGAAAAACTCTGTTGGCTCGCTTAAAAGGTTCCTGCACACGCATAACCTTTTCAACAGCTTCATCAGCACGCAATCTGTTGATTTCCAAAGTACTGGTATCTCCGATAATGCCGAAAATCGTCATATTAACTCCATTGATTTCATTAATTTGAAATCCCATGTTTTCCAGACTATGACGCATTTTCTCCTTGCTGTCATCCGGAGCGCCCGGTTTGAATACAATTACCATCAAGATCTCTCCTTTATAAAAACAGACTCTCGCCGAAGAGAGTCTGCATGTAAACAATGCATATATAAAAATTTCTAATTCCCGTTACGATCTGATACTGTCAAAACTTACAGCAAAGGACGATCGCAAGAGAATGCACAAAGTCATATCCAACCGAACAACATCTTTGCAAACTCCATTTTGCAATTCTGCAAAGCTCTTTATAATCAACTTGCTGAAATTCTACTCCAGAAGACTTTGTAAAGTTCGGTAAAACTTGCAAATTCTACAGATGACTTTTGCGAGAAATTACGCTTGCTACCTTTAGAATAATTCTCTTAAGCCGTTGCATAAAAGCAATAACGCACCGCTGCACACTATAGCCAACGAAAAGTTGCGAAAGATCCTTTGGCTTATATTTTTAAAAGCCAACTCTCCTGCAAAAATTCCCGCAAACACAGCCGGTATCGTGTAAAAAATAACAGAAAGATCCTCCACCAGAAGAGTATTGCCAGCCCAATAATTAGCAAGAAGCATCGTCACTCCGGTCACTCCGAAAATCCATATCATATTGGCTCGCATAGCTTCCTTGGTCGTACCTTCATTAAGAAAATATAAAACTATCGGCGGACCGCTTACGCTTGTCGCCGCTCCGAAAAAACCGCTGAGAAAACCTACACCCAAACGTCCGACATTTTTATTATCGATGCGAAAATAAAATTCTCTGTGCATAAGCCAGGTCGCAACAAGCAACGTGGCACCCAAAAACATCTCCAGAACATTGGCGGTGATAAACTTCAGCACCATGCTTC
This sequence comes from Acidaminococcaceae bacterium, assembly GCA_034180005.1. Classification (GTDB taxonomy): domain Bacteria; phylum Bacillota; class Negativicutes; order Acidaminococcales; family Acidaminococcaceae; genus JAXFPC01. Next base: position 2,850 of record JAXFPC010000057.1, on the reverse strand, counting down.
CGGGAATGGAACCGATGATGCTTCCCAAGCTTACAGTACAAACTGTTTTCGTATCATATTCCCCTCTCACCCTCAACATGGTGAATACTCTTAATATGATTGTACTAAACAAAATCAAAATAACAGCCTCTTTGACCGGCATAATCATGGACAAAATCGGAGTGGCGATGAGAGCATATCCGAAACCGCTGGCTGTAGCAAAAAAAGCTCCCAGAAATACTGCGAAAAAGATTACACCCAAGTCTACCAAATCATTTGCTCCAATCCGACCGCTTCCAGCGACAGTTCCATCTACTCAAAAATTCGCATATCGTATAACTACCGCTGCGTAATTTTACAATACTCTAAATGCTTTCATTTTCTTCGGTTGAATAAGTCCAACCTTCTTTTTGCAGAATTTTTCCTTCTTTCATCAGGTGTCCCAACGCTCTCTTGAACGCAGCTTTGCTCAAACCGAATTTTTGCCTGATAATCTCCAACGGAGTAGAATCCCCGTAGGGCATCCTGCCGCCGCGCTGCACAAGAAAATCATAAATTTTTGCGGAATCTTTCAGTAAAGCGTCTTCTTTTTGTAAGCGTAACGACACGTTAATGCGGCCGTCTTCACGCAGATAAATAACACGACAGACAAGCTCTTGACCAAAATCTATTCTTCCTTCAGGCACTTCACTTCTATGCAGAAAAGCAGTAAATCTTTCCGTAGTCAACAAAAAGAAACCCTCCGGAAGTATATTGTAAACCGTACCGGTAACCTTATCGCCAACTTTGAGCCCCTCTGCAGGCCTTGACGCCTTCAACATATCATCTTCGACACGCATGGTCACAGCCGGACGCCCCGATTTGTCACGATAAAGCTTTACCCAAATCATCTGACCCGGATTAACGTGACCTCGCATTTGGCTATAGGGAAGAAAAACGCCGCGCTCCGCTCCGATGTCAACAAAGCCGCCGTCGCGCGTAACGCTGATTACCTTGGCATAACCCAACTGTCCCTCCCGCATCTTGGGAAGCTTCATACTGGCAGTCAGGCGACGGCTCGGGTCAAGATACAAATAAACCTTAACCACGTCATCTACCTGAATGTCTGCAGTTTGCTGTAATTTATGCAATAAAATATCGTCGGATGTGTTGCCGGTGCCGCCATCCAAAAATGCACCCATTTCACCGAGTCGGACAACCTTAAGATCAACAACATCTCCCGGCTTATACGCCGTATTATTTACAGGCTCAGTTTTTTTCCCGAATCTTTCCTGTTTCCTGTTCCGTCCGATCATAAAGAATCCTCTGTAAACGCTTCTGAAGGAGCATCAGCCCACAGCTGTTCCAAATTGTAAAAATTACGCTCTTCTTCCAAAAACACGTGGCAAACTACATCACCATAATCGAGCAGAATCCACCGCGCTTCGGAATAACCCTCCTTGTGTTTAAGCTGAATACCTTCCTCAGACAATTTATCTTCAATGTTATCGGCAATCGTTTTGACAAGATTGCTGTTACCGGCGCTGCATATGACATAGTAATCAGTAACGAAAGAAATCCCTTCCATATTTAACAATAAAATATCCGTAGCCTTTTTGTCGGCAGCTAGCGCTGCTATCTTAGCAGCAAACGTCTTTGTATTCATTATTTCCCTCCGTGCTTCAATTAATTTCCTTTGGTTGCAGATGCACTATTTTTTCTTCATCATCCGCCTTATTTTCCGTTTCTTTCTTAATGTAAGGTATACCCAATTCATCCAAAGATTTCTTTATCAAATCTTCATTTGTGACCCAATAGCTTACACCGGACGTATCATCAAAATTACCGTACAACATACAGCTTTTCACCTTTTCGTCGCCGAAAAATTTAAAACTGTTGGCCGCTTTGAGCATAGTTAGAGTATTCAAATCAGTTTCAACATATTTTTCCAAAGTGCTGAGCAAGCTCCCCACTTTAGTAACATTTTGAATGGAAAACATCTGCTCAGCAGCAGCCTTAAGGAATTTTTGCTGCCGCTGGACTCTGCCTATATCTCCCAGCTCGTCGGAGCGGAAACGAACATACTTCCCGGCTGTCGTTCCATCCATATGCTGAAAGCCGTGCTTAATATCTATGACAAGATCGGCATACGGATCCTCATAGTAAAGGTCTCTGTCAACATAAAGATCCACCCCTCCTATAAGGTTGACCACTTCAATAAACCCGCGCCAGTCTGCCAGAGCATAGTAGTGTATCGGCACCTGCAGAAGATTGGCTACTGTCTGCTTAGCCATAACCGCGCCGCCATAAGCGAATGCAGCATTCATTTTATCCGGATCACGATGTCCCGGCAATACCACCTTGGTATCTCTCGGGATGGAAAGTACGGAAACGTTGTTTTCCTTAGGATCAACGCTGAGCAGCATCACCGCATCTGTACGTTTAGGTTCGCTGGCAGCAGCTTCACTGTCACCGTCGTCAATCCCCAAAATAAGTATATTGATACGCTCATTAAGTTCTTTATTATTTTTTATATTTTCATCAGCTGCCGCCACCTGTGCCTGAGGGGGATTTATAAATGTATTATATATCCAGATGCTGCCCTTGAAACAAACCAGGCCGACAACTCCCAACAAAAACAGAATCAGAAAAAGTCTGAACCAACGCACCTTTTTAACTTTTCTGCGCGGCGGCAGATCTTTATTGTCTTCCATTTCCTTCCCCCATAACTATCGTTCACGATTTTTTCTTTCCAACAGCAATTCATTGTAAGCCTCTATGCAACGCTGATGAATCAACTGACCTTTCTCCGTCAGAAATATAATAGTATGTGCATACGAAGCCAACATGGCATCGTTCAATCCTCTCAGAGCTTTTTCTCTCAATTTTTCA
>JAXFPC010000047.1:0-21328 GCA_034180005.1 Acidaminococcaceae bacterium | reverse complement strand
ATAAAACTGTTTATCCTGTTGCCAGTCGTAATTCCAAAGATTTTCGTAATCTTATGGACGTTTATTTAGATGCCGTATTTTATCCGCGTATCTATGAAAATAAATATACCCTGCTGCAAGAGGGCTGGCATTACAATATAGAAAATCCTGCCGAAGAATTAACATATAACGGCGTTGTGTACAACGAAATGAAGGGTGTTTATTCATCTCCGGAGGCTGAAATAGAACGGCAAAGCATGCAAAAGCTTTTTCCGGATACATCATATCGTTTTGATTCAGGAGGATATCCTGATGAAATTCCTTCGCTGAGCCAAAAAGATTTTGAAGCTTTTCACAAAAAATTCTACGTTCCTGAAAATTCCTACATTTACATTTATGGAGATATGGATATCGAAGATACGCTGGAGTATCTTGATAAAGAATACCTAAGCGCATTTACTAAAACAGGAACCGTAGATTCTTCCGTCAAGATACAAAATATCCTTGAACGCACAGCCGAAAAAGAAGCTTATTATGCTGTTGATCAGGATGCATCTATGGAGGGTAAAACATATCACGAACTCTCTATAGTTACAGGCAAAAATACCGATACCAAGACAATGTTGGCGTTGCGTATTTTGCAAAGTGCACTTCTGGAAAGCGAAGGTGCGCCTTTGAAGAAGGCTCTGCTACAAGCAGGTATTGCTCAAAATATCTACAGTAGTTTAGAAACAAGTTTGCTGCAACCGGTTTTTTCGATAACTGCTTCCGGCAGTGAACCGGAGTATAAAGATAAATTCGTAAACATTGTTTATAAAACTTTACAAGAGCTTACAGTTAACGGTTTGGATAAAAACATGCTTGAAGCCGCTATCAACGCCATTGAATTTAAGATCAGAGAAGCGGATTTCGGTTCGTATCCAAAAGGTTTGATCTGGGGCCTGGGCGTGATGGATGTGTGGATTTACGAAAATAATCCGTTGGACTGCTTGCATTTCAACAAACATTTAGCCGAATTGCGCAGAAACATTTCCACGCGCTATTATGAACATCTGATTGAAAACTTTCTTATGGATAATACGCATAAAGCTTTGGTAAGTTTAATTCCTGAACAGGGCAAAGAGTCTGTAGATACCGCTCGTTTTAAAGCGAAGATGGCAGCCGTAAAAGCTGGAATGGGTGAGGAGGAGCTTGCTTCTCATATCCGTGAATGTTGTGAACTCCATAGACTTCAATCTCTGCCGGACAGCCCTGATGCACTGGCTTCTATACCATTGCTTAGGCGCGGCGACATCAAGCGTGAAGCGGAAGTAATAGATACGGAAGAAATTGCTTTCAAAGATAGTACGGTTCTTTTTGTAGAAGCACCCACGAATAAAATTGCATACATAAGATATTATTTCGATGTTACCGATATGAACAGTAAGCTGCTGCCACTTGCAAACCTTTTGGTTGACGTGTTAGGGAAGCTGGACACCGCAAGTTACAAATACGACGAACTTGCAACGGAAACATATATGTATACGGGCGGAATATCATTTGATTTCAAGGCAATCCCGGAAAATAATGATACGGATAAGTACAAAATATTTTTTATTTTGAAAACCAAAGTTATGCAGGAAAATTTGGCGAAGCTTTTTAAAATATTAAGGAGTATCGCCCATGAAACAATGTTCGCTGATGCAACGAGATTAAAAGAGCTGGTTGCCGAGCTTAAAACTTCCTGGGATAACGAATTTTTCAACAAAGGTCAGAGTGTAGCTATTGCCCGTCTGAATAGCTACACTTCTGCCTCTGCCAGAGTAAATGAACAGGAACAATACAGCTATTATAAATTCCTGACTGAACTTTTAGCAAATTTCGACAATAAGGGCGCATCTGTTTTACAAGAATTACAGAACCTTATGTCCTTCTTTTTCAACAAAGCAAACTGTTTGCTGGCATATTCCTGCAGTAGAGAGGACAGCACAACAGTGCGCAGTGAGTGCCTTGCCTTCATAGATACGCTCACATCTGTTTCTTGCAGCCAGATACCGGATATTGTTCCTCTTACAGTAGTAAATGAAGCAATAGCCACTTCAGGTAAAGTACAATATGTTGCCGCAGGAGGGAATTTTGCCAAGCACGGATACAAATATACCGGTGCTATGAAAGTCCTGGAAACGGTATTAAAGTATGAATATCTGTGGAACAATATACGCATTCAAGGCGGAGCCTACGGAGCTACAGCTGCATTTACACCTGACGGAATGATGGTGCTGGCATCGTACAGAGATCCTCATCTCACAAAAACGTTGGAGTCATACAATAATCTTGCTGAATGGTTAGCAAATAAAAAATTTGATGCACGTGAACTAGATAAGTACGTTATCGGCACGATAAGCACGCTTGACATTCCTCTGACAAATTCCATGCGTCTGGATAAGGCCATTATCCGAAAATTAAATCGTAAACCGCATGAATACTATCAGCAAATCAGGAATGAAATACTTGATGTTAAAGAAAATGATCTCAACTCTTTGGCAGAAATTATTGAGCGAACACTTGAAGACGATTTTAGATGCGTAGTAGGAAGCAAGTCAGCTATTGATAAACATCCGGAACTGTTCAATAAAGTAATTAACATATAAAATATAAAATACCGCTGATGATTTCATCAGCGGTATTTTTGTATGATTGATAAAATAAATTTCCAATGAGTTTTCGAAAAAGATACCAACAACAGTAATGTTAATATCTTTTTGACATCAAAGCAAATCTTTATAACATCATTATAACATTCTAAATACTGAAATAACTTTACCCAAAACTTTAATATTATCTGTACCGACAATAGGACTGTAGCTGTCGTTTTCAGGTTGCAGTCTGACGCTTCGAAGCTCTCTGAAATAACGTTTAACCGTAGTTTCTTCATCATCAATCAATGCTACAACAATATCCCCGTTGTTGGCAAAATTTTGCTTTCTGGCAATAATATAATCATGATCTAAAATACCTGCGTTTATCATGCTGTCACCGGAAACTGACAACATGAATACATCTTCATCGCAACCGATAAGATCTCTTGGAATAGGGTAGGTCTCTTCAACATTTTCGACAGCTAGTATAGGAATACCCGCTGTAACCCGACCAACAAGAGGAACAGGAACCAATAATTTATTCCGCCATGCATCAGATTCAGACATCAACTCAAGAGCACGAGGCTTGGCAGCGTCGCGTTGAATAAATCCCAATTCCTGAAGTCTACGCAAATGATTATGAACACTGGCACTGGAAGAAAGACCTACAGCGGAACCGATTTCGCGAACAGCCGGAGGGTAACCTTTATGATTTATAAAATCACGAACAAATTTTAGTATATGGCGCTGACGTTCTGATAGCATATCCTCAGTATACGTGCCGTCAAAGTCAGCCGGCAAATTTTTTCTCCGACCCATGATAGAAAATTCCCCCAATCCTATGTTTGCTTTAATTTCAATAATTATATCATGTAAAAAAAGTTTCGTCAAACAAGAGTACATATTTGGAGCATATGATTATATTTTTATTATTGAACCTAAAAGATCAGCGATGTAAATTAAGTTCACAACAATAAAACGATCTTTCATTGTATATAATTTTCACTCCACTTTTATGTCCGATAATATATATTATGTAAAATTTAATGCTACGATAAAGCTATTATAATATAATCATCCCCATACATAATATACACGATAAAATTGTCAGAAAAAATTTAAGGCGATCTTTACGATCGCCTTGCTCCTAAAATTTAGAAATTGTATTCCGTTAAGAGTTTGTTTATCGCCGGATCGATTTCGCCATTCTTTCTGTTCATATACATGAATATTGATCCGTATTTGTCGTTGATGAAGAAATTTGACTTTAAATCATAATCATAGTTTTTATAGAAACTGATTTGTGAGTTTACTTTTAGAATGAATTTTTTTTCAGAAGCATTCACAGACAAATCATAGTTTTTCAGTGAAAATCTTTCACTGTCGCTGTTTTTCATGTTCTCCATAGCTTCTTTCAGCAGCAGCTCCGTACGGCTCTTTTTAACAAGTGCTTCATCTAAAACACTTGCTGCTTCATCAGATTTAAATGAGACGATCAACACTGCACTGTCCAATACATCCAATACAAATTTTGCATGGCTGTCTATTTTGTCGGCATTTTTCATTTCAGTGTGCAGTCTATTATTCTTATTGTCTTTACTGTACAGTTCATAAGCTCGTGTTACATAAGGTTCCTGCCATGCTTTAGCTATGTTGGCAGCCAGCGTAACATGACCAGAAGCTTCCTTTTCATTTATTTTCAGCTGTGTGTAAAACCAATCTTGCGGAAGCTGAATGTTCTTTTTCAGATTCTTATCATAAAAATATAACTGTTGTTTCTCTGCTGTAGGCTTTATTTGCTTCAATGTCTTCACAAAGTTATTATGTGCTTCATCTATTTTGTTGCGCGTTTCATGGTCTATATCCTGTGCATCAACATTACTTATTTTATGAGAATTTCTGTTAAGAATACTTGTATCAGTATCATCTTCTGAGGCAAAAAAATCTTGTTCAGTATAAAAAGAGTGAAGCAGGAAAAGCTTGTTGTTGAAGGATAACATCGTGATATCCAAAGCATTAAGATCATTATGCTTTCTATATCTGTATGATGTGGTTACCGTTTTGTATTTCCCATGCTTACCGATGTTGATTTTACTCTCAAGAGAAGCTCCATCCTCAGGATTTTTCAAAAGCTTTTTCAAAAAAAGCATATTCTTGGTATCTGAATCATGCTCTAAAAATTTAAGAATACCGATATCAAACATAGTAATATTGAGTCCGGATCTTTCCAGCAAAGCGAGCTTTTCATACTGTTCATCGAAATATTGCGTAGAAAATTTTTCCTTTGTAATTTCTTCAAATTCCTGAGGTTCATAATAAACGATTAAATGGCTGCTCAGAATTTTTTTATCGGCCAACTTTCTAAGCGATAAATCTTCATTGATGATATAGCCATAAGCATTTTTCGTTTGGAATACATGGGAATTTTCATAATCTTTGAGAGTAAACCCTGCATAATCGTTTTCAAAAGCATATCCGTAATTGCCGATTATACTCAATGCAGCAGCTGACGCGAGAAATTTCCTCATTTTACACCTCTCTTTGAATTACACGGTTTTTTTTAAAAAAGTATCTCTACTTCAACACCGTTACTTAAATTGCACGCGTTGGCCTCATCAGTATCGATATGCACTTCATCAGCATGTTTTTCCCCGGCACGCACAAGCACATTATTGAAAATAAGCTCTCTTTCACCTCGTGTTTTAATACTTACCTTATCCCCATCTTTTAATCCGTGCTTAGCCGCAGTTTCCGGATAGAGGTGAACATGCCTTGCGGCGATGATAATTCCCTCCTCCAAATAAAGTTCTCCCCGCGGACCTATCAATTTGCCGGCGGCGGAACCCTTGATATCGCCGCTGTCGCGTATGGGCGGAGTAAGGCCTGCCTTGCGTGCGTCCGTGATGGACAATTCAATTTGAGTATATGGACGTAAAGGCCCTATTATTCTGAGCGATAATTCTCCTTTAGGTCCGACTAAAGTTATTTGTTCTTCTGACGCGTATTGTCCGGGCTGTCCGATTGGTTTTTTCTCATGCAGAACACTTCCCTCGCCGAATAAGATATCCATATGCTCTCTTGTCAAATGAGCATGTCTCGCAGAAACGCCAAGCTCAAGAAAAAAAATTTTTTTATCCATATCTGTGCTCCCTCTTTATTAATGAAAAAATGGAGCGGCTTTGTAAAACCGCTCTATAAAATTTATCAAGCAATAGAAGGACTTGACCTACTTTGTACTTAAATATTCGTGAATAGAAAGAGCTGCTCTTTTACCAGCCCCCATAGCACTGATAACTGTGGCTGCGCCGGTAACGATATCACCGCCGGCAAAAACTCCCTCGATGGATGTTGCACCGTTTTCATCAACCACAATATTACCGCGCTTATTCACTTCCAGTTCAGGCGTTGTCTGCTTAAGCAATGGATTTGGTCCCTGCCCTATAGCCATGACTACCATATCCACATCCAGAACGTATTCGCTGCCCTCTATAGGTACGGGGCTACGGCGTCCGCTATCGTCAGGTTCACCTAACTGCATTTGTACGCATTTCAAACCTTTTACCCATCCTTTATCATCGCCTAAAACAGCTACAGGATTATTTAAAAGACACAACTCTATTCCTTCTTCTTTTGCATGCCCTATCTCTTCTTTTCTGGCAGGCATTTCCTCTTCGCCTCTGCGATAGACTATGTAGACATTTTCGGCGCCAAGCCTTTTAGCTGTTCTGGCTGCATCCATCGCCACATTGCCCGCTCCTACGACTGCAGCTCTTTTTCCTGCGTAGACCGGAGTAGCCACTTTAGGAAATTGATAAGCTTTCATCAGATTTATTCTGGTCAAAAACTCGTTTGCCGAATAAACGCCATTGAGATTTTCACCCTCAATATTCATAAAATACGGCAAGCCTGCGCCCGTTCCCAGATAAACAGCGCTGAAACCTTCTTCCCGCATAAGTTCTTCAATTGTATAAATACGTCCGATAACAGCGTTGACAACTATTTTGACACCCAGTTTTTTCAAAGCGCTTATTTCATGCTGCACTATTTCTTTCGGCAGACGAAATTCAGGAATGCCGTACATCAAGACGCCGCCGGCGGCGTGTAAAGCTTCGTAAAGAGTGACTTCGTAACCCAACTTGGCCAAATCTCCTGCACACGTCAAGCCGGATGGACCGCTGCCTATAACAGCCACTTTTTTACCGTTGTGAACAATGTTCGTCGTGTCCGGTTCATCTGTGTGCTCCTGTCTTGCCATATCGGCAACAAAACGCTCCAATCTGCCTATGGCAACGGATTCACCTTTGATACCCAACACACATTTACTTTCACACTGACTTTCTTGAGGACATACTCTACCGCAAACGGCCGGAAGACTGTTTTTATTCTTCAAAATTTTAATTGCGGAAGCAAAATCTTCCTGAGCAACCGCTTTGATAAAGGCGGGTATCTCTACATTTACGGGGCAGCCTTCCACACAGCGTGGTTTCGGACAATTTAAACAACGTTGCGCTTCGTCAACTGCCATTTCCTTCGTATAACCCAAGGCAACCTCTTTAAAATTTTTATTTCTTACTGCAGCCGGTTGTTCCGGCATAGGATTTCTCATTCCTCCACGCATTTGCACTTACCTCCGCATCCGTATTCCAAAGATTCTTGTGTTTTATACATCTGCTGACGCATAAGAAGGTTGGCAAAATCTATTTTATGTGCGTCAAATTCAGGTCCGTCCACGCAGGCAAATTTATTCTCGTCGCCTATCATCACGCGACAGCCGCCGCACATACCCGTGCCGTCAACCATGATCGTGTTAAGGCTGGCCGTTGTTTTTACTCCAAAAGGCTTGGTCACGGCAGCCACATTTTTCATCATGATGACAGGCCCTATCGCCAGAACCAAATCTATTTTCTCCCCGCGCTCCAGCATATCTTGCAAAGGTCCGGTTACAAAACCTTTACAGCCGGCGCTGCCGTCATCAGTTGTTAAGATAAGTTCATCGCTGACTGCCTGCATTTTTTCCTGCCAAATGACAAGATCTTTGCTGCGCGCTCCGATAATGGAAATAACTTTATTGCCAAGTTCGTGATACGCACGCGCTATGGGATATACGGGAGCGACACCGATGCCGCCGCCTACAACTACTACTGTGCCGAAATTTTCCATTTCCGACGGTTGTCCTAAGGGTCCGATAACATCAAGAATATCATCGCCGATATCGAAGTTGTCACAAAGATGGTTTGTAGAATTGCCCACAGCCTGCACGATTAAAGTTATATGTCCGACATGTCTGTCAAAATCGGCAATAGTAAGTGGTATTCTCTCTCCGGTTTCATCCGTTCTGATAATCACAAACTGTCCCGGTTTACATTTTGCCGCAATCAACGGAGCGTCTACAATAAACTCGTACACAGCCGGAGCTAAACAGGATTTCTCAATAATTTTAGCCACAACAATACCTCCAAGAAATTAAAATTTATCAGTAGTAGATTTTTCTGACAATTACATTGCAGACTTTAATCGTCTGGCGCATATTTCAGCTTCCGCATATATTTTTTCTTCGTCACATGTTACAAGTTTTCCGCCCCGCAGAACTACCTTTCCGGCTATCATTACAGTATCCGCGTCGGAGCTTGCTGCTGCATAAACAAGCTGCGAAAGTTTATTGTTACGCGGGTACCAATGCGGTTTTTCCATATTCCAAAGCACTATATCCGCACTTTGACCGGTTTCCAATGTTCCGAGATTTTTAAAACCCAATACAGCCGCACCGCCGGAAGTTGCCATCTCCCAGGCTTTAGCTGCCGGAACTGCCAAAGGATTTCCGGAAACAGCTTTATGCAGCATGGCAGTTATCCTGCACTCTTCCAGCATATCCAAATTATTATTGCTGGACGCTCCGTCAGTTCCCAAACCTATGCAAATTCCCTTGGCAAGCATCTTGTTCACGTCGGCGATACCGCTGGCCAGCTTTAAATTACTCTGGGGACAGTGTGCCACACGAACATTTTTCTCAGCCAGGATCTCCATGTCGGAATCTGTTAAATGTACGCAGTGCGCCGCTATTGTTCCCAATTCGAATAATCCCAGCTTGTGCATCAATTCAATCGGCGTCATGCCGTGTTCTTTAGTACAATTTTCAACTTCAATCTTTGTTTCACACAAATGGATTTGTATTTCGCAATTATTATCCGCAGCTGCGCGCAAGACTCGTTCAATGTATTCAGGAGGGCAAGTGTACGGCGCATGAGGCCCGTAGCTTATACGAATGCGTCCGTTATCATAATTTTGCCAGTTTGCTGCTAAAACATTGTTCTCCGCAAGTTTTTTGTCCTTATCGGGAACAACGCCTATCAATCCCCTGCAAAGGTTGGCTCTGATGCCCGTTTCGGCGCAGGCTTGCGCCACATCTTCCATAAAAGCGTACATATCGGCAAAGCATGTTGTTCCGCTCTTAAGCATTTCCGCGATACCCAACATTGCGCCCCAATAAATATCCTCGGCACGCATTTTATCTTCGATGGGCCAAATTTTATTTTGCAGCCAATCCATGAGCTGCATATCGTCAGCATAACTGCGCAGCAATGTCATGGATACGTGACCGTGCGTATTTACCATGCCGGGAGTGGCAAGCATCCCTTGCCCGTCCAATATCTCGGCATCGGCAGGAATCTTAGTGATGTCATCACCTGCATAAGTTATCTTTCCGTCTGCAATAATTATAATTTGCTCGCAGCCAAAGGGTGTGTGCAACAACTCAATGTTTTTGATAACCAGCGCGCTCATATCCTACGTCCTCCTTTTATTCCTCGCACATCTGACGTTTGTGATAATGTTCTTCGTAGAAATTGTGCATGATTTCATTATCTTCATCACTTAAAGCGACAGCACCGCCGCAGCTTTGGCAAATAACCGCGATTTGAGCGGCTTTTTCTAAGATGACAGCTACCATCAGTGCATCATCGATGTTTGTCCCCCAACATACGGCACCGTGATTTGCCAGCAGCACAGCTTTCTTGCCATGCAAAGCAGCTACAGCATTTTCAGCCAGCTGCGGTGTTCCCGGTAAAGCGTAAGCAGCACAATCAACACCGCCGCCGATTATCTGTACAATATCCTCTATTATTCCCGGAACTGGTTTCCGCATAGCTGCCAAAGCACTGGCATAAATGCTGTGGGTATGAATTATCGCTCCTGCTTCCGGACGGTTTTTATAAATTGCGGCATGCAGCAAGGATTCACTTGAGGGAATCAGGCTTCCTTCCAATGTCTTTATGTCCATATCCGTGATGACAATATCTTCCGGCAGTAATTTTTCATAGCTGCGTCCTGACGGAGTAACGGCAAAAGTTTCAGCGCTCAATTTTATGCTTATATTCCCCCATGAACCTGCCACAAGACCTTTCTTGAGCAATTCTTTGCCTGTATTTACTATTGCCGCGCGGGCGGTATTTTTATTTGGATAATTCATATGCATCACCGTCGCCTGCAACAAAATCATTCTGAAGCCAAATAATTTTTCTGCTCTTCCGAAAGGACATCCAAAGAAGCTCCCATGGCTGCAAGCTTCAACTTGGCAACTTCCGTATTAAGTTCCTCAGGCAGCACGTATAATTTATTTTCCAAAGTATCTTTATGATCCAATAAATACTTCATTGCCAAAAACTGCATGGCAAAAGAAAGATCCATGACTTCGATAGGATGTCCGTCACCGCACGCAAGATTTACAAGCCGCCCCTCTCCCAGCAAATTCAATTTTCTGCCGTCGGCAGTAGTATAAGTAACGATATTTTTACGAACCTCGTAAGGTACGCTTACAGAAAGTTCCTCTAAGTGGTTTTTATTTATTTCTACGTCAAAATGTCCGGCATTACACATTACCGCTCCATTTTTCATGACTGCCATGTGCTTCTTGGTAATAACATCTTTGCAGCCGGTAACAGTAATAAAAATGTCGCCTATCGCGGCAGCTTCCTGCATGGTCATAACTCTGAAGCCGTCGAAAACTGCCTCGATACCTTTTATAGGATCAATTTCCGTGACAATAACATTGGCGCCCATTCCCTTGGCGCGCATAGCAACGCCTTTGCCGCACCAGCCGTAACCGGCTACCACGACATTTTTCCCGGCCACGGACATATTCGTAGTTCTCATAATACCGTCCCACGTGGATTGTCCTGTACCGTAGCGATTATCAAAAAGATATTTGCAGTAAGCGTCGTTGACCGCAATCATAGGAAATGCCAATTTACCGTTCGCCGCCAAAGCCTTCAGACGATGAACTCCCGTAGTGGTTTCTTCACTGCCGCCGATGAGCCTTTCGATAAGATCGCGACGTTCTCCGTGAAGCATATTCACCAGATCTCCTCCATCGTCTATAATGAGGTCCGGTTTAACTTCCAGTGCTTTGCGCAAAAAATCATCATACTCTTCAGGAGTGCATCCGTGGGTGGCAAAAACAGTTATGCCGCTGTCGACAAGAGCCGCGGCAATCTCATCCTGAGTGGACAAAGGATTGCTGCCGGTCACGACCACATTGGCTCCTGCATGTTGCAGCACTTGTGCTAAATAAGCAGTTTTAGCTTCCAAATGAATTGTAACGATAATATTCAGCCCTGCAAAAGGTTTACTCTTACCGTACTCATCATTTAATATGTTCAAGAGAGGCATATATTCTTTAACCCAGGCAATGCGTTGATGTCCTGCTTGAGCCAGCTGAAGATCTCTGATAATACTCTGCATAATATTTTATTCTCCTTTTTTATGCTTATTATGTACAGCTTTAATATTTTCTTCATAAGGAGCGGTGATAATGCCGCGCTCCGTGATAATTCCCGCAATCAAACTTGACGGTGTAACATCAAAGGAGGGATTGTAGACAAGCGCGTTGGACGGAACCGTTCGAATGCCGGCTAAAGTTTTTACTTCTTCCGGAGAACGCTCTTCTATTACTATTTCCTCACCGCCGGCAACAGTGATGTCAAAAGTACTCAAAGGCGCCGCCACATAAAAGGGTATCCCGTGAGCGTTGGCAGCCAGAGCGACGCCATAGGTCCCTATTTTATTAGCGGTATCTCCGTTGGCCGCTATTCTGTCAGCTCCGACTATAACCGCATCCACCCCTTTGGTTTTCATCGTCCATGCCGCCATGCCGTCCGTAATTACGGTCACCGGTATTCCCTCTTCGCTGAGTTCCAACGCTGTGAGTCTTGCTCCCTGCAACAGAGGTCGTGTTTCGTCAGCATACACCATACGTATCTTTCCTTGGTTATAAGCTTCCCGAACAACGCCCAAAGCCGTACCCCAGCCGCACGTTGCCAAAGCTCCGGCATTGCAGTGGGTAAGTACTACGGCGTTATTCCGCAACAGCGAAGCGCCGAATTTGCCGATACTTCTATTGACGGAGATATCTTCCGAGTAAATTTCTGCAGCTCGTTGTTCCAAACGTTCAAGTAGTGCCGCATATTCCATTCCTTCCGCAGCACAACGTTCCGCCAAAGAAAATATCTCTCCTGTTCCCCAAGAAAGATTTACGGCCGTTGGTCTGGCACTGTTCAAATCTTTGCGGATAGCGTCAAGCTCCGTCAAAAAATTTCCATTCTGCAAAGCTTTGGCGCCCAAAACCATGGCGAAAGCGGCGGCAGCTCCAATGGCGGGAGCTCCTCGTACTTCCAACCTTGCAATAGCTGTTTTGACGCGCAGATAGTCTTCGCAAATTATATGCTCTATTACTGTAGGCAGTTTCGTCTGATCCAGGATAATCAGTTTATCCCGCTGCCAACGCATTGTTTCCATTGTCATAACCGCCTCACAGTTTGAAACCGCCGAATTCTCTCATGGCAGTTCCGCATCCGCACACTGTGGCGCGCTGCTCATTATTATTAATAAAACTGCTGATCAAAAGTTCCATTTTTCTGATGCTTTCTTTCATGGCTTGAACAACTTCCATGTGAGAAAGCGGCGTGGGTGAAATTCCTGCTCCCATATTGGTGACGATAGAGCAGTTCGTGTAGCACATTTCCGCCTCTCTGGCCAACAGAGATTCCGGAATATTGGTCATGCCGACAACGTCACCGCCGAGCTGGGCAAACATTCTTATTTCCGCAGCCGTTTCAAAACGCGGTCCCTCCGTGCACACATACACGCCGCGTTCATGAAAGACTATATCCGTATTTTTAAGACAATTGATAACCTTGCGGCGCAACTCAGGACAGTAGGGATAAGAAAAATCAACGTGAGCCACCCCTCTTTCCGGAGTATCATAAAAAGTATTTATTCTGCTTTTAGTAAAATCCAATGCATTATCGCAGACGACGAAATGTCCCGGACGCATATCATTGTTCAGCGATCCGACAGCAGTGGTGGCAAATATTTCTTCAGTCCCCAAACTTTTTAAAGCCCAAATATTGGCCCGATAATTTACTTTATGCGGCGGAACGCTGTGTCCTGTTCCGTGGCGCGTTATAAAAGCCACCTGATTGCCGCTCATGCTGCCTAAATTACACAGAGCATCACCGTAGGGAGTTTGTATAATTTTTGCCTCAAAATTTTGCAGTTCCTGAGGATTATAAATGCCAGTACCGCCAATAATACCTATTTTTCTCATATAGACCTTCCCTTTCGCAAGCCTTCAAGTATGTCTAAAATATCCGAAGGTTCATTTATTATAAAATCAGGTTGCCCCTCCTGCAGCAGCCTTTGCCAGTCGTACGCAGTATAACGTACGGCTGCCGTCAGCGTTCCGGCGCTTTTGCCGCTTTGCAGATCAAAAGGGCTGTCACCGATGCACAGGCACTCCTCCGGCGCGACGCCGAGCAGTCGGCAGGCCTTAAGCATAGGTTCCGGATGAGGTTTCGCCATAACAGTTTCTCCGCAAGCGACTATGGTTTCAATATAAGCTTCCAAGCCGCAGCAACGCAACCCGCGCTGCGCCATAAGTCTTTTTTTGGATGTAACTACCGCTTGTTTGTATCCGGCTTGAGCAATTTTGCCCAGCACATCCTCCACACCGTCTATCCTGGAAATCAGTCTGTCATGATGAATCTCGTTGTACTCTCTGTAGGCTTCGCGCATTCTTTCGGCCATAGCTGCATCGTCGGTAAAACCTGCGAAAGCTTCTGCTAAAGTCAATCCGAAAGTAGGCACTATCTCCTCGCGCGACAACTCTCGTTGCAGAACAGTTCTGGCAGTGTGTTGAAATGTTTCGATAATCAATTCCACTGTGTCAATAAGCGTACCGTCAAGATCGAATAAAATTGCCTTAATCAAGAAAAACTACCTGCCTGCTTTGTAAATTAGACTTCTATACGTATTTCAGTATACCATAGTCCCATTATAAAATAAAGAAATTAGCAGAAAAGAAAACTCCGCTGTTATGCGTAACAGCGGAGTAATTTTATTTCTTTTTATCAAGAGATATTTGTTTGGGCCCGTTGTTGACAACGTCTTCCGGAATTTCCACATCATCGAACCCGATTCCTCGCGTGTGCAATGTATGAGACCATTCATGCTTATCTCTGTCAAACCATCCGAGAATTGTAATAGGCACCCAACTGTATAAAAACAGCGGATAGAAAAGCAGATAAAACCATGATTTTAAAGATGCGCCTATCTTCCACAAAACGGCTACGGGAAAAATATACTGTCCGAAGCCTACCAAAGTCCACACTTCTATAGGTACAAGTTTATAAAGTATATCCGTGTAAAAGGGAGTGATTTGCTGTATGGAGCTACAGATAATAAAAAGTGTCGATATGATCAAGAAGTACGGTTGAAAGATATTTATACTGCCATCCAGCATGACAATATCTTTTTCTTTAAAAGCTTTCTTCCACATCGGAATCAGATAGCGCCCCGCCACATCAAAAAATCCTTGTGCCCAACGTTTGCGCTGATGCCACGATTGCATAAATGTCAAAGGCTTTTCATCGTAAATCACGGCGTCATGCGCCCAGGTTGTAGGTATTCCTACCATCAAAGCCTTCATGGTGAACTCCATGTCTTCCGTAAGACATGTAGCATTCCAGCCATGCTCTTTCAGTACACTTAAATCAAAACACATACCCGTGCCGCCCAAACAGCAAGATAACCCCATGTTGTATTTTGCCAGGTGCCAGATGTGATTGCTTATCCAGAAAGAAATGGCAAAAGCGCCTGCTACCCATGTATCATTGGGATTTTTAGCATCAATGTATCCCTGAATAAGTTTCTCGCCGTTACAAAGTCGACTGTTCATTTCTCTCAAAAAGTTCGGGTGCACCAAATTATCCGCATCAAAAATGCAGACAGCATCATACTGTCGCTCCATTTTGTAAATACGCTGGAACATCCACTCCAGAGCAAAACCTTTGCCCTTACCGTCATTAGGACCGGGAAAGCGTTCATGCACTTCCGCGCCGGCCGCCCTTGCAACCGCGGCAGTATTATCAACGCAGTTGTCAGCCACAACAAATATGTCGTAAAGAGCATCGGAGTAATTAAGTCGTTTAAGATTGTCAACCAAATTGGCAATCACGGCCTCTTCATTGTGTGCACAAACGATGACTGCAAAAGTTTTGCGTTCATCGTAAATTTTGACCTCTTTTTTCTTGCCGAAAAGGCCGAACCATGAAACCGTAAAATAATAAATAGTGAAAAACGCAATTATCACCTGCAAAGGAATCATGATAATATCAAAATAGTTCACCATCAAAAACTCTCCAAACTGTACGCACGACTATTATTAATACTGTGCGAGCATATTAAGCTTTAATATAATAATTAATTTTTCCTCAGAAGCAGAGTATAGACATAATTAATCATTCCCGCAGCCGTGTAGACGAACATGCCCACGAAGAGCCAGGCTGACGGACGCTGCCACAACAGCACGGCACCAAGCGCAAGAGCCGCCAGTACGGGAATTTTATGCAAAGGATTGTCCTTGCCTTTAAAATCCGGAAATTTCACATTGCTGTAAAGTATCCCGGCTACAGTCACCGTCATTAAGGCAACAAGCCACGCGGAAAAAGTAAAGCCGGATAAAACATATGTTGCAAGAAAACATGCACCCGCCGGAATCGGCATTCCTTGAAAATAACCGTGTACCACGCCGGAATTAACATTGAAGCGCGCTAAACGCATAGCTCCGCCGATAGTAAAAAACGCGGCCATAATTTGACCGATAAGTCCCAACTCGGTCATGCCGTACAAATAAATCATGATGGCAGGCGCAACTCCGAAGGAACCCAAATCACAAAGAGAGTCCAACTCCTTGCCAAAGTCTCCGCTGACGCCCAGCATCCTTGCAGCTCTGCCGTCCATGGAGTCGGCAATCACAGCAAATATTATGAAGACAGGCGCCCAAAACCAGTCCCCTTCAATACTTTTAAATATCGACAGCACTCCGAAGATCAAGCTCGTTGCACTGATACTGTTAGGCACAAGACGACGATAATCCATCACTGTTTCAGCCTCCCTACTACAGTTACACCGCCAACTACTTTGTCACCTTTCTTAACCAGGATTTCCACATTACGCGGCACAACCAGCTCTGTGCTGGAACCGAATTTAATCATGCCGTAACGCTCTCCCTGTTTCAAACAGTGTCCTATGGAAACCCAGGAAACGATTCTTCTCGCAAGGAGTCCTGCCACCTGGATGACAAGTATTTTCATCCTGCCGTTATCCAGTCCGATAGCGTGACGTTCGTTCTCAAAAGAAGCTTTCTTTTCATAGGCAGGCACAAACTGTCCGCAGGTATAACGCTGAAATTTAATTTCTCCGTCAATAGGACTGCGATTGACGTGAACGTTGAAAACAGACAGAAAAATAGTCAGCTTTAATGCCGGCTCGTTTAAATACTCTTCGTCAAAAAATTCTTCGACACCCATAACCGTTCCGTCTGCCGGCGAATAAAGAATGTCGGCGTCGTATGGCATGGTACGCATTTCGTCTCTGAAAAAATAGGCAAAATACAATCCCAAGACAAAAGGAATCACCGCCCAGTAAAGTCCGAAGAAATAATATATAACTACAGTCAGTACAAATGAAGCGATAAGGTAAGGATACCCCTCGGAAACAACAAACATAAATAACCTCTCTCTCATGGAAAACTCGTTTAAGAAAAATAGTGTGACAGAACGGTTTCCATCACACTATTATATTACACTATGCATTTTTTGTCTATGCAAATATGGTTCCGCTTCGCCTTTAATGTTTAGAAAGTAACACTTTGAAAACAAATTTCGGCAGCGCCATCATCCTCATAAAACGCTGCGGCTGCTTATAAAGACGAAACGCCCATTCCAAAGAAGCATCCTGCATCCATTTGGGAGCCCGTTCCACCTTACCTGCTAAAACGTCAAAACTGCCGCCAATTCCCATGAGCAACGTCGGCCGCAAATTTTCCAAGTTGGCAGCCAGCCAACGTTCCTGCTTAGGCGCCCCTAAAGCAACAAAAAGCATCTCCGCTCCGGACGCGTTTATATCATCAAGAATATCTTTTTCTTCTTCTGCAGAAAAATAACCGTTACGACAACCGACAATCTGAATTCCAGGGTACAATGATTCCGCTTTCGCACGCGCAGCTTCGGCGATTCCCTCGCCTCCGCCGAAGAAAAAACTCTTGTAGCCGTGCGTTGCCGAAAATTCCAAAAGTTTACAGTAAAGATCGAAACCTGCCACTCGTTCGGGAACGTCCCAGCCTAAATAACGTCCCGCCCAAACGGCTCCGGCGCCGTCTGGCAAAACGATGTCCGCCTTGCTGGCAACAATATCTTTATACTCCGTATCCTTCTGGCACATCATTATTATTTCAGCATTGGCAGTAACAATAAAAGTGCGATCTCTGTCCGACAAACGCGCGCTTATAGCTTCCAAAATCTCCTGCATGGTATAAGGATGCAGAGGAACCCCTAGAATTTCACAAGGACTTTTCATCACAGCTTGCCGCTCCGTCATAAATACGCATTAATAACATCGCTCTTTTTATCGAGGCAATGATATTTATACACCGGTCTGCCCACGGACCCTCTGTTCAAATCCAACTTCAAAAGGCGCAGAGTCGTTAAAAATTCCAAATACTTCCTTATGGAAACTCTGGAGATACCGACCATGGATGCAATCTGTTCCGTAGTAAAAGAACCGTCGATAGATTTGACGCACTCCCAAACGGTAGCCAGAGTATTTTTATCAAGACCTTTGGGTATGGGAGCTTCTGCGTGATCCTGCTGCCGAATGATCGTTTCATCCAAATCGGACTGTCCCAGCACACTCTGCTCCTCGACAATGTGATATCTTTTGAGATAATTGCTCAATGCCAGATGAAAACGCTCGAACTCGAAAGGTTTGATGATGTAATCGACTGCGCCGAGACGAAGAGCCTGTTTGATTCTCTCTTTCTCATTAGCGGCGGACACGATGATAACATCGACATCATAACCGTGCTCGCGGATTTTGGATAGCAGCTGCAACCCATCCATTGTAGGCATAAAAACATCCAAAATAATCAAGTCATACTTCTTCGTACTCAACAACCGTAAAGCCGCATCTCCGTTGCCGACGGTATCGCTGAGCTGAAATCCGTTGATTTGCCCCAGATAATGGGCGTGTAATTGCGCAACCATAGGATCATCTTCGACAACTAAAACATTCAGCATTTAAGCTCCCTCCTTTTTTACCGGTAATCTCACCGTAAATATTGCGCCTTCTCCGAGGTTTGATTCAACTGTTATCGTTCCGCCGAGATTGGCGACACTTTGCTGAACGAGGTAAAGTCCTATACCGCGATCAGGTCCCTTGCTGCTGAAGCCGCGGCTGAACATTTTGCTCTTCACTTCGGGCGTTATTCCCGGCCCTGAATCTTCAACAACTATCACAATTTCTTTATCAAAATCCAAAATACTGAGATTTACTATGCGTTCTCCATCGTAATTTTTGAGAACATCAAAAGCGTTTTCAACGATATTTCCGGCAATCAGAACTATATCGTGGACTGACGGCACTTCCAATTCGTTGTGAAGCTCGCTCTCCTCCGTAAGATAAAATTCTATATCCAATTCACGGCTGCGACTGATCTTGCCGAGAACCAGGCCGGAAAGAGTGATGTCTTTTAAACGAGTAACTATGTAAGAAACTTCAGATTGTCTGCTATAGGCTATCTCCTGCGTAAAATTTTTAAGTTCCTCATAAGCCTTCATATCTATAAGCCCCATGATAACATGCATCTTGTTCATGAATTCATGAGTCTGAGCGCGCAAAGCCGCCGCATAATTTTGAAAGCCAGTCAACTGATTCGCCATTTCCTCAACATCGGATTTTTGCCTGAAAGTCAGTACCGCTCCGTAGACGGCATTCTCAAGCAGCAAAGGAACTGCCGTCAAAATAAATACCGTATTGCCGATCTTATTGCTGATATCAAAATAGGACGTCCCCTTTTTGATGATATCATCAAAAGTAATGTTGCTCAAAATCAATCGGATATTTTTACCTGTCAAATTGTCAGCGCCTTTTACTCCTGCCTGAGTAAGCAAAAGTTCAGCTTCAGAATTGACTAAGGTGATGATGCCTTCCCTATTGATGTTGATAACACCCTCTCTTACGGAATTCAGCAGGATATTGCGTTCCTGCAACAGCGCTGCGATTTCCTCAGGCTCATAACCGAACAGGACTCTCTTGATCCTTTTAGCCATATGCACGGCGCAGATAATGCCCACAATAAGACCCATCAGCGACGTCAGAACCAGGAAAAGAACTGAATCGTATGTAGACTTATTCAACAAATCATCAGAATATCCTGTAACCACGTAACCGATAATCTTATTATCGAAATCTCTTACGTAACCGAAGGCTTTATTCGGAATCGAATAATTTTCGCTCCAAGTTATTTTTTCCCGTAAGGAATATTTCTGCACCAGCTCATTGGCGCTTTCTTCAAATTTATCCAGACCGCCGGGATTATAAAAAACGAGGAGCTGCAAATTTTTGTCAAAAATAGCCACACCTGCTTCATCGGAATTGTCTACATTATTGACAAAATCTGTCATCATTTTTCTGACGTAAGGATCTTCCTCCGCGGCAAGCTTACTCAACCCCGCTTTTATTTCAGGCGAATTACACAGGATAGTGTTAATGCTCACGGCATTTATGCTTACGCGGTCATAAATGACCTTTACTACACGCTGCGTTGTAAAAACCGATGCCGGCAGCAGGGCAATGCAAACGACAAGCATGATCAAAAAAACTATCTGCTGCGACAAAGTCAAAGGTTTTTTGAATTCCCGATATTTTATATTGGACGCTTCTTCTTTATATTTTTTCCACATCGGCAGGCACCGTTAAGAACTGCATGCCAGGATTGCGATCCAGAATCCAGTTCAGCGACCATTCATTATTGACAAGAATAACCGGACGATCTTTTTTATCGTACACCAGCATCCCGTTATCCAAACCTTTTACATTATCGATCTGACCTTTGCTTTCCGCGTAAACCCAACGAGCTACCGAATAAGGCAGCTGATTTAAAACCAACTGGGCGCCGTACTCGTTCAACAGCCTGTATTCCAACACTTCCAGCTGCAAAACACCGACAACGCCAACAACACAGCTTTCAATACCGCTACCGTCCTGCCTGAAAACTTGGATAGCACCCTCCTGAGCAAGCTGCACAATACCCTTTTCAAACTGTTTGCGCTTGAGAGAATCTTTGGGCTGCACCCTGGCGAATATCTCCGGCGGGAAAACGGGAAAATCTTCAAAGGTCAACTTCAGCTTTTCGTCGCTTAGAGAATCGCCGATGCCGAAAATGCCCGGGTCAAAAACACCGATAATATCTCCGGGATACGCTTCTTCGACAATAGTTCTCTCTTGCGCCAAAAACTGCTGCGGCTGCGACAGTTTTATCATCTTGCCGCTCTGCTTATGATAAACGCTCATACCCTTTGAGAATACGCCGGAGCAGATGCGCATAAAAGATATTCTGTCGCGGTGCGCAGGATTCATATTGGCCTGTATTTTAAATACAAATGCGGAAAAGCTCTCTTCAGCAGGTTCCACAACGCCGCCGTCCTGCAAAGCCCGCGGCTGCGGCATTGGAGAAAGCTCCAAAAATTTTTCCAGGAAACTCTGAACTCCAAAATTTGTCATGGCGCTGCCGAAGAACATAGGGGTCAATTCACCCTTGCCGACCTTTTCCAAATCGAACTCGTCACCAGCCATGTCCAACAATTCAATATCATTACACAAATTTTCATAAAGTTCTTCGCCCAACATTTCTTTAATTCTAGGATCATCAAGAGATCCTGTCGTTGATTTCAGCTGTTTGGCACCGTGACTGGTATCGTTTTCGAAAAGTTGAATTGTTTTATTCATACGGTCATAAACACCTTTATACTGACCGTCTATGCCGATGGGCCAATTCACAGGATATGCCCTGATACCCAGAATATTTTCCAACTCGTCCATCAGATCGAAAGGATTACGACCGTATCTGTCCAGTTTGTTTACAAAAGTAAACACAGGTAAACGCCTACGGTGGCAGACCCAAAACAATTTCTTTGTCTGCGGCTCTATACCTTTGGCGGCATCGATAAGCATAACGGCGCTGTCCGCTGCCATCAGCGTCCTGTATGTATCTTCGGAGAAATCCTGATGCCCGGGAGTATCCAAAATATTTACGCGAAAACCGTTGTAATCAAATTGCAAAACCGATGAGGTGACGGAAATGCCGCGCTGCTTTTCTATCCCCATCCAATCGGAAACAG
>JAXFPC010000042.1:0-18025 GCA_034180005.1 Acidaminococcaceae bacterium | reverse complement strand
TATAAACAATGAAGGAGTTCGAACACCTGCCTATTTCACTTTTGATCTCGGCTACAAATATAAGACCTCATTGGGTTCCGTTCCTGCAACTTTTAATGTAATGTGTTATAATCTGTTCGACAGAAATTATTGGATTGCCAGAGGCAGCTCCGTAGCTCTTTGCGCTCCTCGAACATTTATGTTCAGCGCTCAGTTCGACATTTAGCTGCACAGATTAAAAGCGTAGTAAAAAGTTGTTGTTTCACACTGCTGCATTTTATAAAAAGCAACAGTGTGAATTTTGCAGTAAAGAAATAAAGCGACAATGAAAACCGGCGAGAAGAAACTTTCGTATTTTAGATAGCTGATAACTTTCAGCGTGTTACAATTTTATGCTAGTCATAAAACGGTCTACCGCGTTTTGCCATTGTCGTAAGAAAAGTATAAAAAAGATTACAAAGCAGCAGAACAGGTATTTCAGATTATCACGGAAGTCAATTTTTCTTGTGCATTTTCGTGCCAAGTGGTAGAATGAAAAACGTTGAAGATGATTGTGAAGAGAGGTTTTACTGATGAATTTCGCAACACGTATGGAGCGGATGCAGGCTTCCGAAATCCGCGAACTTTTGAAATTGACTGCGCAACCCGACATTATTTCTTTTGCCGGCGGCTTGCCGGCTCCGGAGCTTTTTCCTGTGGAAGAGATTGCTGCCGTGTCGGCGGAACTTGTTTTAAAGGAAGGACATCAACTGCTGCAATACGCCGCTACCGAAGGCAGACCTTCTTTACGCAGGAAAATTGCTGAACGCATGGCTGCAAAATATCATACGGAGGTAGATCCGGATGATATTCTCATTACAACAGGTTCTCAACAGTGCCTTGATTTTGCCGGCAAAGTTTTTCTTGATCCCGGAGATGTGGTTCTTTGTGAAAGTCCTTCTTACCTGGGAGCATTGAATGCCTTTAACGCATATCAGCCGACATTTGTGGAAGTGCCTACTGATGACGGCGGGCTGATACCTGAAGAACTGGACAAGATACTTGCTTCTACTCCCAGATGTAAATTTATTTATGTTATTCCTGATTTTCAGAATCCTACAGGCAGAACATGGTCCCTGGAGCGTCGACGTCGCTTTATGGAAGTAGTGAACAAATATAGTCTGCCGGTAGTGGAGGATAATCCTTACGGCGAATTGCGTTACGAAGGAGAAATGTTGCCTTCTTTGAAGTCTCTTGATACTAAGGGGTTGGTAATGTTTTTAGGCACTTTTTCAAAAATCTTCTGCCCGGGATTGCGCCTGGGATGGATTGCTGCCGAAAAATCTTTGCTGACGCAGTTCATCAAAATTAAGCAAAGCGCTGATTTGCACACTTCCAATTTTGATCAGGGTGTAGCTGATGCTTATATGGAAAAATATAATCTTGACGAACATGTCAAAAAAATTGTCGCTTTGTACAAGCATCGTCGTGATGTGATTCTGAAGTGTATGGCTGAGGAATTTCCTGAAGGCACGGAGTGGACAAGTCCTGAGGGAGGTTTATTTCTGTGGTTGACTTTCCCGGAAGGTGTCAGCGCTGTTAAGGTATTTAAAAAATGTATTGATATGAAGGTTGCCGGAGTTATAGGTGACGCATTTTATCCGAATCAAAAGACTGATCGCAGCATGCGCATAAATTTCTCCAATATGCCGGATGACAGAATTGCTGAAGGCATCAAGAGAATGGCGCGCGCTATTCGCGAGGCGATGTAGGATTTCAGTTTTGCCGACATATGAATATTTCGCATTTGACGGACTTCCGCTGCGGCGGAGGTCCGTTTTTGTTTAATGTAAAAAAGTTGGAATGAGATTATTGAAGTTGTCATGCAAATACACAATCACTTGCTAAAATCAAACGATTGATTTATAATTAAAGTATGAAACAATACAATAACGATAATGAAACTAAAAAAAGAATATTAAGCGCTGCGGTAAAGATTTTTGCACAGAAAGGCTATGACGGCGCCGGAATAAGGGAAATATGCAGAGAGGCTAAAATAAATATCAGTATGATTTCATATTATTTCGGAGGAAAGCAGGAACTTTATGAGGCGATTATTGCCGACGTGATAGCTGCGCAACTGGAATATTTGGACGGCAAAATTGATTTGTTTGCCGATTATGATGATTGCAGCACGGAAGAGTGCAGAGCAATGATTTATAATTTTACAGATTTGATGATTGATTTTTTCTATGATGTGATATCTTTTGACCAAATGAAATTTTTTATCAGGGAACAGCACAGTGAAAACTTTGCCGCCGTTAATCCACCGGCGAAGTTGTTCATGAGGAAAGTGTTGTTGAAAATTTTTGACGGGGTTTTGACAGATACACAGATAAGTTGTCTGACTGCTCTGATAGCGGCACAAATAACGGCGCCGCGGATACTTCCGCTTATCAATGGCAATAGAAATTTTACGTCTGAAGATGTAATCTTTATTAAAAATAATATGAGGAGATACCTGAGGGGTATTTTTTCAGAAATATGAAAGGAACTACGTATGAGCAAAAGAAATATTTTTTTGCTTCTGCTGTTGGCAGCGGTAATTATCGGCGTGTGTATTTTTTTTCGTACGGAAAAGAGTGATTCCAACAAAATAATTTTGTACGGTAATGTTGATGTGAGACAGTTTAACGTGAGTTTTCATGTAGCAGGACAGATTAAAAAAATGTACTTTGAAGAAGGCGATTATGTGGCTAAAGGCGCGCTGATGGCAGAGTTGGATGATGCTGACTACAGGTTGCAGGTTCAGCAGACGGAAAGTGCTGTTGCCAAAGCTGTCTCCGATTTGTCGTACGCCAGAGCAACTTACGAAAAATATGCCGCTCTGTACGAGCGGGGAGCTGTTGCGCAAATTACGTACGAGAATATTGAGAAATCCTTAAAATCCGCGCAGGCATCATATGATGCGGCCATGACTTCTAAGCGCATCATGTTGCGTCAGAACGATTACTCCAAGTTGATTGCTTTGGAGGATGGAGTTGTGACGACGCGTTTGCAAGAACCGGGCATGATCGTCGGAAAAAGCAGTCCCGTTTATGCGCTTGCGAAGAAGGATCCTGTTTGGGTACGCGCTTATATAAGCGAAAAAGATTTGGGAAATATTTATCCAGGCATGGAGGCTCAAATTACTTTTGACGCCGTTTCACCGGAGACAGGCAAAATCAGATCATATGTCGGACGCATAGGTTATATTTCCCCGGTCAGCGAATTTACGCCCAAGCATGTTCAGACAGTTGATTTACGTTCAGATTTGGTTTATATGATTCGTGTATATATCGATAAACCGGATGAATTTATGCGCCAAGGGATGCCGGCTACTGTAGAGCTGAATCCGGGAGGAACTGGAGGCGGGAGTGGAAGCGGTAGTCATAGATAAACTCACTAAAAATTTCGGCGGCAATATTGCTTTGGATAATGTGACGCTCAACATACCGCGTGGAAAAGTGACAGGCATCATAGGTGCGGACGGTTCCGGTAAAACAACCCTCTTGCGGATAATTGTCGGACTGTTGCAAAGCAACGGAGGTACGATAAGAACCTTGGGGTTTGCTCCGGCAGAAGCCAAGGAAATGCTTGTAAAGAAAATAGGTTATATGCCTCAAAAGTTCGGTCTTTATGAAGACTTGACCGTAGCGGAAAATTTACATTTTTTTGCAGCTATCAAAGGCGCTTCGGAAGATTTAGACGAGTTGCTGAGCTTTATAGGACTGTCGGAAGTTGCAAACAGATTGGTCGGTAAGCTCAGCGGTGGAATGAAACAAAAGTTGGGACTGGCCTGTACTTTGTTGGGAGCCCCGGAACTTTTAGTTTTAGACGAACCGTCTGTAGGTGTGGATCCGATTTCCAGGAAGGAGCTTATGCATCTTGTGCGTTCTTCCGGTGTTGCAAACGGCACTGTCGTTTGGAGCACTTCATATCTTGACGAAGCCAATAGTTTTGATAATGTTATTGTCCTCGATCAGGGGCGCGTTATATACAGCGGAAAGCCGGAAAATTTAGGAACAAGTGCGGAAGCTTTCGAAGAAGAAGTCATACGCCTTATGGGCGGATATCAGGAAAAATATTCTTCTATTGCATTTTCGTACAATTATCGTGAGTATGACGTCGAGTATGCAGTAGAAGCATTGTCTCTTTCGAAAATGTACGGGGCATTTACGGCGGTGAAAAACGGTACGTTTAGTATAAAAAGAGGTGAAATTTTCGGACTGCTGGGACCGAACGGCGCAGGTAAATCCACATCTTTTAAAATGATGTGCGGACTTATTCGTCCCACATCGGGTACCACTAAGATTATGGGAGCGGATATTCGGGCGAATCCGACATTGGCAAGATCTTATATCGGCTATATGTCGCAAAAATTTTCTCTCTACGGCAGTTTGTCCGTTAGAGAAAATTTGGAGTTTTTCGCCGGTATTTACGGAATAAGTATTTCTGATATCAAGTCGCGGGCAAGAGATGTTGCGTTTACATTCGGCTTGGATAATTTTTTGGAACAACCGGCTGATGAACTGCCGCTCGGATTAAAACAAAGCTTGTCTTTTGCGTGCGCGCTGATTCACAATCCTCCCATATTGTTTTTAGACGAGCCGACATCCGGCGTGGACGTTATTACGCGCAGGGAATTTTGGAATCATTTGCGCGCTTTGGCGGCCAAAGGAGTAACAGTCTTAATTACTACTCATTTTATGGATGAAGCGGAGTTATGTGACAGAGCAGGACTTTTTTATAAAGGTGAAATAATAGCGCTGGGAACTCCGGAGGAACTTAAGCTACATGCGGGAGCGGAAACCATGCAGGAAGCGTTCGTTGAATTGATTATGCGCAGGGATAAGGAAGAGGCGGTGCAATGAAGACGTTAGCGGCCTTTGTCAAAAAAGAGTTTTTGCAAATATTCAGAGATCCGAGCAGCATACTTATAGCTTTTGTGCTGCCTCTGCTTTTGTCTTTTATTTACATGTACGGCATAAATATGGATGTCATGAACGTTCGTATAGGAATAAAAATTGATGACAGGAATGTACGACTGGACTCATTGATGCACTCGTTTTCTCAAAGTAAATATATAAAGACGGTGCTCTATGAAAATAACGCAGATATGTACGAAGCCATAGAATCGTCAAAATTGCATGGCGGAGTACTGATTCCTGCAGATTTTACTAAAGAGCTGGTAGTGGGGCATCAGCCGCAAATTATGATTATCGCTGACGGCAGCGAGGTAAATATCGCTCAGCAAGTGCAAATATACGCAACCGGCATTATTCAGCAGTGGCTTTTGACGTCGGGGTACTCTTCCAAAACTGCTCAGTTGATAGAGCCAAAATTACGAGTTTGGTATAATCCTGATATTAACAGTCATCATGTTATCATGCCAGGGTCTTTGGCCGTTACTTTGAGTATGGTCGGACTTCTTCTCACTGCTCTTGTCATTGCCAGAGAATGGGAGAGGGGAACCATGGAAAAAATTTTGTGTTCAGGTCTGTCAAAATGGCAGTTTATCATCGGAAAATATTTTACTTACTACAGCATGGGATTGGTGTCGCTGATTTTCAATGTAATTTTACTCAGGTATTTATTTGCTGTACCTTTTTACGGATCGTACATTGTGTTGTTTTTTGTCGGCAGTTTATTTTTGCTGACGTGTATGGGAATAGGACTTTTTATATCCACAGTTTTTAAAAGTCAACTCGTATCATGTCAAATAGCGCTTGTTGTAGGCTTTTTGCCTGGATTGCTTCTTTCCGGATTGATTTTTCCTATAAATTCTATGCCGGCATTTTTCAGGTATCTGACGATGCTTATTCCTCAAAGACATTTTGTCAGTTTTGTTGAGAGCGAATTTTTGGTTGGAACGGTTAAAGAAATAGTTGTTATGAACACAATTTATTTGGGCGTTTTATGCATGATATTCTTCGCTTTGGTGTATAGAAAGACATGTACGAGGCTGGAGTAATGTTGGTAAGATTGCTGTCTCTTATAAAAAAAGAATTTCTTACGATATGGAAAGATCCGCGCAGTCGTATAGTTGTGACTGTTATGCCGTTTATACAAATGCTTATTTTCGTAAATGCCATAAACATGGAGGTGAAGAACATAAATTTGATGGTAGTAGACAACAGTCACAGCTATCATTCGAGGCAAATTATAGATCATTTTCTGGCATCGTCTTTGTTTGACGACATCAGGATTGAGAATAACAGATCTGCAGTAAATGATATAATGGCAAATCAGGATGTTGACGTGGTTGTAGAGATACCGTCAGACTTTGCAAAAAAAATTCTTACGAACAACGCTACAAGTATCCAAGTCATAACGGACGGACGGCAGACTAACACAGCAATAGTTGCTGGCGGATATATATCCGAGATAATAAATTCGTACAGTGACAGTTTGACAAGCGGTGAGAAAAAAGTAGAGATAGTTGTACGAAATTGGTTCAATCGGAATCTTGAGTACCGGCAATATTCTCTTGTGTCTTTAATGGCATTGTTATCCATGATAAGTGCTCTTTTGCTTACAGCATTGTCTATTGCCCGTGAGAAAGAACTGGGGACTTTCGACCAGTTGATTGTCAGCCCGCTCTCTCCGGGAATTATACTATTGGGAAAGTCGCTTCCGCCTCTGCTGATTGCATGGACGATAACGTGCTTGATGGTCGGTATGTCCGTTTTGTTTTTTGATTTTAGGATTAACGGTTCGCTGAGTATGTTTTTAGTTGCGGATGTCTTTGTATTATTAGCTTTAATCGGTGTAGGGTTATTTATATCTTCGCTGTGTAAAACACAGCAGCAGGCAATATTAGGTGTTTTTTCTTTTCAGATGCCTGCCATTCTTCTCAGCGGATTTATTTCTCCTGTAGATAATATGCCGGAATTATTGCAGTATTTGACATACGTGAATCCACTTCGTTTTTTTATGGTGCTTGCCAAGGGATTACTTCTCAAAGATATGAGCGGTGCGGATGTGGTTGTAAATTTGGTACCTCTTTTTTTGATTGCGGTTCTCACCCTTAGTGTTGCAAGCTGGTCTTTTAAAAGTCATTTGGAATAGCTTGGAACGAGAGGGCTTTATTGCCGATAAAAAATCCCTGCTGTCGCATAACGACGTGCATTATATCTTGTGATATCGCACGGTTATTGCAAAGCAGGGATAATTTTATTATTATATATTTTTCTTGAATTTTTCAAACACTCTTGTGAAAAGGATATAAACAGCTTCGGCGGCTTCATCCGCGAATTTGATCATTATCCTGCCTCCGTTATTGTTGACGAAGGTTACGATATTGATACAGTCAAACTCCGCTTTAGCAAGATCTTTGAAATTTACGGCTTGAGCTTGTTTATCGCTGATGTAAATTATACGTCTGTCTGTGAGAAAGAAATATCCCAGTTCAAATACAGTAGTTACTTCTTCGGAGATTTTCGGATGCTCAAGTTTTTCCCCTTTAAAGGAGACTGTTTCGTCAATGTTAAACTTGCGGGTAAGCTCAAAAAGATTGTCTTCTTTTTCTACCACTTTATGTTCGCAAAGACCGCAGTTGGCGTAAGCATGGCAATTTTCACCGGGGTCGAGGTTGAAAGGCAAATTTTCAGGGTCAAGTCTGGTCAATTCAGCGTTTTCCGCTTTCCAGAGTTCACGGTATTGAGTGAGAGCATTGACAATATTATTTTTAAATTCAAAGGGTATATCCAGTTTTTGACAATCGGCGCGCAGTTGCTCTTCCTGTTCGGGAGTATAGCGGCGTTCTTGACTGATGGCTTCAAATTTTTGATTGAAATAAAGCTCGAAAACTTGTTTTCTGGCTGCAAAACCGTCTTCGTAATCATAGTCGAAAAGACGATTCAATTCCTGAATCGTAAGTTTTTCTTCGTTGAGCAACAATTTGCGGCAGCGTTCAAAATACGCGGCTGTTTTTGCTCCTTTGTCGGCCAGTTTTACCAAATGTGGAGGCAGCGAAAGAGTTTCGGCAAGATGTTTGCTTTGCGCGAAAAGAGGATCTTCTTCTGTCAGCGCTTCCGTGTATGTGGTATCCGCCAGTTTGCGGTACAGTCCGCTGCGCTGTTCCAAACTGTTGTCGTCAAATTTGGCGCCCCATTTTTTTACAGTTTCCTGTATGCGGGCTGCGGAAATTTCGTCAGCTGAAGCAGCGTCAGCCAAGAGATTATTTATTTCTTTCCAAGCATTTCCTGAAGGCTTGCTGCCGAGAAGTTTGGCAAAAAAGCCGGAGTCTTCCAGTTCCTGTTTAGTATAAGCTTTCAAAGTTACACGTCCTTTAACTGTAATGTCTTGCAACATTATAGCATAAATTTAATTAGTTGCAAAATTATGCAATTTGTTGTGTGGAGCGCAGCGCGTCATGTCGCAGCGGGGTTTTCTGGCAAGCGTAAATGTGTTATAATGACGGGAGAAAATTAAGAGGCCGCGTGATTGTATGTTTTTCAAAGCGAATGGATATGATAAAAGCACATATTGGAAAATAAATCTCCCTGTTTTATGGCTGGGAGTTTTTTTGGCTTGCGCCAGTTACACGAGTTGCGTACCTTTTCTTCCCGTTTATCTTTTAACAGAACTTAACGTTACTGATGCCAATGTGAATTTTTGGAGCGGTATGGTTTACGCCGTAACTTTTTTCGGAGCTGCCGTCATGGCTCCTTACTGGGGCGCGTTGGCTGACAGAGTAGGACAGAGGAAGATGGCTATAAGAGCCGGCATCGGACTTGCTTTGACTTATTTTTTATCCGGAGCATGTCGAAATGCGTGGGAGCTTTTTGCGGTGCGTGCTCTTACAGGTTTGATCAGCGGTTTCGTGCCTGCATCTATGTCATTGCTTTCATCAACACTGCCAGAAAATAAAATGGGGTGGGGCATGGGACTTATGCAAGCTGCTGTGGCCAGCGGCAGTATTCTTGGCCCGTTGTTGGGCGGTTACATGAGCAGCTGGTTCGGAATGCGTATGTCTTTTTATCTCGGCAGCTTCAGTTTGCTTTTTGCTACGGGATTGGTCTTTTTTCTGGTGCGTGATCTGCCTTTTGCACAGACAGGAAATTCACAAAGATACAGGAATTTATGGGTAGATTTGAAAGCATCTCTGCACAATAAGGAACTGCTTTATATCATGTGTATGTTTTTTGTCATTCAAACATGCATAATGGTAATTCAGCCTTTGATTACTATGTATGTGGCGCAGCTTATGGGAGGTATGAATGAAAGTACTGTCAAGGTCTCCGGAATAATTTTTTCTCTTGCAGGTATCGCTGGGATTATAGCTTCACCGTTCTGGGGAAAAAAAGGTCAGCGTTTCGGATACGTAAAAATATTTTGTGTTGTTACTTTCGGCGCAGGCTTTATCAATCTGTTTCAGATTTTTGTTGCCGACGTTTGGCAGTTTGCCTGCATTCAGTTTATTTACGGAATTTTTTTGGCGGGGGCGATACCGAATATTAACGCCGATATAACAAAAGTTACCGACCGTGAGTCCAGAGGGAAGGCATTCGGATTGGTAACTTCTGCGCAGCAGTTCGGCGGCGTAGCCGGACCTCTTTTGGGAGGAACTTTAGGAAATATCATGCCGATAAAATATGTACTTGTTTTTACAGGCTTCATTCATATGAGTGTTTCATTGTACTCGTATATGAAAAAAGTCAGAAAATAACTTTCGACATAAAAAAGCCGCGGCGCAGCTTAGCGAGGGCAAGCTGTGAGCCACGGTTTTTTTCTTTCCGAGCTGTTGAAAAGTTGAGCGTCGAACCACATATAAAAAAATTTCATGGCGCTGTTGACAGCGTAGCCATCCTGAATGTGATCAGTTGTGTCATAGGGGTCGGCCATCAGCAGTACGTCATCATCTTCGTACTCCGTTCCCATATTGTCGTAGCCTATGATTACACGCCAGTGACCGCCGATTTCCACGTTTTCTACTATTATGGGAATTCCAGCCAGCAAATTAGCCTTGACGAAGAGCAGAAATTCTTTGTAGTTTGACGGCGATTTATCGGTGAGAGAATTTTTCACCTGCCAACCCATGCTTTCAAAATATTTGCTCATGCCTTTAACATTTGTTCCGTTAACGCGGTTCGTACCCATGATTTTTGCTATCTCAGCTTCTGTGTGCTTAGGCGTTCCCGGAAAATATTCCGCTACCATAGCTGCTGCTGCCGGACCGCAGGTATAACCGGTTTCTTGTTGTCGTGTTTTAAACTTGGACAGTACTATAAGACTGCCTCCTGAGCGCATATTGTACACGTCGGGCGCTGCGTAGTAGGGAGAGTGTGTTATGTTGTGCCTGCCTTGCAGCTGCGCCGGACTGTTTGTAGGCGTACCTTCTGCTACGTTTAAAGAGGTCGGCAGCGTTTGGTAAAGAATTATTCCGATGCCCGCACAGCAAAGCGCGCCGACAATAGTAAAATAACGCTTAAATTTTGGCATAAAGGTGTCTCCGTTCAGTCAGATATTTTTGCAGAAGTTGTTTTACTTCTCGCCAATTTGCTTTTAACAGCATTTCGGAGAGCTGTGTTTTCGTTAGGCAGATTGCCGGACTGAACACGTTTCAGCAGATAAGTGAAAACTTCCGCTATTCGTACATCGGAAATCATATACAGTAATTCTTGGCCGGAGATGTTCAAATCGGAAGAGTGAACAGGCATGTTGGCTGCGACGGCTGATACTTGCTTACCAAGTTCTTTTCCTTCTGCCATCAGCGCGGAATTTTTCCCGCCTTGAGTAGCTCCCATATCTGCCAGAAATACTGCTGTAAGTTTTTCGAAATGCTCGCGTAAGATTTTGTTGTTGCGGAAAAAACCGCTTAAAGCTTCCGTGCGTACCCAGTGGAGCAGGGAACGCTCTCCGGAAATAAGCATGGGTGCGAAGCGCATATGCCTTGAAATGAGCCAGACAACTTCTCTTGTGAATTTTTCGGAATAGCCTAAGCGTCGCAGAATAACATCAGCCATGGATGCACTCAATGCTTCGTGTCCGTGATCGCTTGGCTGGCCGCTGCCGTTCTGCTGGCGGATGCCGGGCATTCCCTTGCCGACATCGTGCAGCAGCACAGCCCAACGAATTGCTAAATCGGCAGGACTGTTATCCAGAGCTGCCAAAGTATGTTCCCATACATCGTAACAGTGGTAGAGAGGGTTTTGCTTCAGATACGCTAAGTGCTCCAACTCAGGAAGTAACTCTGTGAGATATTCACGGCTGCCTTCGCGGCGATTGCAGGAGGCTGAGGCAAGTCCGGAAGCAAGAAAAAGCATAAATCCGTTGCCAGCGTGAGGAGCAGTAAGCATCTTATCAAGCTCTATGCGTACTCTTTCAAGTGACAGTCCTGAGGTGTGAGCCGTGGGAAATCTGTAAGACGGATTAAGTCTGTAGGGTGTGTTTTCCTGCCCGAAAGGCGGCAGCGCATCTTCATCCTGTACATAAGTGAAACCTGTTTGCGCCACCAGCCGGCACGCTCGGAACATGCGCAGAGAATCTTCCCTGTAACGCTGTGCCGCCCTTCCGACAGGACGAAGCAATCTTTGCTCCAAATCACGCTGCCCGCATAAAGGATCTAAAAGCTTACCGTCTTTATCAATTGCCATAGCATTGACGGTAAAATCGCGTCGCTTCAAATCATCTTCCAAACTTTTGCAGTACCACACCTGCGCAGGACGGTGAGCGTCAGCATATGTATACAGCTCGCCGCGGAAGGTTGTTATCTCCACGGTGAATCCGTCGATGACAGCCACGGTACAGCCGAAATTATTTCCGAGATTATCAACACAATCGATATTATTTTTTTTCAGCAGATTTTTTAGATGCTCGGGAGTGGCGGATGTTGCGATGTCAAAATCACAGGGAATTTTTTGCAGCAGTATATCCCGCACTGCTCCGCCGGTAATGTAGGCGGAAAAGCCTGAGGCATTTAAAAGATGCAGTACTTTTTTGACGTATTCAGGTATCCTGTGTTTCAGTTCCATAGAAAAACTCCGTGAAAATCGTTATACGAGCTAATTATATCATCAAACCTTATTTAAGTAAAAATGCATTGCATCATGTTGTGGAGATGCAATGCATTAAAATATTTACAGTTTTTCTAAAATGTGTTTTGCTACAAGTGCTCCCATCTGTTTTGTAGATACTTTGATAAGATCTTCCTTGTATAAATCAGGAGTGCGATAACCTTCAGACATAACGTTATCAACAGCGGTCTCTATTGCCAGCGCGGCTTCCGGTAGGTTTAGAGAATGACGCAGCATCATAGCTGCACTTAAAATAGTCGCCAGCGGATTGGCAATGCCGCGTCCGGCTATATCAGGAGCGCTGCCGTGAATGGGTTCGTACATGCCGGTGCCGTCGCCTAAAGAAGCTGAAGGCAGCAGTCCGATGGATCCCGCAATTGTTGAAGCTTCGTCGGAAAGAATATCTCCGAAAATATTGTTGGTCAGAATAACATCAAATTGTCCCGGATTTAAAATAAGTTGCATCGCGCAGTTATCAACGTAAAAATGGTTCAGCTGTATATCGGGATAATAATTTTGCTGCATCTCTGTCACTGTTTTTCGCCACAAACGGCTTGAAGCCAAAACGTTGGCTTTGTCCACACTTGTCACTTTGCCGCGACGTTTGCGGGCTGCTTCAAAGGCAAGGCGTGCGATGCGTTCTATTTCCGGACGGGTATATTTTTCTTCGTCGCAGGCTTCTTCCACATTTTGTTCATTTAAATGAGCTTCCTGGTGAGCGCCGAAATAAATGCCACCGGTAAGTTCTCTTACGATTAACAGATCGGCGCCGGAGGCGCGCTCTTCCTTTAGCGGGGAAAGATGTGATGTGAACGGAGATACTTTCATCGGACGCAGGTTGCAGTATAAACCTAGAGCCTGGCGGATACCGAGCAATCCTTTTTCAGGGCGCAAAGAAGGATCAAGATTATCCCACTTGGGGCCGCCGACTGCACCCAATAGTACGGCATCGGCATTTTTGGCGGACGTTATCGTTGCCTGGGGTAGCGGGTTGCCGGTTGTATCTATGGCGCAGCCGCCGATAAGTTGTTTATCGTAAGTTATTTCAAAATTGAATTTTTTTGCAGCGGCATCTAAAACTTGTACAGCGGCGTCAACTATTTCAACGCCGATGCCGTCGCCGGGGAGTAAAGTTATTTTCACTACTGTCCGCCTCCTTTGACATAATTTATCAGACCGCCGCATTCAGAAATTTTTTGAATAAATTTTGGCATCGGTTCTGTGGTTATAGTTATATTTCTTGTGATATTTCTTATTTCTCCCTTGCCGATATCAACCTCAAGCATATCTTCAGGAGAGATTTGCTCTACAGCAGAGCCTATCTCCA
This sequence comes from Acidaminococcaceae bacterium, assembly GCA_034180005.1. Taxonomy (GTDB): domain Bacteria; phylum Bacillota; class Negativicutes; order Acidaminococcales; family Acidaminococcaceae; genus JAXFPC01. The sequence continues at coordinate 4,681 of JAXFPC010000042.1, read as the reverse complement.
AAACAGGCAGACCGATATTAATCGCGTTTCTGTAAAAAATTCTGGCAAAACTGTCAGCTATGATGCACTTGATGCCTTTGACTTTGAGTACCATGGGAGCGTGCTCGCGAGAGGAGCCGCAGCCGAAATTTTTTCCTGCCACTATAAAGTCGCCAGGTTTTACGTTGGCTGCGAAATTCAAGGTAACATTTTCCGGAGCATCTTCCATTGCGTGTTCCGCCAATTCTTCAAAGTCCGCTATGTTTAAATATCTTGCGGGAATGATAACGTCTGTATCGACGTGATCCTGATAACGCCAAACTTTGCTCATTATTTAACCTCCTCCGGACTTGCTATGTGTCCCATGACGGCGCTGGCCGCAGCAGTGTAAGGACTTGCCAGATATACTTCGCTGTCAACATGTCCCATACGCCCGCGGAAATTTCTGTTAGTCGTAGATACGCAACGTTCACCAGCAGCAAGAATACCCATGTAACCGCCAAGGCATGAACCGCAGGTCGGCGTGGAAACAGCTGCTCCGGCTTCGATAAAAGTGTCGATGTATCCGCGACGCATTGCTTCGCGGTAAATTTCTTGAGTTGCCGGAATAATGATCATGCGTACATGGTTACAAACTTTGCGTCCATGCAGAATTTCCGCAGCTTGTTCCAGGTCTTCCAGGCGTCCGTTGGTGCAGGAGCCGACAACGACCTGATCTATTTTGACGGCTGCTGCGGAAGCGGCGGGGCGAGTATTTTCCGGAAGATGCGGGTAGGCCACTACGGGCGTAAGTTTATCAAGCTCAAGATTTATCACTTGAATATAGTGAGCATCCGGGTCGGCCGAAACGGCTTCCCATTTTCTTGTTACGCCTCTTTCTTTAAGGAAAGCGACAGTTTTTTCGTCCACAGGAAAAATTCCGTTTTTTGCCCCGGCTTCAATAGCCATGTTGCAGATGGTCAATCTGTCCGTCATAGAAAGCTGGCTTACTCCCTCGCCGCAGAATTCCAAGGATTGGTAGCGTGCTCCGTCGACGCCGATCATGCCTATAAGCGTGAGGATAATATCTTTTCCCTGGACATAGCGCGGCAGTTTACCGCTGAGGATTATTTTTATAGCCGCAGGAACTTTGAACCACGTGGAACCGCTGGCCATGGCGCAGCCGATATCTGTTTGTCCCATGCCGGTGCTGAGAGCGTTTAACGCTCCGTAAGTGCAAGTATGCGAATCGGCGCCGATGATGATTTCTCCCGGGGCGATAAGTCCTTTGTCAGGGAGCAGAGCGTGCTCAATTCCCATGTGCCCGACTTCAAAGTAGTTTGTTATGTCGTGCTTGCGGGCAAAATCGCGCAGCTTTTTGCACATTGTCGCAGATTTTATGTCCTTGCAGGGAGAAAAGTGATCCGGTACAAGCGCTATTTTATTTTTATCAAAAACAGGTCGGCCTATTTTTTCAAATTCAGTAATAGCAGGCGGTCCGGTTATATCATTGGCCAGTACAAGGTCTACCTGCGCCGTTAATAATTCTCCGGCATGCGCGTCAGTTTTTTCTGCGTGTTTGGCCAGAATTTTTTCTGTCATTGTCATACCCATTTGTATATCCCTCCTAAATTTTATCGGCGCAGCTCCAACCGCAGATAAAAAAGCCCCTATCTGCAGCTGCAGATAGGGGCGAAAATCGCGGTACCACCCTATATTATACTCAATTTTTCCCGAAGCGCCGTTCGGAGACATAACGCAGTCGTTGCGTCCGTTCCTGAAAATCAGAACGGAAGCTCCCGGGTGAGCGTCTTTTTCCAGTTGCTACAGGCTCGCACCGAACGCCGTATCTCTGAAACTGCATCCTGAAAAAATTTTCCCGTTCATAGCTTTTATAATAAGTATTATTTTATCTTGAAAATAATGTTTTTTCATTATCGCAACTTTTGGCTTAAATGTCAATAGCTGTTTAGCAAGCCGATGAAAAATTTATTATGGGTATCGTGACAACGATGTGCTGATAAAGTGAGTCGGATTTAGAAAAATATGTTAGAATCATTATATGCAACTAACAGCGCGAGTATTTTTTCATAATATGGAGGTTATCAAATTTATGCTTAACATAGGTTGTCACCTTTCTTCTGTCAAAGGTTTTTTGAGTATGGGTAAAACGGCTCTTGCGATAGGAGCCAACACTTTCCAGTTTTTCACACGCAATCCGCGCGGCGGTAAAGCTAAGGCTTTTGATGCGGATGATGCGGCGGCGCTCAAAGTTCTGCTTGAGGAACATCGTTTTGCTCCTTTAGTGGCACACGCGCCCTATACTATGAATGCTTGCGCGGCAGACCAGAGCTTGCGAGATTTTGCGACTGCGGTTATGACGGAGGATCTTGCCGCGTTGGAACATCTTCCGGGGAATTACTACAATTTTCATCCGGGAAGTCATGTCAAACAGGGGAGCGATATCGGCATTGTCAAGATAACGGAGTTGCTTAACGATGTGCTCACGGCGGAACAGAGTACTGTGGTGTTATTGGAAACGATGGCTGGCAAAGGCAGCGAGGTAGGTCGCAGTTTTGAAGAGCTTCGCTGCATAATGGACGGAGTACGCCTTTCCCAAAAAATAGGTGTTTGTTTGGATACATGTCATATTTATGACGGCGGCTATGATATTGTCAATAATCTCGACGGAGTGCTTGAACAGTTTGATAAAATTATCGGCTTGAAGTATTTGCGTGCGGTGCATTTGAACGACAGTCTTAATACGTTGGGCAGCCGTAAGGATCGACATGCCTGTATCGGCAAGGGAAATATCGGTTTGAAAGCGTTGACTGCAGTGATTAATCATTCGGCGCTATCTCACTTGCCGTTTAACTTGGAAACTCCCAATGATTTAAATGGCTATGCTGAGGAGATAAAACTTTTACGAGGACTTTACAAGAAAAATTGGTAATATAATTGATAGAGCTACTTTTAATTTCAGTTTTCTTTAAACAGTAAACAGGGTAATTTTTCAAAAACAATTTTCTGTAAAATGTCAGGAGTGTTGAGATGCAAGTACAATATATAGGGTTTAATGTTGCACAATGCGGGAATTTTTACTATATGTTGACAATAGCTGTGTAATGTGATACCATGTAGAAGAAGTAAAGACCATTGCAGTTCTGACGGATGAGTGGAATTGACCACGTGGACTGCACTCGGAATAATGCCGACCGTCTGGGCAAGCCTTAGGCCCGGACGGTTTTGTTTTGCGCAGAAGGCTCATCTGAAATGAAAAGAGGTTTTAAAAATGAAAAACAGATGGTTAATAGTCTTGTCGGCAATTGGCATTCACATTTGTATAGGCAGTGTTTACGCTTGGAGTGTTTTAACGCGTCCTATTATGAAGCATATGGGTATAACACTTGAACAGGCAACATGGTGTTTTTCTTTGGCAATTCTTTTCTTAGGATTATCAGCTGCTTTTTTGGGTACATATGTGGAGCGCATGGGACCGCGTAAGAGCGGGTTGCTTTCGGCGGCTTTTTTTGGCAGCGGATTGCTTTGCACGGCAGCTGCCATATATTCAAGACAACTTTATTTGCTTTATATCAGTTACGGTGTAATTGTGGGCGTAGGTTTAGGAGTCGGTTACATAACCCCCGTGTCGACGCTGGTCAAATGGTTTCCGTATAACAGAGGTCTGGCGACAGGACTTGCAATTATGGGATTCGGGTTTGCCAGTCTTATAGCGGGTCCGTTGATGCAATATTTGGTGACGTCTTTCGGTTTAGTTTGGAATTTTGTTTTTCTCGGAATCGGCTACGCAGCCGTTATTGCCGCCTCGGCTTTGTACATGGCTCCGCCGGAAGTGAAGCTTGTAAAAACAACAATGCATGTCAAGCCGGAAGAGGATGTTGCAGTTTCCTGCACTGTTCATGAAGCGATGCGGACGTGGAAATTTTATGCGTTGTGGACGGTTTTCTTTATAAATATTACCTGCGGCATCGGTCTGTTAGCTGTGGCTTCTCCAATGGCGCAGGATTTAGTAAAAATGACCGCCGTTCAGGCGGCATCCATGGTCGGCATAGTAGGATTGCTGAATGGAATAGGCAGAATTGTTTGGTCGACTGTTTCGGATTACATAGGGCGCAATACCGGCTATTTATTGTTTTGCGCTTTGCAAGTCGCTGCGTTTAATATTTTGGTGAATGTGGAAAGTCCGCTTGTGTTTCAAATCATGGTCTTTGTAATAGTAACATGTTATGGCGGAGGATTCGCCTGCATGCCGGCATATCTCAGCGATATTTTCGGCACAAAACAGTTAAGCGCAATTCACGGACGTATTCTTTCAGCTTGGGGCTTCGCCGGTATAGCGGGACCCATCGTCATCTCGCGCTTTGTGTCGACAACAGGAAGCTATGGCGCTGCGATGAATTTCTTCGCTGCCTGCTGTGCGGTGAACTTTGTGATAGTTTTACTTTTGCGGATAAAAAAATAGAATGATGTATGATGATTTTCCTGCCTGCAAGCTTTGCTTACGGGCATTTTTTTCGCACAAGCTTTCCGTTGAATACGCTAGGGATTAACGGTGGCGTATGATATAATATCAATAAGGAACTTTTGAGCGTGCAAAGGAGATAAATGTATGCTTTTAGGTATTGACGTGGGCGGCACTTTTACCGATGCCGTACTGTTGCGTAACGAACAAATACTATCCCAGAGTAAAATGCCGACAAAT
>JAXFPC010000041.1:0-27849 GCA_034180005.1 Acidaminococcaceae bacterium | reverse complement strand
AAGCTTCAGCAGCTTCTTTGAGTTTTTTGTACTCATGACTGTCGCGCATGGCTCTGGATAATTCATTGGCACAATCGTAAACGTTCATTTCTTCACCTCATAAAATTATTTTTTTCTATTCTCGATACAGTTCGTTCAAACTGCTCCATTTTTTCCCGTCGGCGTACTCAAAGTGCCACCACTCCATCTCAACCCCTTTGAATCCGTTGTTTTCCATAACAGTTCTCAAAAGATCTCTGAGATACCTTTGCCGAGCAGTTCCGCCTGCATAATCCGAATATTGTCTCAGCGAAGGTTCATCAAAACCGCTGATCATCTCCAGATGCTCACCGCTGCTCAAATCATATAAGGAAACATCCACAGCATTGCCTGTGTTATGACAGTTACTCTCCTTATCAGGATCTGGAAGCAAAAACTTTTTATCTTTTGGCAAAGCCGTGTAAGCAAGTTTACTTATATGCCACGGTCTGTATGCATCCCACAGCACCAGTCCCACCCCATAATATTCCAACTGCTTTTGCACGCGTCCCAAGGCTTCTGCAGCATCACGAGCAACATAAAGCTTATCATTTTTATATAATGCTCTGCCAAAACAGTTTTCCTCGGCAGCATACTTAGAGTCTATCATGATCCCTTGAACAGCAGACACATCGACCAAAACCGCTTTCTCTCCGGCGGAAAATACTGCCGGCATCTCAGACTGCTGAGCTTCACGGCTGAGTTTTTTCCACTCTTCTTCACTTACCGTCGGTAAACGAAAAACTTCCGCCCGTTCTCCCAAAGTTCGTCCTAAAAAAGCTCTTGTATAAACATGACCGCCAACTCTGCAAGAAATGCCGTAGCCGTCACCGTCCCGTTCAAACTTGACAGAACTTTCAGCGGAATTCATAGGACCGGATTCATTAAGTGTATATGAGTCAAAACGAAGTTTGCGTAACGGGAAAATATTTGCCGCGGCAAAAGAATTATCGGCAGCTTCAGTTTTGTAAAGCAACTCCAGGCGCCCGGTATTTTCACGCAACAAAATATGCTCCCCGTTTCCGTAATACAAACCCAGGATAAATTTCACATCTTTCGGTGCGTCTTTAGGCATCGCCGAGGCAGCTACGCCGACAATGCTCAACATCATCAGAACTCCCGTTGAAAAAGCTGCAAATAATTTTTTGAAACTCACAGAGTATTCAACTCCCTACGCACATCCCGCAAAACATTCAGCTTGTCACGTACTTTATCAAGCTGCCCTAAATCTATCTCACAGGAAAGAACCTCTTCTTTCTCGCCGGCTTCAGCCAGAATCTTTCCATCAGGCCCGATAATCATAGAGTGTCCGAAAAACGACTCACCCTTGAAGCTGCCTACACAATTTACGGCTACAAAAAAAACATGGTTCTCCGCAGCTCTCGCCTGAGCTAACAAGCGCCATACGTCACCTCTCGCAGTCGGCCATTCCGCGGGGCAAAACATCAGCTGCGCACCTTGCAACGCATAACGGCGAAAAAGCTCCGGGAAGCGCAAATCATAACAGATTGATGAAGCACAACATAGTCCGTCCATTAGGTAAGCGTCAAAATTGCTGCCGGCAGCAAAAAAATTTTCTTCGCCGAACATTCCGAAAAGATGTACTTTGTCATACAAATTAACTATCGCCCCGGTCGCATCAATTGCCACAGAAGTATTATAAATCTTCCCGTCGCGAGCGCAGGCAACAGAACCGGCAACAACAGCGCACTTATCGGCTGCAGCAATTTTCTGCAACCGTCCGATGACACCGTTATCAGAATCAATCCGCTCCGACTCCTGCGATAAATGTCCCAGCGAATAGCCCGTAGTCCAAACTTCAGGGAGTACTATAATGTCATGCTTCGCGGCATGAGCTTCCACAAGCTGCAAACCATGAGAAATATTCTCCGCATTACTTTTTTCCCTGATTTCCATTTGAAGCGCAGCTATTTTCATAATACTCTTTCTTTAGGCATCTTTCCGCTTTTCTCCAGACTGGATGCTATAAGGCTTTCCAATTTTCTGGTGCAACGCGTAATAAAATGTTCTTTGCCGCCCAGGGATTCTACCCATACAACAGTGTGTCCCTGCGCTTTGGCACCCAAAACATCCGTCACTAATTGATCGCCTATAAAAAGAATCTTACCGCCGCCCATTGATTTAACTATTGATTTATACGCCGAAGGCAACGGCTTCATAGCGCGCATAACGGTTCCCAAATTTGTCTGTCGCGTGATAGCCTTGATCCTGTCGCCGCTGTTATTGGAAATAAGAGCAACGTTGATGCCTGACTGATGCATCTGACGGATCCATGTCATGGCTCGCGGCCCTACTACCTGCTTATCACGAGGCAAAAGCGTGTTGTCTATATCGACTACTATTTTTGTATATCCGTTTCGCTTCAGCCATTTTGGGGAAATGTCAAAAATACTCTTTACTCTGTAATCTGGACAAAAATACTTTAATATCATACTACCTTATCCTTTGGAAATTTTATTTCAAATGTGGTACCTTGACCATATTTGCTTATGACTTCTGCTGCGGCTCCATGAACGCGAATAATCTCCTTGGCAATGGCCAAGCCCAATCCGGTTCCGGGCACGGAACGACAGTGCGACTTATCAACCTTGTAGAATCTTTCCCAAATAAAATGTATATCTTCTTCCGGTATGCCAGGGCCCTGATCACTGACACTGAATACGGCCGAACCGTCAGCCAGTTTTTTTGCACACAATGATACAGTACCATTTTCCGGAGAATATTTCAAGGCATTATCGCTCAAAATTAAAACTAACTGTACCATTTGGTCGCCGTCGCCCCAAACTTTCAGCGTTTCGTCAACCTGTACGTTAAATCTGACATTACGCTTTGCCGATTTTACAGCCAGCTTAGCCACCACATTCCTAATAATGGCAGCCAGAGGCAGCTCTTCCATATCTTCCACAGCCATAGTATCGCTATTCTGCATACGGCTGATATCCAACAGTTCACGTACCATGCGCTCCAACCTGACGGTTTCTTCGCTGATCATTCCGTGGTAGCGTTTTACCGATTCATCATCGGTAACAAGTCCGTCACAAATGGCTTCATTGTATCCTCTTATGATGGTTATCGGTGTACGAAGCTCATGAGAAACATTGGCAACAAAATCTCGGCGTATTTTTTCCGTACGCTCCATTTTATCGATGTATGCCTCCATGTCAGAGCCGAGAGAATTGAGCGCTTCGCCCAGTTCGGCAATTTCATCACCGCCGGCAAATTGAACGCGCCTAGTATAATCTCCCGATGCCATGGCTTTGGCATTGTCCTTCATCTCCAATACCGGCCGAATTATTTTATCGGATAATTTTTTTACCAGAAACAAGCTGATGATGATAGCTACAAAGCCTATGATTGAAACGTACACATAAATATTTCTCAAAAATGCTTCGAAGCCGCTTAACGGTTCCGTGATAATTATAGCTCCCGTTTTATTATTGACGGGATTTTTGTAAGGAACTCCGACCAGGATAACGTGCTCCTTGTAGTACGGATGAAATATTTGCGATTTATAAAACTTTCCTCCGTACACATCTTTAAGAATGCTGTGTACCTTTTGCGGCAACTCACCTTTTTGCAGTTTTTCAGTGACGGACGGCGAATCGTCCATCTTCAAGCGGGAACGTTCGTCTGAAGCTCTCGTTTCATAAAAATCAAACATCAGATTTTCAGATGATTTGCTGTCTTCTGATTTATACGAGGCGGCAAGCAGGTTGTATTTTTCATCAAACAGCCATATCCTGGCGCCTATGAGTCTATCCACCGCTACGATGTATCTGATAAGAGTGTCGTGATCGTTCCTGCTAATAAAGTATTCTATAGTTTCCGACATCTCTATACCGTTATCCGACAGTTTATTTTCTTTGATTTTAAAGAAATAATCCGCTATCAAATAAGAAATGCCGGCAGCAACACCTACAACTATGACTACAATAATAGTCATAAAGCTGTACATAAGGCGCGTACTCAGTGATTTTTTCATGACTGATTATTCTTTTACCTCAAATTTATATCCTACGCCCCAAATAGTCGTAATATCCCACTTGGAATCAGCCGGAATATTCAGCTTTTGTCTGATACGTTTGATATGCGTATCTACGGTTCTTGTATCGCCGTAGTATGAATAGCCCCAAATATTTTCCAGGAGTTGGTTTCTGGAAAAAGCTTTATTGGGATTTGACGCTAAGAACCAGAGCAGTTCCATCTCTTTAGTAGTAAATGTCATTCTGTTGTCGAAAGCGGTAACAACATACTGCTCCATGTCGACAATCAGACCGTCATAAATGATTCGCTGATCATCACCCTTTTTATCTGATGCAGCGCGCCTAAGCACAGCCTTAACACGTGCCACAACCTCTCTGGTGTTGAACGGCTTGGTAATATAATCGTCGGCGCCAATCTCCAATCCGGCTATACGATCGTCGTCTTCTTCCTTGGCGGTAACCATGATGATAGGTAAATCACTTATTTTTCGCACCTGCTTACAAACCTCAATACCGTCCATTACAGGCATCATAATGTCGAGTAACATAATATCTGGTTTTGCCGACTGAACTTTAAGGATCGCTTCGGCACCGTCCTCAGCTTCAATAACCTCAAAATTTTCTTTTTCAAAATAAATACGCAATATTTCTCTTATCTGTGCCTCATCATCGGCAATTAATATTTTATGTGCAGACATTTTTACACACTCCTTGCAAACTCATATTTTAGCTAATTATAACACAAATTGGCTGCGCCAATCTTTATTCACAAAAGATTTACATATTAAGAATGCTGATCAAACTCTCTCTATGAAAATATTTCTTTGCAGCATTTTATTGAAGCTCCAGGAATTTTTCCCCGATGCTGTTTCAAATTGATTCATTACAGCGTTGACCTCATCTGCATAATGAACTATAAAAGCTTCTCTTGTAGCGCAGGCTATAGGAGAACCCTTGTCCTGTTCGCCGTGATGAGATAAAACGATGTGCAGAAGCTGCTCTATTCTGCCGACAGGTATGCGCAAACGAGCAGCCGTTTCCTGGATCAACATGGCTGAAATAGCTATATGTCCGAGCAGCCGTCCTTCATCAGTATAAGGAAAGCCTACCCTTGAAGATATTTCTTTCAGCTTGCCTATATCATGCAGCAACGCGCCGGCAATTACCAAATCTTTATTGACATCGCCGATCTTGTCGGCCATGGCTACAGCTAACTGAGCAGTATCGACAGAGTGCTGCAATAATCCCCCCGTATAAGCGTGATGCATTTTTGTTCCGGCCGGGTTATGCACGAATTGTTCGTACACAGCCCCGCTGAAAATATTCTCCAACAGAGAATACAGCACCGGAGTTTTGACAGACTTTATAAGTTCGCTGAGCTTTGCCTTATACTGCTCCAAATCAAAATCACCGTGCGGCAGCAAATTACTCACGTCGTCCTCAGGCAAAAGATTGCTTAAAGAGTGAATGATCACCACAAGGCTTTGATTATCTCCGGCATATTTATTTATATCCACGACACCGTTAACCATAAAGGCATCCACCGTTTCAAGATTACGTAAAAAATCGACCGCCTCGGCTGCAAAACACACAAAAGACGTGGAACCGCTGCTGTCCTCCAAAAAACCTCTGGCAAAAAAATTACCGTTTGATGATTTACCAATCCGCTGCACCTTAACGATAGCAGCCTGACAAAATTTCATACCGGCTTTTAACTCACTGATCATAACATTCACCTGTTTCTAAATACTACGCAAAAGATAAGCTTCTTTGGACACAAAAACATTTACATTCCAACCTCTTCCGGAAAAACATTCCGACAGACGATCAGCCAAATCATCCAGCACTGGAAATTCCGTTGCCTGGTGACCGGCATCAATAATATTCAAACCGTTAAATATGGCCCGCTGAGCATCGTGATATTTAACATCTCCAGTCACAAAAGTATCCGCTCCCTTAGCTAAAGCCTGCCGGATGAACTCACTTCCGGAACCGCCGCAAACGGCAACGCGCTCTACTTTTTTCCCGGCGTTTCCCACAACGACATACGGAGCTTGCAATACTTGTTTTACATATGCCGCCAAAACATCCAAATTTTTTGCTTTTAAGGTTCCGATAACTCCTATACCGGATGTATCGTCAAGAACATCGACATCCGTCAGTTTTAGATTTTTGCTCAAGGAATAATTAACACCGTTTCCCACGCTGTCCAAATTAGTATGCGCGCTGTAGACGGCGATACCGTGTTCTGCTGCACGCAGCAGAAGTTCCTGCTGCCAATCGCCGTCGGTAACGGAAGCCAACTTTTTAAAAATGGCAGGATGGTGCGTCAAAATAAATTCAGCCTTTTTAGCAAGAGCCTGTTCCAAAACATCTTCGGTAAAATCCAAGGCTAAAATAATATTTTTTACGCAACCGTTCCTGCGCCCCAACATCAAGCCAACATTGTCCCATTCCTCCGCGGCGTCCACAGGTATCTCATTCTCTAAAAGTTTGACGATATCATCTACAGTTGCATACACGAGCCGACACCTCCAGATCTTCAAGCAACTTTTTCTTTACGGCATAATTTTCACTATGTACAGCGCGTTCACTGCGGGACATATTCTCCAAAACTGTTTGCAAACTGCTTATCTGCTTGGCAAATTGCTGCGGCAAAAGCAAGTGCTTTTTTTTCAGCAGAACTGGACCCACAACTGCTTCGACTTCAGAAATTTTTTCAGAAACACCGGAGCGCGCCACAATAATTTCATATAAAAATTTATCATCGGCTACCAACTCTTCATCCTCTATAACATAACTGTTAGCGCAAAGCCATTTGCGCAAGCTTGCAGAACCTGCCATCGGCTGCAAAAAAATTTTATTCGCGGTGCGAGCAACTGCAGGCGATTTATCCAATATGTCAATTATAGTTGAACCGCCCATCCCTGCGATGGTGATAATATCCGCTTCACCCGGGACGACGGCTTGCAAACCGTCTGAACGCCTCACGTCTATGAGCTCCTTCATTCCGTATGTTGTCACGTTGGAAATAGCAGCCCGGCACGGCCCTTCAGCTATATCGCAGGCAATGGCTCTTTTGATTTTACCTTTTTTTATAAGAAAAATCGGCAAATAAGCATGATCCGTGCCTATGTCGGCCACAACTTTACCGTCATCCAGCATATCACCTATTTTTCGTAGTCTGGCATCTGTAAGCATACAAATTCTCCATAATTTTTTATAAAATACTGATTTGTAATTATACCATATAAAAATTACGCCGGTCAAAACAGATCAGGCTTCCTCGACTGAAGAGGAAGCCTGACACATGCGCAGATTATTTAAAATAATTTACACCCGAAAGGAATATTTTTTGGTCTTTCAAACCGCTGATGTTCCGGAAAAGTCCCTCCGCATAACGTTCGCTGTGACCCATTTTACCGAACACTCTTCCGTCAGGACTGGTTATACCCTCAATAGCGTACAAACTGCCGTTGGGATTAAAGGGCGTGTTCATGGAAGCTCTTCCTGCAGGATCAACATACTGCGTAGCCACCTGACCGTTAGCAAATAAATTGTTAATAGCATCTATGGGAGCATAAAAGCGTCCTTCGCCGTGAGATACAGCAACGACATGTTCTTCACCCGGTTCACAGGCGCTGAGCCAGGGCGACTTATTGGAAACTACGCGAGTCCTTACAATTTGAGAAATATGCCTGCCTATATTGTTGAACGTCAAAGTCGGGGAAGCTTCCGTAAGTTCTCCAATCTCACCATAAGGAAGCAGACCCAATTTTATCAACGCTTGAAAACCGTTGCAAATGCCGAGCATCAGCCCGTCACGATTTTCCAGCAAATCGCTGATTGCTTCTTTTATACGCGGATTTCTGAACATTGTGGCAATAAATTTACCGCTTCCGTCAGGTTCGTCGCCGGCACTGAATCCTCCCGGAATCATAACGATCTGAGCTTTGCGAATATATTCAGTCATCATCGTAACCGATTCTTCAACAGCTGCAGGTGTGAGATTGCGCAGAACAAAAATATCCGCTTGCGCACCGGCAGCTTCAAAAGCTCTGGCGCTGTCATACTCACAATTGTTACCGGGAAAAACCGGAATAAACACTCTCGGTCTGGCAATGTTCACCGGGGCCGTTAAAGGAAAGTCAATTCTGTAAAGAGGCTTTTGAATATCCTCCGGTTCGGATACAGCAACCGTCCCCTGAGGAAAGATTCCTGCCAAAGTTCCATTGTAGGAAGCAAGAATATCTTTACCGTCAACAAATACATCGTTAATGGCAATACCTCTCGCCGAAGTTGTGTGCCCGAGAAGTGCGTAATCAACTTTCGCAAACAATTCTTCAGCTTCACATTCTTCCGCAAGTTCGACAATAATTCCGCCGGGCTGCAACGTGAAAAGACTGTCCGTATCATTAAAGGGCTTGATAAATTCAAAACCTAACCCGTTGCCCATGCACATAACAGAAATGAGAGCAGCAATGCCTCCGTCTTTAACGGCTGCGGCTGCCGTTATTTTCCCCGCAGCTATCCCCTGATGCACGGCCTGCAGATTTTTACGCAACTCGGAAAAATCCACTACCTCGTCAACATCCCTGGGACAGGATATAAACAAGACCTTGCTGCCGGCACGTTTAAATTCCGCAGAAACAGTCTTATCGCCGTCAAGCACGCCTACGGCAAAAGCTACAAGTGTCGGCGGAACATTCATATCCATGAAAGTTCCCGACATGCTGTCCTTACCACCGATGGCAGGCAGATCAAGCGCGTCAAGAGCCGTAAACGCACCCAGAAGAGCTGCAAAAGGTTCGCCCCAAGCAGCCGCCCCGACAAGTTTAGGGAAATATTCCTGCAACGTAAGACGCAGTTTTGCAGGATCAGCGCCTAATGCCACAGCTCTGACTACTGCTTCCACAACTGCATAAACTGCTCCGTGGAAAGGACTCCAACAAGCGACCTCCGGATTATAGCCGCAGGTCATTACGGAAGCGGCTTTAGTGCCGCCGTTAAGCACCGGTATCCGTGCAACCATTCCTTCCGCCGGAGTAAGCTGCTCGCTGCCGCCGAAAGGCATGAATACAGTCCCTCTTCCGATCGTACTGTCAAATCTTTCAGACAAACCTTTCTGACTGCAAACATTCAGACGCCCCATATTTTTCAGCCAGGCCTCACCTATTCCGCCGGCCTGTTCCACTTCTGCCGGCAACTGTTCAAATGTATTGGCCGCAGCATTTTCTTCCACCTTAATTTCCGTGTGCTGCGCAACTCCGTTGGTATCCAGGAAAGAACGCTCCAAATCTACGATTTTTTCTCCACGCCAATACATAACCAAACGCGGTTCTTCCGTCACTTCGGCAACAACTGTAGCTTCAAGATTTTCTTTGTCAGCGCAAGCTATAAATTTTTCTCCGTCTGCTGCAGCCACAACCACGGCCATTCTTTCCTGAGATTCGGAAATCGCCAGCTCAGTTCCGTCAAGACCGTCATACTTTTTAGGTACTTTATCAAGATCTATCACCAATCCGTCAGTAAGCTCTCCGATTGCTACCGACACGCCGCCTGCTCCGAAATCATTACAGCGTTTGATCATAGCCGTTACTTCAGGATTACGGAAGAGCCTCTGAATTTTTCTCTCCGTAGGAGGATTTCCTTTCTGAACCTCCGCGCCGCAGCTCAACAAAGAGTCCATAGTATGCTCTTTGGATGAACCGGTAGCGCCTCCGCAACCGTCACGTCCTGTTTTTCCTCCCAAAAGAATGACAAGATCTCCCGGAAGCGGACGTTCACGTCTGACGGAGTTTCTCGGAGCGGCTCCGATTACGCCGCCGATCTCCATTCTTTTAGCTACAAATTTTTCGTGATAATATTCATGCACGCAACCGGTCGCCAAACCGATCTGATTGCCGTATGAGCTGTAGCCGGCTGCAGCGCCGATTGTAATCTTGCGTTGCGGAAGTTTTCCCGGCAGAGTATCCGCTATAGCGGTACGCGGATCGCCGCTGCCGGTGATACGCATAGCCTGATAGACGTAGGAACGTCCGGACAACGGATCGCGAATCGCCCCGCCCAGACAGGTGGCAGCGCCACCGAAAGGCTCTATCTCCGTAGGATGATTGTGAGTTTCGTTTTTAAACATCACCAGCCAATCTTCAGTTACTCCGCCAATATCTATCGGAACGATAATCGAGCAGGCATTGATCTCCTCAGATTGATCAAGATCGTCCAGCTTTCCTTCGGCACGCAGTTTTTTCATACCTATGACTGCCATATCCATAAGGGTGACAGGTCTTGTAGAATCTTCTCCATATAATTTTTCTCTGACGGCAAGATATTTATCGTAAGCTTTTTGAACGGGTGTATTGTATTTAGATGGAACTATTTCCACGTCGTCTATCTGTGTCATGAACGTAGTATGGCGACAATGATCGGACCAATAAGTATCAAGTACGCGGATTTCGGTGATGCTCGGCGGTCTATTCTCCTTCAAAAAATATTTTTGGCACCAGGCAAGATCATCCAAACTCATAGCCAGACCCAATTCATTACGCAACGCGTCCAAAGACTCACTGCTCAATTCGTTAAAATCGGTGAGGATCTGAACATTTTCAGGTTCCTCGCAAACATTGACAAGCGTGAGAGGTTTTGTCAATTCAGCTTCTCTGGCTTCAATGGGATTTATGCAATAAGCTTTTATTTTGAGTAGTTCTTCATCACCAAGATGACCTTTTAAAATATATACTTTTGCTGACGCAACGGTCGGACGCTCTTTCTGCGTAATCAACTGAATACACTGCTCCGCAAAATCTTCCCGCTGATCATACTGTCCAGGTAAAAGTTCCACTGCAAAGATGTGTTCGTCATCGTGTACAGGCAGTTGCTCAAGATAAACTTTATCCACCGGAGGCTCAGCCAAAACTTGTTGAGTTGCAGCTGCGAACTCGCTGTCACTTAAACCCATCACATCATAGCGGTTAACTATGCGTATGGATTCCAGAACCGTTATACCGAGATTATCGCGCAGATCAGCCAACAATCCTTTGGCCTCGACAGCAAAGGCTTCTTTCTTTTCAACAAACACTCTTTTTATGTCGTTCATACTTCCCGTCCTCTCCACATACAAAAGCTACAATCATGTTTAATATTGATCGGCCACTTTTTCAAGAACATTATACAACAAGTCCGTACATTAGGCAATGAATGCCTGCTTAAGTTCGGAAAAAATAAGCAGCCCGCCTTTTAGCGGGCTGCTTATTTTTAACTTTAAACTTCCTTACGTTCAGCAATAATTTTTTCAGCCATTTTTGCAGGTACATCTTCATAGTGATCAAACTTCATCTCAAAAGTACCCAACCCCTGTGTGATGGCTCTCAAATCAACCGCGTATTCGGTAATCTCGGAATACGGAACCTGAGCGTTAACAACGCTCATGCCTTCTTCAATACTTTGCATTCCCAAAATTCTGCCACGCTTGGCATTCAAATCACCTATTACATCACCCATCATAGAATCTGCGCAAGTAACGTTGAGGCTGTAAACAGGTTCGAGCAAAACCGGTTTGCACATTTCCATAGCTTTCTTAAACGCTATATTGGATGCCGTTTTAAATGCCATTTCCGAAGAATCAACCGGATGATAAGAGCCATCCAACAATGTGATGCGCAAATCAACAACCGGATAACCTGCCAGAATTCCTTTCTCCATAGATTCCAACATACCTTTTTCTACAGCCGGTATGTATTGACGCGGAACGGCTCCGCCAAATATCTTATCTACAAATTCAAAATCACTTCCCGGCGGCAACGGTTCCATTTTAATAAGAACATGACCGTACTGCCCATGTCCGCCGGATTGTTTCTTGTGCTTACCCTCAACCTCCGCTGTGCCGCGAATTGTTTCACGATACTCCACAAGCGGTGCTTTCAGTACAGCTTCAACGCCGAATTTTCTCTGCATGCGTTCCATGATGATTTCAATATGCTGATCACCCATTCCGCTGATTAACGTTTCCTTAGTCACTGGATTTTTCGTTACGATAATCGTGGGATCTTCATCCATAAGACGATTGAGAGCGTTCATGATCTTATCTTCTTCGCCTTTTTTCTTGGAGTAAATGGCTCTGGTGTACATAGGTAGAGGGAATTTTATTACCGGAAATTCTACTTCGGCGTTTTTATCGCAAAGCGTATCTCCTGTTGACGTATATTGCAATTTGGCTACAACACCGATATCGCCGGCTACAACTTCTTTCATAGGCAGCTGTGTCTTACCGCGCATAGTAAACACATTGCCGATGCGCTCCTCCTCTTCACGAACGGAGTTATAAACGATGCTGTCGGCTTTAATACTGCCGGAGAATACTCTGAAAAAGCTCAGTCGTCCTACGAAAGGATCGGAAGTCGTTTTAAAAACCAATGCCGCCATGGGAGCGCCGGCATCTCTTATTTCTTCCTCGCCGGTTGCTTTGTTGACAACAACAAAATCGTTCAAAATAGCCGGATACGTAAAATCTATAATTGCATTCATCAAACGACCGAGACCTATATCTTTGTATGCGCTGCCGCACAACATGGGATAAATCACCGCTTGCCTGATACCCTTGATCAAGCACCTGAGAATTTCTTCATCACTTATCGATTCGCCCTCCAGATATCTCATCATGCAGTCATCATCAGCTTCAACGGCCGCTTCAATCATTTTTTCTCTGGCTGCTTCGGCGGCCTGTCTGTATTCTTCAGGTATCTCTATCTCTTCCGAATCATTACCTTGCGCACGATAAGCTTTCATTTTATAAAGGTCTATGATTCCCTGGAAGTTTTCCTCTTTGCCCAGAGGCAGCTGTAACGGCAGCACTCTTTTCCCGAACTTGCCGCGCAAATTATCGAGAATACTGTCGAAATCCGCATTTTCACGATCCATTTTATTTACGAAGATTATTCTGGGAAGGCCTGCTTCCTCCGCCAACTTCCAGCACTGTTCCGTTCCGACCTGAACACCGGATGTTGCACAGACAACTATCAGAGCACTGTCGACAGCTCTAAACGCACCCTTGACTTCCGCAACAAAATCAGCGAATCCGGGCGTGTCGATAAAATTTATTTTACTGTCACGCCACTCCACCGGCGCCAAAGTTGCATTTACTGAAACTTTGCGTTTAATTTCCTCAGGTTCATAGTCAGTGGTGGTAGCACCGTCTTCAACCTTGCACATTCTGCTGATTGCGCCGGAACGATACAGCAACGCTTCGGTTACGGACGTGGTTCCTGCCCCACCGTGACCCACAATAGCCACGTTTCTAATTTTGTCACCTGTATACTCTTTCATGAACGGATCCCCCTTCGCATTTTTTGATGAGTGTAGTTTCGATATATTTTTTTATTATTCCTGCTTTATTAGTTAAACAAGATACTTTACCTAAATACTTCAAAAAAGTGTAACGCAGTTAACAAAAGCGCGCCCTGCTAAAGCAAGACGCGCCTCTCCAAAAATTTTATAAAATTATTTCACTTCTCTAAGCGTGGCAAAGATCTTCACAAAAGTTTGAGCTGCCTCATAGACATCTTCACAGTTAAGCAAACCGCTGATTACTGCAGCTCCGTCGGCACCCGTTTGCAAAACGTCGGCATAATTGGCTGCAGTTATCCCGCCAATACCGACGACCGGTATTCCCACCTCCGCTTTTACGGCAGCAAGTCCTTCCAACCCGACTTGTCTTACATCCGACTTGGAGTTTGTAGCAAAAACTGCACCGCACCCTATGTAGTCAGCTCCGTCATGAACGGCTTGCAAAGCCTCCTCACTGTTATGAGCCGACACACCTATAATATAGTCACTACCCAAAATCTTCCTTGCAACAGAGCAGGGAAGATCACCCTGCCCTAAATGAACGCCTGCCGCTTCCGCAGCTAGGGCGATATCAACTCTGTCATTAACAATCAGAGGAACATCGTAAGAAGCGCACAACTTTCTCAATTCCACCGCTTCTTTAAACATTTCCTCTCCCGATATTTGCTTTGCCCTGTACTGCACGAGAGAAACTCCTCCCGCAAGAGCTTGTTCCACCGCCCGCAACAAAGGTCTGCCGCCCAAACAATTCTTGTCGGTAACCAAATATAAGCTGTAATCTAACGTGCAAGACATCACAATTTCTGCTCCGGAGCAAGATTTACAAGGTTCCATTTCGTCGTCACATGATATACGCAATCCAAAAGGCGTACCTTAAAACTTCCCGGCCCGTCTTTTTTCTCAAGGAAATTTGCTGCCAATTCGGCGCTCTGCCCCATAATCACCACTCCTAAAGCAGCAGCAGCAAGCATATCATCAGCCACTGCTGCACAACAGGCAACAAGAGTTGAAGTCATACAGCCGCTGCCGGTTATATCCTGCAAAAGTGGATGACCGTTATTCAAAACAAGCGCCTGCTTGCCGTTGCTGATATGATCAACAGCTCCAGTAACAGCGAACACGCAGCTGAACTTTTCTGCTGCAGCCTTGGCAACCCTTAGCGCTTCTCCCTCTCGCTCGCCTTCATCTAAGCTGTCCACACCGCGTCCTTCGCAAACGCCTCTCAACAAAGCGTCGCATTCCGAAAAATTTCCGCGCACGATATTTATAAGATTTTTCTCCAGTAATTTCAACGCGAATGCCAATCTCAGAGAGGACCCCATAACGCCGACCGGGTCAAGTATAACGGGGATTCCTTTCATCACAGCATACTCCGCTGCACTTTCCATAGCGATCATCTTCGTAAGATTCAGCGTACCAATATTGATGAGTACGGCATCCGCACCTTTGACAATCTCTTCCATTTCTTCCGGCTCGTCGGCCATGATCGGCGATCCTCCGGCTGCCAGACAAATATCCGCACAACTTTCCGCTGTAACATAGTTTGTAAGGTGATGGATAACAGGTCTCTCGGAACGCAACTTACTTACCAGTTCTCCAAATTCAGTTTTTAAATTCATTCCAGCATACCAGCCTTCCTGTACAATTCGACAAAATGATGCGTAGGCCCACAACCGTGTCCCAGTTTAATACCGTGATCAATCGCTTCAGAAATATATTTTTTGGACATCGCCACGGCATCATTAATGCTGTAACCATTGGCCAAGTTGGCAGCTAAACTGCTGGACAAAGTGCATCCCGTACCGTGCGTGTTCACGGAATCAATACGCGCTTCTCTAAACCATGTTTTTTCACCGGCATTGAGCAAAAGATCATTTGCTTCTCCTTCCAGATGCCCGCCTTTAAGCAAAACTGATTTCGCTCCCATGGCAATTATTTTTGCAGCCGCCACTTCCATATCCTGTTCATTATGTATCTGCATACCGGTCATGGCTTCGGCTTCCGGAAGATTCGGCGTTAACAAAGTGGCCAAAGGCAAAAGTTCCTCGATCAATACACGACAAGCTTCCGGTTCCAGTAAAGGAAAACCCGTTTTGGAAATCATCACCGGATCAAGAACCACTATTTCAGGATTATATTTTTTTAAACCTGCGCTTATGGTGCGAATGATTTCCGGTTGTGATACCATGCCTATTTTTACGGCATCAACTCTTATATCGTCAAAAACGGCAGCAATTTGTGCTTCTACAACATTGGCAGCGATATTTTGCACTTTCGTAACACCGCAAGTATTCTGTGCCGTCACAGCAGTAATAACACTCATGCCGAATGTACCGTGAGCGGCAAATGTTTTCAAATCGGCCTGTATTCCTGCGCCGCCACTGCTGTCACTACCGGCTATTGTCAACAAATGTTTCATGGACCTGAGTCTCCTCTATTGTAAAATCGGAAACAGACCGAAGAGATTCTTCGATCTGTTATCTTCCGTACGAAACAAACTAAAGTGCCGCTTTAACTTTTTCTGCTAAATTAGCCGCGGTAAAACCGTACTTCTCCAAAAGCACATCTCCCGGAGCAGAAGCTCCGAATTCCGTGATGCCTAAGATATTTTTTTCATTTTCTGTATAACGGCTCCAGCCGAAAGTACTGCCGGCTTCCACGGCAAATTTGACCGTTTCCGACGGAAGTACGCTCTCTTTATATGCTGCGCTCTGCAGCTCAAAAATATCCCAACTGGGCATAGAAACCACACTTACGGAAATTCCCTCGGCTGATAAAAGGTTCTTGGTTTCCAGAGCCAAAGACACTTCACTGCCGGAAGCAATGATTACAGCGGCAGGTTTCCCCTCAGCAGGACTCAAAACATAGGCGCCTTTTTCCGCTCCTGCTTTTATCACATCGGAATACTCATGAAGAACCGGCAATTTTTGACGGCTCAAGAGCAGACAAGTCGGTTGTTTATCATTTACACAAGCCGCCTTCCACGCCCATGCCGTTTCCAAAGCGTCAGCCGGACGGATAACGCTGACATTGGGAATCATCCTCAAAGCCATAGCAGTTTCAATCGGCTGATGTGTCGGCCCGTCCTCGCCTAAAGCTATGCTATCGTGAGTCAAAACAAAAATTGAACGAATCCCCATCAGTGCAGCCATCCTCACGGTAGGACGCAAGAAATCTGCGAAAACGAGGAATGTTCCTCCGAAAGGAATGAAACCTCCGTGAAGTGCCATACCGTTGAGTACAGTTCCCATAGCGTGTTCTCTCACACCGAAATGAATATTCCTTCCCTGCCTGTCATTTTTGGAAAAAAAGCTTTCAGCTTTAATGATTGTTTTATTTGACGGGCCGAGATCGGCGCTGCCTCCAGCAAAAGCCGGCAACTGTTCCGCCAACTTCTGAATGATTTCTCCCGATGCTTCGCGCGTGGCTGTTTTGGCAACACCGTCAAATAAATCATACAGAGAAGCAATGTTAACGGTAAAATCACCCTGCATCCTTGCTCTGAGTTCTGCTCCTTCTTCCGGATAACTCTCGGCGTACGCCTCAAACATGGCGTTCCATTCTGCTTCTTCGGCAGCGCAGCTCTGCAATTTAGCGGCAAAATGCTCCTTTACTTCTTGCGGCACATAAAACATTTCCGAAGCCCAGCCGGCTTTTTCTTTCGTAGCTGCAAGAGCCTCTGCACCCAAAGGCTCTCCGTGACACGACGCATTATCCTGCTTGGGACTTCCGTAACCGATGTGTGTTCGCACTATGATGAGAGAAGGATGCACAACATCGGCCTTAGCTTCAGCAACAGCTGCCGCAATGCCGTCCACATCTTCACTGCTCTCCACGCGCAGAACCTGCCAACCGTAAGCCGTAAAACGCATTTCCACATCTTCTGAGAACGCCGCGTCGGTACTGCCTTCGATGGTTATTTTGTTATCGTCATACAGGTATATCAGCTTTCCTAAGCCCAGCGTTCCAGCAAGTGACGCCGCTTCACAGGAAACTCCCTCCATAAGATCTCCGTCGGAAGTGATCCCGAAAGTATAATGATTAATAACCGGGAAATCGGGTTTATTATATTTCGCTGCCAGCATAGACTCAGCCACGGCAAAACCCACGCCCATAGCAAAACCGTGTCCCAAAGGTCCGGTTGAAGCATCCACACCTGGTGTAAGTCCGACTTCAGGATGCCCCGGCGTCTTACTGCCCCACTGTCTGAAATTTTTCAGTTCATCCATCGAAAGGTCATAACCTGCTATATGCAGCATTGCATACAACAGAGCGCTACCGTGTCCCGGGGAAAGAATAAACCTGTCGCGATCGAACCAACCTGCGTTCGCCGGATTGTATTTCATGAAACGATCCCACAGGGTATACATCAAAGGAGCTGTACCAAGAGGAAAACCAGGATGACCTGACTTTGCTTTTTCCACCTGATCCACTGCCAAAAAACGCAACGTGTTTACACAGGATTGATCAATTTGCCGCATTACAAAGACCTCCAAATACTCTACCGCGCATATCAACTGTCGATACGACGGGCTATTGCTTTTGATAAATATTATACCATATTTGTATTTAATGTCTACAAATTACTTCCCCCTCAAATACATAAAGAATTCTCCTAATTCTGTGTTTTTTTAATATCGTGCGCGCTTATGAACGATTGCATTGCTTGCAAAGCTCTCTGCGCTAAGGCGGCATTTTTTTCACGTTTTTTTCTTATTCTCTCTGACAGCGGCGGAATAATTCCGAAATTTATATTCATCGGCTGAAAATTTTCAATAGAGCTGTTGCTGATATAATTTGCCAAAGACCCGTGAGCAGTTTCAGCAGGAAAGACTGCTGCCGCACATCCCAACACGCTTCGCGCAGCGTTTATTCCTGCCATCAATCCAGAAGCTGCCGACTCAACATATCCCTCAACCCCTGTCATCTGTCCGGCAAAATAAAACCTTTCGTTACTGCGCAGAGCGAAGTGGCAATTCAAAAGATTCGGAGAGTTAATGTAAGTATTCTTATGCATGACACCGTAACGAACAAATTCAGCTTTTTCCAGACCGGGTATCATACTGAAGACTCGTCGCTGCTCCGGCCATTTCAAATGCGTTTGGAACCCTACAATGTTATACAGAGATGCAGCGGCGTTATCCTGTCTCAGCTGCACCACCGCGTACGCTTCTCTTCCCGTCCTTGGATCTGTAAGTCCTACAGGCTTGAGCGGTCCGAAACGCATGGTGTCCTCACCACGCAAAGCCATTTCTTCTATTGGCATGCACGCTTCGAAAACGTCA
This sequence comes from Acidaminococcaceae bacterium, assembly GCA_034180005.1. Classification (GTDB taxonomy): domain Bacteria; phylum Bacillota; class Negativicutes; order Acidaminococcales; family Acidaminococcaceae; genus JAXFPC01. Next base: position 9,200 of record JAXFPC010000041.1, on the reverse strand, counting down.
TGCTCAAAATCTTTTACCGTCGCTGTTTCAGCCACACACAGTTCATGCCAAAAATTTATATATTCTTCTTTCGTATAAAAAGGGCAATTCAAATAATCTGCACCCCCCTTATCATATCTGGATGCGCGGTACACTTTATCATAATCAAGGGAATCAGCGGTTACGATGGGTGCCGCAGCGTCAAAGAAATGAAAATATTCTTCATGCAGCATTCGTTTGATATTTGCCGATAATCCTCGCGAAGTCAAAGGTCCAGTTGCAACTATTACAACTCCTTCCAACTGCTCCGGCTCCAACACTTCTTCATAGACGATGTAGATCAGCGGATGTGATTTAACCATTTTTGTTATTTCCGTTGCAAAAGCTTCTCTGTCAACCGCAAGAGCTCCGCCGGCCGGAACACGATGTTTGTCGGCCGCTTGCATAATCAGAGAATCAAGACAGCGCATCTCTTCTTTGAGCAGTCCGACAGCATTTTCTGTATTTGCGGCCCGCAGAGAATTACTGCAGACAAGCTCAGCAAAAAGGTCTGTTTGATGCGCTTCGTCTCTTTTCAGCGGACGCATTTCATGCAGTACGACAGGTACTCCTCGTTTAGCCGCCTGCCAAGCAGCCTCGCAACCTGCCAGACCGGCTCCTATAACATGTATCTTTTCCAAATCAATAGCCTCTCTTTACCTAAAATGAATATGCTCTCCAGAAAGTTTAGACAAATATTTCTGAAGAGCACAAAGTTACTTTTTCTTTTTGGTCGCAGCTTTTTTACCGGACGGAACAGCGGGCTTCCCGTTAACACAAGATGAATTCAGACAGAAAATCTTTTTGCTTCCGTTACGTTCGATATGTTCAACCTGCACTCCGCCGCAGTGAGAACATTTGTCCTTTATCGGCTTATCCCATGAAGTAAAACTGCAGGCAGGATAATTGCTGCACCCGTAAAAAATTCTCCCCGTTTTGGAACGTCGCTCGATAACATCTCCGCCGCACTCCGGACAGGACACACCTACCTTGCGAACTACAGGCTTTGTGTTACGGCACTCCGGAAATCCAGGACAAGCCAAAAATTTCCCGTAACGCCCTTCTTTATAAACCATCATCCGTCCGCAGTTATCGCATACGACATCGCTAACTTCCGGAGGTATTTCAATCTCGACTATTTCTTTATCGGCAATCTGCAATTTTTTGGCAAAAGGATCATAGAATTCTTTCAGCACCTGCTGCCGGGTTGTTTTATTCTCAGCAATATCATCCAGTTTCGTTTCCATAGAAGCGGAGAAGGGTATATCAATAAGTTCGCTAAAATAATCCGTCAACATTGCAATGGTCAGATTGCCCAACTCCGTTACAAGAAGTTTTTTCCCTTCACGGCAGACATACCCGCGGTCCAAAATCGTCTGAATAATAGGAGCATAGGTGCTTGGACGACCAATTCCCTTATCCTCCAACTCTTTTATCAGACTGGCCTCCGTATAATGCGCCGGCGGCTCCGTAAAATGTTGTTCCGCAGGCAGCAATTTGTGCAAAAGTAGCGAAGCACCCTCAGCAATATACGGAATTTCCGAATCTTTAGCATCATCGGCGTCCTTACCGCTCACTTTGAGATACCCGGGGAATTTCAAAATGGAACCGGATGCCTTTAACTGATAATCTCCGGCTTCGATAGTAAGCACAGTCTGATCATACACGGCATCGCTCATTTGGCTGGCGACCGTACGCCGCCAAATCAAATCATACAAACGCAGCTGATCCCTCGTGAGAAAAGCTGCCATCTCCTGCGGAGTCCTTTGAAAATTTGTAGGACGTATAGCTTCGTGGGCGTCCTGTGCACTTTTCTTCGTGCTAAAAACATTGGGTTTGGCCGGACAATACTCTTTGCCGTAACTTTCGGCAACAAGCTCACGTATGCTCTGCACCGCAATATTCGCCAAACGGGTGGAATCCGTCCTCATGTATGTTATCAAACCGACTGAAGTTTTTCCTACGGTCACGCCTTCATACAACTGCTGCGCTATGAGCATAGTTTTTTTACCGCTGAAGTTAAGCTTTTTATTAGCCTCCTGCTGCATTGAAGATGTCGTAAACGGTGGCGCAGGATGACGCTTCCTGTCTTTACGAACAGCTTCCACAATCTTATAAGATGCGTTTTTCAGATATTCTTCGGCAGCTTGAGCTTCCTCAGAATTTCTGAGAGATAACTTTTTATTGTTATACTTTACTACTTCCGCTTGAAAAATCGGCGCCTTGGCATTTTCCCTCAACTTGGCAAAAAGCGTCCAATATTCTATCGGCTCAAACTCTTCTATTTCTTTATCCCTGTCGGCTACTATCTTAACGGCAACGGACTGTACTCGGCCGGCACTCAGTCCCTTACGAATCTTACGCCAAAGCAGAGGGCTTAAACTGTATCCCACAATTCTGTCAAGTATACGCCGCGCCTGTTGAGCCTCAACCATGTTCATATCAATAGTGCGAGGTTTTTTTATGGCTTTGGTAACAGTATCTTTCGTTATTTCGTTAAATTCCACTCTGCAAAGAGAGTCACTCTCCAAACCGAGCAAATTTGCCAAGTGCCAGCTTATAGCCTCACCCTCTCTGTCGGGGTCGGTGGCCAGAAAAACCTTATCCGCCTTTTTGGCTTCGGCTTTCAGCGCTCTGATCAAATCTCCCTTGCCTCGTATGTTGATATACTCAGGTGTAAAATCATGTTCGATATCAACACTCATGGAACTCTTCTTCAAATCTCGCAGATGTCCCATCGATGCTCTTACTTTGTAATTTTTACCCAAAAATTTTTCTATAGTCTTTGACTTTGTCGGTGATTCCACGATGACTAAGTTGTCAGCCAAATCAATTCCTCCTAAACTCGCCGATACTGCCTGGCGGCATTTTCCTTGATCCTGCCGTCGGCCAGAAGCTGCAGCAGTTCCACACTCACTTCACCGAAATCTCTGCCGCTGGCGGAAACGAGTTCTTCCAGCGACATTGCTCCTCTGTGCAGACAATCCAGCAATACGCTTCCCAGTTCGGAAACGGTCATCTTCGTCAAATTTTCGTTTCCTGCGGAAGTTCTGTTTGCAAATGTTCCTTGCGCAAGGATATTATCCTTTATATCATAATATTTGTCAAATCCCAAAGTATTATTTTGTCTGCAAAAGTCTGTACCGACTTCCCACAATTTGTTCATATCCGAGAATATATCTTCCGGACAATCCACAAGCTTAGCTCCGTTTCTGATAAGATCATGACAGCCGATGCTTGTGCCTTCATAAATATTTCCTGGAATGCAAAAAACATCCCTACCCTCATCAGCGGCAATATTTGCTGTAATGATAGCGCCGCTTTTTCGCGAAGCCTCGGCTACCAACACCTCGCATGCCAGACCTACAATTATTCTGTTTCTTGCAGGAAAATTTACAGCCACAGGCTGAGTTCCGGGCGGATATTCCGTCACCAAAGCTCCCGAAGCCTCTATTCTGTTAAAAAGTTCCGCGTTTTCATGCGGATACGCGATATCTATGCCGCAGCCCAAGACGGCAACGGTAGTACCTCCGGCTTTCAGACATGCCACATGCGCCACGGTGTCTATTCCCCTTGCCCCGCCGCTGATAATCGTTATACCGCTTCGAGCCAATGCGGCGGCAAAAACTGACGCGTTTTTCTCTCCGTAATCCGTACATTTACGTGAACCGACCACCGCCGTATAATGTCCCTGAGGAAGAACTCCCCTGACATAAAGCAACAATGGCGGATCGCTTATTTGCTTGAGCAGATAAGGATACTCCGCGTCTGTAATGCTCAAAATGTATGTTCCGCTGCGCTCACAAAATGTTTTTATTTTCTGCGGCATGCCTTGATCTCTGTTAGACGTAAAAACGGCTGCACGCTCATATGTGCAGCCACAAGCTGTCAAATCGGTAAGCGAAGCTTTGTAAACTCGTTCGGCTGAGCCGAATCTCTCCACAAGTTTACGCAATCTCTTTCTTCCTAAACCGGGTACGACAGCGCAAGCGGCAGCCAAATAAAATCTGTCCTCCATACGTGACCAACTCCTTCCTAATACATCATGATCCGAAAAATCGGCACAACAAATTATTATGAAGTCGGGCACGCGCCCTCGACCATAATACACAGCAATATTATTAATAAAATTTTCAGGGCAAAGTTATGAAACGGCGTTTAGTTTACTTTGACAAAATTTTTTAAAACAACGAATATTTAAATCGGCAGTTTACGCACAACATAAGCACATATATCTTCGGTCGCAAAAGGATGACCGCAGCTGCTCGGCTCACCGTTCCTCTTGGCGACAGCACACGCCACCTCTACAGTTTTGCCAAGTTCATCAATACTCTTTACGATTTTTACGCCGCAGTGTCGCTCAAAAAATTCCGCATTGCCAGCTTCCTGTCCTGGTAAAGGCTTGTATATAAGAAGCTGCACTCCAGCCAACAACGCTTCCGAACAGGTCAATCCTCCTGCTTTGGTAATCATTATGTCGGCGCCGCACATCATTTGAGGAACGTCATCACGATATCCGTAAATTTCTGCAACATGATCATATTTCAGCAAACTGCGCTTCATTTTTTCATTTCTGCCGGTAACGGCAATAAGACGCAATCCTTCGATATAATGCGCTTCAAGCTCGCGCAAGATTTCCTGCATCGGCAACAGACCTTCGCCGCCGCCCATGATGAGACAAACTTTTTCATCTTCCCGCCAACCGTATTTTTCCCTGACGGCACTTCTCTCGCAAAACTTAAAGTCGGCTCTGACAGGAATACCGCTGCAAAATATCTCGGCCGAAGTATTTACCTTGTCGCGCAAGCTTTCATCAGCCAGGAAATAAGTATCGACACCGTCGCACAACCACCAACGATGAATCGTGTAATCAGTTATCACCGCTCCCAGCCAAAGTTGCGGATGTGATTTTTTATAAATACTTACAATCCCTGCCGGAGTGGCGTGAGTTGCTATCACAGCGTCCGGATTCACCTCATCCAAATATCTTTTACCCAAAAAAGCTAAAAGATGATTCAACATCCCACGGAACCATAAAGAGCCATTATCCTGGTTGCCCCATTTGTATGCCGACTCATACAGCCAAGGCGCATACTCCAATACTCCTAAGTAACAACTCAAAAATGCCTGCCCCAAAAATGCGGGGAAAAAATTAAAAATGTTTCCATGAACAACTCGTATATTTTCTTTTTTCTCAAGATATTCTCTTAAAGCTTCAGCCGCCAATACATGCCCCGCGCCTACAGGTGCGGACAGAAGCAGCACAGTCTTTTTCTCTTTATCGCTCATAATCCCTACCAATGCCCGGCTTCCAGGCATTTATGATCCACACTGTCACTTTGCACAAACGGTTTTAAAAACTTGAATTAAGCTGCATAATATTGTATCATAGAAAGCAAATTACTTACTATAAAATTATTTATTTTTTGGAGGTTTTAAAATTTATGCCCAGATTACCTATTGAAACCTTTAAATTTCCTGTAGAGAAAATAAAATCCGGTTATTATTCCGATGCGTATTTTTTGCGCACGGCGGAGATTTTAAACGGTGATAACCATCACCCCCGAGTACTCATGCAAGTTTTTCCCCGAGCCAATGTCGTTTTATGCGGCATAGATGAAACCATCGCTCTCATAAAAAAATGTGCCCACAATCCTGAAAACATAAAAATTCATGCACTGCACGACGGTGATAAAGCAGTCGAATGGGAAACAGTCCTTACTATAGAGGGTGATTTGGCCGATTTTGCTCATTTGGAAACTATTTACCTCGGTATTCTGTCACGCCAAAGCAGAATTGCTTCCAACGTCCGTAAAGTTGTGGAGGCTGCCAACGGTAAACCTGTACTTTTCTTCCCTGCTCGCTACGACATTTATCAAACTCAGGAATCGGACGGGTATGCAGCCAAAATCGGCGGTGTTAAAGCTTTTTCCACCGATGCCAATGCTCTTGCGGTAAACGGTAAAGGAATCGGTACGATTCCTCACGCGCTGATTGCAGCATATCACGGAGATACCGTCGCCGCAACCACCGCCTTTGACAGTTATGTAGACCCCTCCATCGCGCGTATAGCTTTGGTCGATTTTGATAACGACTGCGTAAACACTTCTCTTGCAGTAGCGCGTAAACTCGGCAAAAAACTTCTCGGCGTGCGCCTTGATACTTCAGGAAGCATGGTAGATAAAAGTTTATGGACCCAAATAGGAACTTTTAAACCGACCGGTGTCTGCAAAGAGCTGGTATGCAATGTAAGACAAGCTCTCGATGCCGAAGGATTCGAGCACGTAAAAATTATTGCTTCCGGAGGCTTTGACGCGGTAAGAGTAGCCGCCTTTGAAGAGATGGGTGTTCCTGTTGACACATATGCGGTAGGTTCATGCTTCTTTGACGGCAACGTTAACTTTACCGCCGACATAGTGATGGTCGACGGTAAGGAATGTGCCAAAGCCGGCCGTCGCTACAATCCGAACCCCAAGCTTGAACTTGTAGACTAAAACAAAGCGAAAGTAAAGGCACTGCTGTAAATACGCGGCAGTGCCTTTATCAATATTTTATATCGTCAGGAGGTATCATCATGGATCTTAATGCAACTCCCTCGGGAGAGCGTTTTCATATCGGTATTTTCGGCATGCGTAATGCCGGTAAATCAAGTCTCATAAATGCACTTACGGAACAAAACGCAGCTCTTGTCAGTCCTCGCAAAGGTACTACGACCGATCCTGTTGCCAAGGCCATGGAAATCCTTCCGCTCGGTCCGGTTCTGCTTATCGACACTCCTGGCATTGACGATACGGGAGAACTTGGTGCTCTGCGCGTGGAAAGAACCTATCAGGTTCTGAAAAAAAGCGATATGGCGTTATTGGTTATAGACGCAACGCAAGGTATCATTGAAAAGGACATCAAACTTTGGCAACAAATTCAAAACAGGAATATACCTGCTTTTTTGTTACTGAATAAAGCTGACGCTCTCAGTGAAAATGCAAGGACAACACTGATTGTTCAAGCAAAAAAATTAACCGACAACTTTATATTTATCAGTACTTTTAACAAAAATAATATTTACGCGTTGAAAGAAAAACTCGCAAACGTCGCACCACTTGCGCAAGGACAAAAACTGCTTGGAGATTTCCTTCCTCCGAAAGCTACGGTCATCTTGGTAACGCCTATCGACAGTTCAGCACCAAAGGGCAGATTAATTTTACCGCAGCAGCAGGTTATCAGAGAAATACTTGATCACGGATCGATGGCTTTAACTGTTCGTCCGGAAGAACTAAAAATAACTCTTGATATATTAAAGCATGCCCCTGCGCTGGTGGTAACTGACAGTCAAGCTTTCGCCGCCGTCAATAAAATTTTGCCGGCATCCGTGCCTTTGACAAGTTTTTCCATACTAATGTCAAGGCATAAAGGTACACTTCGCAATGCTGTAAAAGGCGTACACGCTCTGAATAACATAAAAAGCGGCGAAAAAATATTAATCAGCGAAGGATGCACCCATCACAGACAATGTCAGGATATCGGTACGGTTAAACTTCCTGCATGGATCAGAAAATTTACTGCTTCAGAACCGATTTTTGAATTCAGCAGCGGAGCATCTTTCCCAGAAAACTTGGAGAAATACAGCTTAATCGTACACTGCGGCGGCTGTATGCTTAATGAAAGAGAGATGCTCTATCGCGATAAGCGCGCCTGTGAAGAAAATATTCCCATGACTAATTACGGAATACTCATTGCCCATATTAACGGCATTTTGAAAAGAAGTATCGCACCGCTTCCGGAAATGAAGCCCTTCCTATAAATCATTCCATCGACAGGATTATTTAGCTCTCAGAATGCTTTGAAAAATCTCAGGTCGCATTCTTGTTCTTCAGAGTATTTCTCGTTAAAATTATAGTTCTTCTAACCGTAAGACGATGTAGTTTCGTTTTGTACTCTTGTATAAGTGTATAAACACATACAAAAAGCCGCAGAAAACTTCTGCGGCTTTTCATTTTAACAAATATTTTAATAGTTGACTGCTCGAAGCTGGAAATATCCTCGGGGATGATCACAAACAGGACACACCTCCGGAGCTTTTTCACTAACGACGATCTTACCGCAGTTAGAGCAGATCCAGACTTGTTTTTCTTCCCTCTTGAAGACGCGATCATTTTCGATATTGGCAAGCAAAGCACGATAACGTTCCTCATGCTCCTTTTCAATCTTCCCGACCTCTTTAAAAAGAACGGCTAATTTTTCAAAGCCTTCTTCTTCTGCAGTCTTGGCAAACTCAGCGTACATTTCTGTCCACTCATAGTTCTCTCCGGATGCGGCATCTTTCAGATTCTCAACAGTTCCCGGAATGCTGCCGCCATGAAGAGCCTTAAACCAAATCTTGGCATGCTCTTTTTCATTGCCGGCCGTCTCTTCAAAAATAGCGGCAATCTGATTATAACCTTCTTTTTTTGCAGCGCTGGCATAGTAAGTGTACTTGTTGCGAGCCTGCGACTCACCGGCAAACGCCGTCCATAAATTCTGTTCTGTCTTGCTTCCCTTTAAATCCATGTTTTCTACCTCCAAGAAACATAAATCACTTAAAACCGTATAATAACTCTGACAAAGTACAAAGCTTTCGTAATTGATTTACTCTGCCTTAAGCGCAGCCAATTCTTCTTCCGATAATTTTTGACATTCAGGGCAAATGCCGCTGAAAACAATATCATGATGGTTCATCTTATATTTGGTTACTGCAGCCACCTTTTCATCCATATCCGGAATATAATCAAAATTCTCTACATTTACAAATTTCTCGCAAGCTGTGCATTTTATATGATAATGCCTTGCCAGAATGTGATCGAAACGATCCGCTCCGCTGGGAACGGAAACTTTACCAAGCAAGCCGCTTTCCACGAGGGAATTAAGATTACGATACACTGTACCCTTACTGATATCAGGATACTCCATCGTTATACGATCATACACCTCTTCAGCGGTGGGGTGATCAGCCAAAAAACGTACTGCCGCAATTACAAGTTGTCTTTGAATTGTATTCCTTTTAGCCATTTTCATCATCCTTTATCAAAAATAATTCTCATTTAGAATTATACAATAAATCATGAAAAAGTCAAGTTAATTATCGCGGCAATTCACACAAAATTTGCTTCTTAAAACATCAAAACTGCATCCGCAAATAATTTTTATTG